>NZ_JALEGG010000250.1 GCF_022763525.1 Acidovorax sp.
GGCGGCCAAGGCGCGGCGGCTGATCGCACTGCAGATCAAACCCGCCGCCGACAAGCGCCTGGTGGCCATGGTCTACAACTACCCGCCGGGTGGCACCAACTTTGGCGCCTCGTTCCTCAACGTGCCGCGCAGCCTGGAACAGGTCTCTGGCGGCCTGGCCCAGGCGGGCTACCGTACTGAGCGTGTGCCCGAGCAGGGCTGGATTGATGGGCTCAAACCGCTGCTCGCCGCCTACTACCCCGGCGCCGATGTGCGCGCGCTGCTGCAAAGCGGCCAGGCCGCCGCGCTGCCCCTGGCGCGCTATGAGCAGCATCTGGCCACCTTGCCCAAGGCCGTGCGCGAGCGCATGAACGCGCACTGGGGCACTTCCGCAAAGAGCCGCTACGTGGTCGAGTGGCAGGGCGAAAAGGTGTTCGTCATCCCGCGCCTGCAGGTGGGCAAACTCTTGGTATTGCCCCAGCCCCCGCGCGAAGAAACACTGCGCCTGGGCCAGAACCCGTTTATGCACAAGAGCAAGGCGCCGCTGTCGCACCATTACCTGGCCGTGTACCTGTGGGCGCAGCTGGAGGCCGATGCGCTGATCCACTTTGGCACCCATGGCACGCAGGAATGGGCCGGCGGCAAGGCGCGTGCGCTGGAGGTGCACGACGACGCGCTGCTGCCCTTGGGCGACCTGCCCGTGGTCTACCCCTACATCGTGGACAACCTGGGTGAGGCCCTCACGGCCAAGCGCCGGGGCCGCGCGGTGCTGGTGAGCCACCGCACGCCGGTGTTCGCCCCGGCAGGCTTTGAGGCGCGCATGGCCCACATGCACGAGGTGATGCACGAATGGGAAACCGTGGACGAAGGCCCCACGCGCCGCGCGCTCGAAAAGCAGCTGGTGGCGCAGTTCGTGGAGCACCAGCTGCACCGCGACCTGGGCTGGAGCGCCGAGCGCATCGCGGCCGACTTCAGTGGCTTCCTCGAACTATTGCACCCGTACCTGGACCAGCTCGCGCAGAGCTCGCAGCCAAAGGGCCTGGCCGTGTTCGGCCGCGTGCCCGCGCCCGAGCAGCGGCGCGAGACCATCCTGCAGGCGCTGCGCAAGCCGCTGATCGAGGCGCTGGGCGAGGACATCGACGAAGCCTTCCTCATCAAGCACGACGCCGTGCTGGCCGCGCGCCCCGCGCGCTGGCTGGAGGTGGCGTTGAAGGACGCCGAGGCCGCAAGCAGGCTGGACCTGCGCCCCGCGCTGCCTGATGCGCCGCCAGCACAGGACGGCCTGGTGCGCGCCGAAGACCATGTGCCCAACCGCGCCGCGCGCCAACCCATCGACACGCCCGCGCTGCTGCAGCTGGCCCAGCGCGCGCAGGAGCTGGAGCGCCTGCTGGCCACGGAGGGCGAGCTGCCCGGCCTGCTGGCTGCGCTGGATGGGCGCTACCTGCCCGCTGCTTACGGTGGCGATCCCATCCGCAACCCCGACAGCCTGCCCACAGGCCGCAACCTCACGGGGCTGGACCCGAGCCGCCTGCCCACACGTCAGGCGTATGCCGTGGCGCAGACGCTGTTCAACGACTGGTTCAAGGACTACCAGTCGCGCCACAACGGCCAGGCGCCAGAGCGCATGGCGCTGTCGCTGTGGGCGGGCGAAACACTGCGCCACCAGGGCATCATGGAAGCGCAGGCCCTGGTGGCGCTGGGCATGCGCCCGGTGTGGGACGACGCGGGCCGCCCGGCGCGGGTCGAGACCATTGCTGCCGATGAGTTGAAACGCCCGCGCGTCGATGTGCTCATGAGCATCACCGGCTCGTACCGTGACCAGTTCCCCGCGCTGATGGCGCTGCTGGACCGCGCCGTGGCCCAGGCCGCCACGGCCGAGCCCGGCAATGTGATCGCACGAAACACCGCGCAGATTGGCCAGGAGCTGCGCAAGCAGGGCGTGCCCCGCGCGCAGGCCGAGCAACTGGCGCGCGTGCGCTCGTTCGGCAATGCGGTGGGCGACTACGGCACCGGCCTGTCTGACGCGGTGCAAAGCGACGGCCTGCAAACCAACGATGCGCGCCTGGGCCAGATGTTCCTCGAACGCATGAGCCAGCCTTATCTGGAGGGCGAGCCGGTGACGGGGGTTGCGGGCGGCACGGCGGCGAAGGCGCTGGGAGCGCACCTGCGCCGCACCGACGCAGCCATCCTGTCGCGCAGCTCGCACCTGTATGCCATGGTCAGCTCGGACGACCCGTTTCAGTACCTGGGCGGCCTGTCGGCGGCAGCCCGCGTGGCCGGGCGAGCGCAGGGGCTGGAGCTGCATGTGGCCCAGCTGCAGGATGCAGGCGAGCCCACTACCGAAACTGCACAGCGCGCCATTGCGCTGGAGATGCAGTCGCGCTACCTGCACCCTGGCTGGCTCCAGGCGCAGAAGGCCGAGGGCTATTCGGGCACGCTGCAGGTGCTCAAGGCCGTGCAGTTCGCCTGGGGTTGGCAGGCCGTCGCGCCCGACACGGTGCGCGGCGATCATTGGCAAAGCTTTTATGACGTGCTGGTGCGCGACAAGCACCAGCTGGGCCTGCCCGATTGGCTCAAAGAGCACCCGCAGGCCTATGCCCAATCGCTGGAGCGTCTGGTGCAGGCGCAGCGCCAGGGATATTGGCAGGCCGATGCCGACACGCAAAAGCAGCTGGCGCAGATATACCAGGAGCTGACGCGCACGGCTCCGCTGGCGGCCGAGCTGCCCAGCGTGCGCCGCTGGGTGGAGCAGGCCGTGCGGGGCGCTGCCGAGGTTCAGCCCGCGCCGACCGGTCTGGCCGTCGCCACTCCGCAGGACCCCGCCGTTGCTCCGCCGCCGCGGCCCGAGCCCCCGGCTGCCGACTTGCCCGCACCACCGGCCCCGGCACAAGCGGTGCCCGCTGCGCCAGCCGTGCCCACGATGGGGGTGCTGCTGGAACGCCAGCCCCAACGCGATGCGCCGGAGACAGTTCCCCAGCACAGCCCCGTGGAGCGCATGGCCCGCATTGTGGCTCTGCTGGTCATGGCGCTGGTAGTGCTCGCAGGCGCTGCGTGGCAGGCGCGCCGCCCGTCCTCCTCCTTGCCCCGGCTGCAACCCGCCGGCGCTTGACGCCCGGTCTCTCTGAAAGAATGAACACCATGCAAATCGAAACCCCTCCCACCGAAAAGCGCTACGAAAAAGCCGAGGGCGAGCGCCGTGGCATCGTCATCGTCAACACCGGCGACGGCAAGGGCAAGAGCACGGCCGCCTTCGGCCTGGCACTGCGCGCGCACGGCAGGGGAAAGGCGGTCAAGATCTTCCAGTTCATGAAGGTGCCCACGGCGCGCTTTGGCGAACACCGCATGTTCGAGCAGATCGGCCTGCCCATCGAGGGCCTGGGCGACGGCTTCAGCTGGAAGAGCAAGGACCTGGAGCACTCGGCGCAGCTCGCGCGCGATGGCTGGGAGAAGGCGCGCGCCGCCATCCTGTCGGGAGAGCATTTTCTGGTGGTGCTCGACGAGATCACCTACCCGCTGATCTACGGGTGGCTGCCGCTGGATGGTGTGCTGCAGACCCTGCGCGAGCGTCCCCGTGACGTGCACGTGTGCCTCACGGGCCGCCGTTGCCCGCCCGAGATCATCGAGCTGGCAGATACGGTGACCGAGATGCAGATGGTCAAGCACGCGTTCAAGGCTGGCATCCCCGCGCAGCGCGGCATCGAAGACTAGGACTTTCGTGTCGGACTATGGCTTTCTGTTGACCACACCCGCCGGAGGCTGGCCCCTGCTGGCGGTGTGGATCGGCGTGCCAATGCTGGCGCTGGCGGTGGACTGGTGGCTGGGCGAGCCCCCCGCTGGATGGCACCCCGTGGTCTGGATGGGGCGAGCTTTGCAGTGGTGGGGCGAGCGGTTGGCGCCCGTGGCCCCGGTGGCCAGGGATTTGAAGGTTTTTTGGCTTGCAGCGCTTGCGTGGTGTGCGCAGGCAGCTATCATTTTTATAGCTTCGTGGGCGGCGCAGGAACTGGTGCTGATGCTGCACGGGTTTCTGGCGGCGGCCTTGCTGGCGCTGCTGCTCAAGCCGTTGCTGGCCTGGCGCATGCTGCACGACGAGGTGCTGGCGGTGGAGGTGGCGCTGGGCCAGTCGCTGGAAGCGGGGCGCGCGCAGCTGTCGCGGCTGGTGAGCCGTGATGTGAGCAGTCTCACCGCCGTGCAGGTGCGCGAGTCCGCCATCGAGTCGCTGGCCGAAAACCTCAATGATTCGGTGGTGGCGCCGCTGTTCTGGTTTGCGCTGCTGGGCCTGCCGGGCGCTGCGCTGTACCGCTTTGCCAACACGGCAGATGCCATGTGGGGCTACCCTGGCATGCGCGGCGGGCGTTACTGGCAATGGGCAGGTAAATGGGCCGCGCGGGCGGACGACGTGCTGTCGTGGGTGCCCGCGCGCATCACGTCGGGGCTGCTGGCGGTGGTTGCGAACGGACTGCCGCTTTCCAAGCTGGCGCGGCAGGCCCGCAAGACGCCATCCCCCAACAGTGGTTGGCCGATGGCGGCCATGGCGCTCGCGCTGGGCGTGCGCCTCGCCAAGCCCGGGGTGTACACGCTCAACAGCCGGGGCCGCAGGGCCGGGCCGCTGGATACGCAGCGCGCGGCGCGCCTGGGCAGTCGGGTCGTGCTGGCCACGGTGCCTGTCGTGGTGGTGCTCCACCTGCTGGTGCTGGGCGTATGGTCGGGGTTGCGGGCATGACATCGCCGGACTTGCTTTCCCTGTCGATCCCGCTGCACGGGGGGCCGGACGCCGCGGGCAACCCGGTCTTTGATTTTTCGACCAACAGCAATGCGTGCGGGCCATGCCCCGATGCATTGCGTGCGGTCCAGTTGGCCGATGCCGCACGCTACCCCGACCCGGCTTACACGGCCTTGCGCGCGGCCCTGGGTGCATTCCACCGTGTGGACCCCGGCCGCGTGGTGCTGGCGGCCAGTGCCAGCGAGTTCATTCACCGCATCACCGCGCTGGCGGCAGCGCAGGGTGTGGCGCACGTGGCGGTGCCACTGCACAGCTATGGCGACTACGCCCAGGCTGCACTGGTGCGCGGACTGGAGGTGGTGCGAGGCAGTGCAGGGGGCGCGGCAGGCCTGCAATGGGCCTGCGAGCCGTCCAGCCCGCTGGGTGTGGAAGACACCGCAGCGCACCTTTGGAAGCACGGCGTTGCTGGATGCGCGGACGATCAAAGCGGCGAGGCCAGCGCATGGCGCGTGCTCGACTGCGCCTACGCCCCGCTGCGGATGGACGCAAACGCCGCATGGCGCGGCGAACCCTCGCCCCAGGTGCCCTCGGCTTGCTGGCAGCTGTGGACGCCCAACAAGGCGCTGGGCCTGACGGGCGTGCGTGCTGCCTACGCAATTGCCCCTGCAGGGTGCGAGGCGCAAGTGCGGGTGCTCACCGCCCTGGCGCCTTCGTGGCCTGTGGGCGCCCACGGCGTGGCCTTGCTGCATGCATGGGTGCAAGCGCCAGTGCAGGAGTGGCTGGTGCACAGCCTGGCTACCTTGCGCGAGTGGAAAGCACGGCAGCTGGCCCTGTGCCGGCAGCTGGGCTGGGCGGTGCATCCGGGCAGCCTGGCCAACTATTTCTGCGCGCAGCCCGCCACCGCCACGTTGGCGGGCGATCTGGCGGCCCTGCGCGCCAGTGGCATCAAGCTGCGGGACGCGGCTTCGTTCGGCCTGCCTGGCACGGTGCGGATGGGAGTGCTCGCGCCTGCTGCGCAGGATGCGCTGCAGGTTGCCTGGCAGGCGCTGCGGGGTCGTACCATCCCCGGCAGTGTTCCAACTGGAATCGGGGAGACCTTGTGAGAACCGTCACCGTCCAACGCTACGTCACGCCGCTTCGTGAAGGTGGCTCCATGCCCGCCATCGTCGAGGGTGACGACCTGGGCACCTACGTGCTGAAGTTCCGCGGCGCCGGGCAGGGCGTGCGCGCGCTGCTGGCCGAGATCATCGCAGGCGGCATCGCGCGGGCGCTGGGCCTGCCGGTGCCCGAGATCGTGCTGGCCCAGCTGGACACGGCCCTCGCGCAGACCGAGCCCGACCCCGAGATTCAGGATCTGGTCCGTGCCAGCGGTGGCCTGAACGTCGGGCTGGATTACCTCTCGGGCGCTGTCAATTTCGATCCTGCCGTGGACGAGGTGTCTCAGGACTTTGCCTCGCGCCTGGTGTGGTTCGATGCGCTGGTCGGCAACGTGGACCGCACGGCGCGCAACACCAACCTGCTCATGTGGCACCGCAAGCCCTGGCTGATCGACCACGGCGCAGCACTGACCTTTCACCATGCGTGGAACGGTGCCGTCGCCCAGCCAGCCAAGCCCTTCGCACCCATTGCCGACCACGTGCTGCTGGCCCGGGCCAAGGCCGTGGAGCAGGTGGATGCGGAACTGGCCGCGCGCCTCACGCCCGAGGTGGTTACGGACCTTCTGGCCGAGGTGCCTGACGAGTTTCTGCAGCTCGCGGGCGCCGAGCATGCCGCGGGACCGCTGTCAGTGCCGGCGAGCCATCGCCAAGCCTACGTGCACTATTTCTGCGCGCGTCTGGCTGGGCGCGCAACCTGGGTGGGCGCGTTGAAGGAGGCTGCCGATGCATGCGCCTGAGGTATACGACTACGCCATCGTTCGGGTGGTGCCGCGCGTGGAGCGCGAGGAGTTCGTCAACGCGGGCGTGATCCTCTCGTGCCAGCGCAGCGGCTTTCTGCAGGCCGCCATTGCGCTGGACGAAGCTCGTCTGCTGGCCATGGACCCGCACGTTGACATCGACACTGTGCGTCGCCATCTGGCCGCCATCGTGGCCATCTGCGCGGGCGATGAGGGGTGCGGACCCATCGCACGCCTGCCGTTTCGCCAGCGGTTTCACTGGCTCACCGCCCGGCGCAGCGCCATCATCCAGACCTCCCCTGTTCACACCGGCCGCTGCACCGATGCCGCGTCGGCGCTCGAACACATCATGGACCGCATGGTCCGCCCACTGCCTTGACTGAAAACTCTGCTCCCAAATTGGCCCGTTGTGTGATGGTGCTGGGCACCACCAGCGGTGCGGGAAAAAGCTGGCTCACCACCGCGCTGTGCCGCTACTACAGCAACCTGGGCCTGCGCGTCGCGCCCTTCAAGGCGCAGAACATGAGCAACAACGCGCGGGTGGTGTCGGGTCCGGGCGGCCGCCTGGGCGAGATCGGCAGCGCCCAATACTTCCAGGCCCTGGCATCCCGCGCCGAACCGGAAGTGCGCATGAACCCGTTGCTGCTCAAGCCCGAGGCCGACACGCACAGCCAGGTCGTGCTGATGGGGCAGGTGAGTGCAGAACTCACGGCCATGCCCTGGCGCGGCCGCAGCGAAAAGGTGTGGCCTCATATTGCGGCGGCGCTGGATGCCTTGCGTGCCGAGAACGATGTGGTGGTCATCGAAGGCGCCGGCTCGCCCGCCGAGATCAACCTGCACGCCAGCGACATCGTCAACATGCGCGTGGCCCGCCATGCGGATGCACGCTGCCTGCTGGTGACGGACATCGACCGGGGCGGCGCGTTTGCCCACCTGTACGGCACCTGGGCGCTGCTGCCCGAGGACGAGCGTGCGCTGATCAAGGGCTTTGTGCTCAACAAGTTTCGCGGCGATGCCAGCCTGCTGGCCCCCGCGCCGCAGATGCTGCAGGAGCTGACGGGCATAGCCACCGTGGCCACCATCCCCATGCAGTGGCACCACGGCCTGCCCGAAGAAGATGGAGTGTTTGACGACCGGACGCTGTCGGCGGGTGCCGTGCACACCACGGTGGCTGTCATCGCCTACCCGCGCATCAGCAACCTCGACGAATTCCAGCCCCTCAAGAATGTGCCCGGTGTACGCCTGTTGTGGGCGCGCAGCCCGGCCGAGCTGGGTGGTTTGAAACCCTCTGACTGGGTGGTGCTGCCTGGCTCCAAATCCACCGCCGCCGACCTGGCCTGGCTGCGTGCGCAGGGCCTGGACGGGGCCATAGCCCGCCACGCAGGGCAGGGCGGCTCGGTGCTGGGCGTGTGCGGCGGCCTGCAGATGCTGGGCGAGGCGCTGATCGACACTGCAGGCATCGACGGCAATGCGCCGGGCCTGGGCCTGCTGCCCCTGGTCACCACTTTCGAGGTCGCCAAAACCGTGCAGCGCACGCAGGCGCAGTTTGGCGCGATGCACGGTGCGTGGGAGGCCTTGGCGGGTGCGCCGGTCACTGGCTACGAAATTCACCACGGCCAGACGGCCCAGCACCCCGCCATGGCCGCCAAGGGCGATGTGGCTCGTGAAGTGATCCCAGGTATTGCCTGGCAAAACCCGGCAGGCAATGTGCTGGGCGTGTACCTGCATGGCTTGTTCGAAGACCCTGCTGTGCTGCAGGCCGTGTTTGGCCGTGCCGGCGCGGCGCCCGTTCCCACGCTCGACGCCGTGTTTGAAGGGCTGGCCCGGATGGCGGAGGCCAGCTTCGCGCCGGGAACGCTGAGCGCGCTGATCGTGCCGGCTTTCCCCGGAGGCTGAGGACGCACCCCGCCGCCACTCCTGTTTTTCGGTTCTTCTTTTTTGCGAGCTATCTCATACACCATGCAATCCCTGGCCCAGTTCACCGCACCTGCTATTGCCGACATCACCGATGCCCGCCTCACCGCCCGCTTGCAACACTTGCTCGACAACAAGACGAAACCACTCGGTTCGCTGGGTCGCCTCGAAGCACTGGCGCTGCGCATTGGCCAGGTGCTGGGCACCGAAGCTCCGGCACTCGTGCAGCCGCAAATGCTGGTGTGTGCGGGCGACCATGGACTGGCGGCCAAGGGGGTGTCGGCCTTCCCCAGCGACGTGACGTGGCAAATGGTGGAGAACTTCCTGGCCGGTGGTGCCGCCGTGAGCGTGCTGGCGCGCCAGCATGGCCTGCAGCTCACGGTGGTGGACTGTGGCGTGGCGCGTAGCATCGCTGTCCGCGATACGGCACCTGGCGCGCCGCGCTTGCTGGTGCGCAACGTGGCGCCCGGAACGCAAGACGCCTCGACCGGCCCCGCCATGGCGCCCGAGCAATGCGCGCAAGCCCTGCTCAACGGCATGGAAGTGGTGCGCGCAATGCCGGGCAATGCGCTGCTGCTGGGCGAAATGGGCATTGGCAACACCTCGGTGGCATCGCTGCTGCTGGCGCGCCTGGCCGGGCTGCCCCTGGCCGAGGTGACGGGCGCTGGCACGGGCCTGGACGCGGCAGGCATCGAGCGCAAGCGCGCCGTGCTGCAGCTGGCGCTGGACGTGAACGCCAGTGCCACCAGCCCGCTGGAAGCGCTGGCGGCGCTGGGCGGCTACGAGGTGGCCACGCTGGTCGGCTCCGTGCTGCAGGCTGCGGCCGAGCGCCGCGTGATCGTGGTGGATGGCTTCATCACCAGCGCCGCTGTGTTGGTGGCCAGCCGCCTGCAGCCGCACGTGCTGCAGCGCTGCGTGTTCGCGCACCGCTCGGGCGAGCGCGGCCACACCCTCATGCTGGCGCAGATGCAGGCCGAGCCGCTGCTGGACCTGGGCTTGCGGCTGGGGGAGGGCTCTGGCGCGGCATTGGCCTGGCCCCTGCTGCAGTCGGCCTGTGCGGTGCTGGCGGAGATGGCAAGTTTTGAATCGGCCGGGGTAGCTACCCAAACGGCTTAAAGGGGCAGGCGGCGGGTTCGTCAGGCGACCACGGTCCGGTTGCGGCCTTCATTCTTGGCCCGGTAGAGCGCCGCATCGGCGCGCGAGAGCATGGCATCCAGCGTCTCGTGCGATCCGGTCCAGCTCGTCAGCCCAATGCTGACTTCGCAGTCTAGCGGGTGCCCAGCGGCCAGCGTGGCGTGGATGCGCTGGGCCACGCCCAGCGCGGCGGCGGTGTCTGCGCCGGGCAGAAGCACCAGGAATTCCTCGCCGCCATAGCGCCCCAGCCGATCCCCGCGGCGCAGCACCTGGCGGGTGCGCTCAGCAAAATGCACCAGCACCGCATCCCCGTGCTGGTGCCCCTGCGTGTCGTTCACGGCTTTGAAGTTGTCCAGGTCCACCATCATGATGGACGGCCCGTTGCCGTAGCGCTGCGCCCGCTCCAGCTCGTCTTCGCAGCGTTGCAGTAGGGCGCGGCGGTTCAGGGTGTTGGTCAGCGAGTCGTGGGTGGCCAGGTGTTCCAGCTCGGTGCGCAACCGGTCGGTAGCCATGAGGACGGCGCCGATGGACAGCATGAGCACGGTGATTACATAGGCGCCGATGTACAGCGTCTGGAACAGCGAAGGCTCCATGAGGTCTGAGCCGGCCTTGCCGGCCAGGATGGAAATCAGCCGGACGGCCAGCACTCCCATGTGCAGCGCCAACACCACCTCCACCAGCCGCACCGGAAAGTTGCGCCCGCCATGGCGCAGCATGAAGCGCATCTGCGCGACGTAGAGCACCTCCATGACCACCGTGAAAAACCCGACCCGCAGCGCGTAGTGGGGGATCCAGTAAGTGAGCACGATGAACACCAGGGTGGTGCCTGCCATCAGCCAGTTCCAGGGGCGCCAGATCGCCGGCTGGCCCATGAAGCTGCGCGTGCCCATGTAGTAGGTGACAGTGCCCAGCACCAGCAACTGATTGGCGAGCACGAGGCTGAGCCAGTCTGGGATGAGCCCCCGTGCGCCGAACAGCACGGTGGATGCCAGCCACAGCAGCGGCGCTGCGGCCCACGCGCCCACGCCCCGGATGGAGGGCGGGTAGTAGCGCCGCATGAACAGCAGCACGATGGCCATGATGGCGGACATGACGCCCGCCATGGCAATCATCGAGCGTGGGTCCAGGTTCATGCGGCGCGCGCGGGGGGGGGGAGTGTGTAAAAAAATGTTTCCTGACGCCGGGCCAGTATAGCCACGCCCCTGCGCAGACAAGTAGGGTCATTCACCAAATCGCGAGGCGCATCCTCGCACCACAACGATGTGCGTGCAAAGCGATGGTGGTGCATCCGTGTCGTTGTTCAGGCGCAGGGACGCCGCTGGCGCACAGTGCTGGTGCATTTTGTATGCAAAGTTGAAACAACATTGTGTACAAAGTTGGCATGGGCCTTGCGTACGGCGAGCCCATGCAAAGCCTCACTCCCGATCCGGCACTGGCCGCCATTGAACTTGTCGCCCTGACCAAGCGCTACGCCCAGGGCAAGCCGGCCGTCGATGCCATCAACCTGCGCATTGCCAGCGGCAGCTACTGCTGTCTGTTGGGCCCGTCGGGCTGCGGCAAAAGCACCACGCTGCGCATGATTGCGGGGCACGAGTCGGTGACCAGCGGCGACATCCTGCTGGAAAACCGCAACATCACCGACCTGCCCGCCGCCGCGCGCGGCACGGCCATGATGTTCCAGAGCTTCGCGCTGTTTCCGCACCTCTCGGCGCTCGACAACGTGGCCTTCAGCCTGAAGATGAAAGGTGTGCCCAAGGTCGAGCGCCAGGCCAAGGCGCGCGATCTGCTGGAGCGGGTAGCCCTGGGCCACCTGGCCGAGCGCAAGCCGGCCGAACTCTCAGGCGGGCAGCAGCAGCGCGTGGCGCTGGCGCGTGCGCTGATCACGCAGCCGCGCGTGCTGCTGCTCGACGAGCCGCTCTCCGCCCTCGACCCTTTCCTGCGCATCCAGATGCGCGCCGAGCTGCGCCGCTGGCAGAAGGAATTGGGCCTGACCTTTATCCACGTGACTCACAGCCAGGAAGAAGCCATGGCCCTGGCCGACACCATGGTGGTGATGAACCATGGCGTGATCGAGCAGGTGGGCAGCCCGCACGAGGTCTACAACCGCCCCGCCAGCGAGTTCGTGGCGCGGTTCATGGGCGGGCACAACGTGATCGACACGCCTGAAGGCAAGGTGGGCGTGCGTACCGACCACCTGCAGATAGCCCCCGCCAGCGCCGATCTGCCCTGGGGTGCCCAGCGCATGCAGGCCGTGGTGACCGATGTGGAGTACCAAGGCACCTATGTGCTGCTGGGTCTGCAAAAGCAGGGCGTACCCCTGTCGGCCAATGCCACGGCGGCGTATTCGGTGATGGTGTCTGAAGCCGCCTTTGCCGCGCAGCCCTACCAGGTGGGGCAGGGCGTGCAACTGCACTGGACGCCCGACCAGGCGCACCCGCTGTCCGTGCCCGTTCCCGCAATGGCTCAAGCCGCCTGACCGCGCCGCCAAGTCTTTTTATTTTTCACCCGTCCCCTTCCGCAACCCAAGGAGTGTTCCCATGTCCGATGCTTCCCGTGCTGATTCCCCTGTTGTCGTTTCCGATGCCACTGGCGTTGTCCGTGAAGCCACTGGTGTGGCTCGCCGCTCGCTGCTCAAGGGCACGGCGGGCATCCTGGCCGCTGGCATGTTCCCGGCCGTGCATGCGCAAGAGAAGATCGTGCTGCGCTACCTGGGCACGGCGGTGAACCAGGACAAGGCCATTGCCGAGAAATTCAAGGCCGACACCGGCATCGAGATCCAGTACGTGGCCGTGACCACCGACGACGTGACCAAGCGCGCTGTCACCGCGCCCAACAGCTTTGATTTGATCGACACCGAGTACTTCTCTCTCAAGAAGATCGTGCCCACGGGCAACCTCAAGGGCATTGACACCAAGCGCATCAAGAACGCTGACAAGATCACCACGCTGTTCACCACCGGCATGGTGGCGGGCAAGGCCGTGGGCGACCAGGGCACTGCACCCAAGAAGGTGATCTACCTGGAAGGCGAAAAGTCCAAGAAGTTTGCGACTGCGCCCACGCAGTTCATGAGCCTGATCCCGACCGTGTACAACGCCGACACGCTGGGCATCCGCCCCGACCTCATCAAGCGCCCCATCAATTCATGGGCTGAGCTGCTGAACGCCGAGTTCAAGGGCAAGGCCGCCATCCTGAACATTCCTTCGATCGGCATCATGGACGCCGCCATGGTGGTCGAGTCCCTGGGCCTGTACAAGTACCCCGACAAGGGCAACATGACCAAGAAGGAAATCGACCTCACGATCAAGACCCTGATCGAGGCCAAGAAGCAGGGCCAGTTCCGCGCGCTGTGGAAGGACTTCAACGAGTCGGTCAACCTCATGGCCTCGGGCGAGGTGGTGATCCAGTCCATGTGGAGCCCTGCCGTCACGGCCGTGCGCACCAAGGGCATCGCCTGCAACTTCCAGCCGCTCAAGGAAGGCTACCGCGCCTGGGCCGCCGGCTTCGGCCTGCCGGCCACCCTGTCGGGCCGCAAGCTCGACGGCGCCTACGAGTTCATCAACTGGTTCCTGGACGGCTGGGCTGGTGCCTACCTGAACCGCCAGGGCTACTACAGCGCCGTGCTGGAGACCGCCAAGTCCAAGATGGAAGCCTACGAGTGGGCCTACTGGATGGAAGGCAAGCCCGCCACGCAGGACATCAAGAGCCCCAACGGCGACGTGCTGGCCAAGTCCGGCGCGGTGCGCGACGGAGGCAGCTACGAATCGCGCATGGGCGGCATTGCCTGCTGGAACGCGATCATGGATGAGAACAACTACATGGTCCAGAAGTGGAATGAATTCGTCGCGGCGTAGAAGAGGTGCCACCCCCTGAGGCGCTGCGCGCCTTCCCCCTCTCTCATATTGCTTCGCAATCTGGGAGGGGGACGCGCCCGGTGCGGCGGGGCGGCCCTTGCACGGGGGCACTGGTATCGGGCCGCGCCAGTTTTGACGACTGTCGCCCGATGCGACGGATAACTGATTTGCAAACACCATGAGTACCACCACACCGTCCTTACCCGCTGCTGCCGTCCCCGGCCGCAGCATTGCCGCCTGGTGGCAGGCCGCGCCGTTCACACTGGTGTTTGCGCTGTTCTTCATCATCCCGCTGGCGCTGATCGTGATGGTCAGCTTCTGGGATTTCAACGACTACGAGCTGCTGCCCGGGTTCACGTTCAAGAACTACGTGTCCATCTTCGAAGGCTGCGGCGATGTGTCGGACGGGCTGTGCGTCACGCTCAAGACGTACTGGTCCACGCTCAAGTTCAGTTTCCTGGTCTGGCTCATCACGTTGGTGATCGGCTTCACCGTGGCCTATTTTCTGGCCTTCCATGTGCGCTCATCGAGCATGCAGACGCTGCTGTTCGTGCTGTGCACCATTCCGTTCTGGACGTCTAACGTGATCCGCATGATCTCGTGGGTGCCGCTCTTGGGGCGCAACGGTCTGGTTAACCAGACGCTGATGGGCATGAACCTCATCGAGACGCCCATCGAGTGGCTGCTGTTTTCGGATTTCTCGGTGGTGCTCGCGTTTGTGCACCTGTACACCATGTTCATGATCGTGCCCATCTTCAACAGCATGATGCGCATCGACCGCAGTCTGATCGAGGCGGCCAGCGACAGCGGCGCAAGCGGCTGGCAGACGCTGTGGAACGTGATCGTGCCGCTGTCGCGCACCGGCATCATCATCGGCTCCATCTTTGTGCTCACCATTGTGATGGGTGACTTCGTGACGATTGGCGTGATGGGCGGGCAGCAGATCGCGTCCGTGGGCAAGATCATCCAGGTGCAGACCTCGTACCTGCAGTTTCCGTTGGCAGCGGCCAATGCGGTGATCCTGCTGGCGGTGGTGCTGATGATCATCTGGGGCCTCACGCGCCTCGTCGATATCCGCAAGGAGCTTTGAGATGAAACTGCGCGATTCCCGCCCCGCCAGCTTCTGGCCCCTGGCCATCTTCTTTGCGCTGTTCGTGCTTTTCATGTACGGGCCGATGTTCGTCATCTTCATCCTGAGCTTCCAGGGGCCCGAAGGTGGGCTCACGTTTCCTATGCGCGGCGTGTCGTTGCACTGGTTCACCAAGCTGGCCGAGGGCCTGGGCGTGGTGGACATAGGTGCGGCGCTGTGGCGTTCACTGGGCCTGGGTGTGGCGGTGATGCTGTGCACCGTGGTGTTGTCGGTGCTGGCCGGGCTCGCGTTCCGCAAGCGGCTGGCGGGTGGCAACACGCTGTTCTTGATCGTCGTGGCCAGCCTCATCATGCCGTCCATCATCGTGTCGCTGGGCATCGGGCTGGAGTTCCGGCTGATCGACACCGGCATCAAGGCTGTGCTGGAGCGGGGGGGCATGGAGAGCGCGCTGGAAGGCTACGGTACCTCGCTCGGCCTGTTCACCTCGGCCCTGGGTGCGCACCTGACGTGGACGCTGCCCTTTGGTCTGCTCATCATGTTTGCGGTGTTCAACCGCTTCAACCCCGCGTACGAAGAAGCTGCGCGTGACCTGGGGGCCACGCCATGGCAAGGCTTTGCGCATGTGGTGCTGCCACTGATCGCGCCCTCCGTGGTGGGCATTGGCATGTTCGGCTTCACGCTCAGCTGGGACGAGATCGCGCGCACATCCCAAGCCATTGGCGATGTGAACACGCTGCCGCTGGAACTGCAGGGGCTGACCAGCACGGTGACCACGCCGTCCATCTACGCATTGGGCACGGTCACCACGGTGGTCTCGTTCCTCGTCATGGGTATCACGCTGCTGCTGCTGTGGGCCCTGGGGCGCCGGCGCAAGGGCCGTTCGGGGTAAAACGGCTGCCATATGACCGCAAGCCTTCCCAAAGCCCGCCGGCCGCGCGCCGCCAAGGCCGTGCCGCCAACCCCGCCCCTGCCGCCCGATGCCGCCGCGCAGCTCAGCGACAACGACATGTACGACCGCATGGTCTCGGCCATCCTGGACCACAAGCTTCCGCCGGGGACCAAGCTGGTGGAAGACAAGCTGGCCGCGGCCTTTGGCGTGTCGCGCACGCGGGTGAGGCCCTTGCTGGTGCGGCTGGCCAACGAGCAGGTGGTCACGCTCACGCCCAACCGGGGCGCATCCATCGCCCAGCCCACGCCGCAGGAGGCGCTGGAGGTGTTCGAAGCCCGGCGCCTGCTGGAGCCGCGCCTGGTGGAGCTGTTCATCGCCAATGCCGCCGATGCCGACATTACTGCCCTGCGCACCTGCATCGACGATGAAGAGGCCGCTCGCGCGGCCGGCGACATGCGCCGCGCCATCCGCCTCTCGGGCGACTTTCACCTGCACATTGCACAGGCCGCCGGGCACCAGACGCTGGGGCGCATCCTGCGCGAGCTGGTGTCGCGCACCTCGCTCATCCTCATGACCTACAGCCCCAGCCACGCGCAGACCCGCGAGGAAGCCACGGCCTGCGGCTGCCGCGAGCACCGCGCGCTCATCGACGCCATTCGCCTGCGGGACGCCCGCGAGGCGCCCCGGCTGATGCTGGCGCATCTCGCACGCATCGAGTCGCAGCTCGAATTCACGCCGCCCGCTCCGGACGCGCCGGATCTGGCGCAACTGTTGGGTGCCTGACGCCACCGCCTTTCGCCCCATGCGCCAACTGCTCGTCGTCAACCCCAACACCTCGGCCCATGTCAGCACGTTGCTGCTGCAGCATGTGCAAGCAGCCGTCGGGTCGCATGTGGCCGTGCGCACGGCCACGGCACGTTTTGGCGCGCCCTACATCGCCTGCGAGGCCAGCTACGCCGTGGCCGCCCATGCGCTGCTGGATGCCTGGGCCCATGACTTGGCCCAGCCCGGGCCCGCGCCCGACGCCGTGCTGATCGGCTGCTTTGGCGACCCCGGGCTGATGGCGCTGCGCGAAAGCAGCCCTGTGCCGGTCACCGGCCTGGCCGAAGCCTCGTTCATCGAAGCCGCGCGCCACGGCCGCTTTGCCATCGTCACCGGCGGCGAGCGGTGGGGGCCGATGCTGCAGCGGCTGGCCCAGGCGCTGGGGCATGCACACGGGCTCGCGGGCATCCACACGGTGGCACCGACGGGCGCCCAGCTCGCGGCCGACCCCGAAGCCGCCCGCTCCCTGCTCGCCCAGGCCTGCCGCGATGTGGTGCGTCAGATGGGTGTGCAGGCCGTGATCCTGGGCGGAGCGGGGCTCGCGGGCATGGCCGCGGCCGTGCAGCCCCAGGTGTCCGTTCCGGTGATCGACAGCGTGGTGGCCGGTGCCCACTGGGCCCTGCGTGCGCACCCGGTACCGCCGGAGCGCAAGGTGGCGGGGTTTGATGTGGGGTGGGTGGGGCTGTCGCAGGAGATGGCAGCGCTGGAAGTGGCCTGAGAGCCGCACTACCTTGCGGATAGTAGTTAGATTGGCCGCTGGCGCTCTACCATCAAGCGCTGGTAGCTATATTATTGATAGCAAAAATTCAGGGCTTCATCACCTTCGGCGTGAAGTCGCAGTACGGCACCACCACACACTCCCAGCACCGCGGCTTACGCGCCTGGCACACGTAGCGGCCGTGCAGGATCAGCCAGTGGTGCGAGTCCACGGCGTACTCTGCAGGCACGCGCTTCATCAGCTGCAGTTCCACCGCCAGTGGGTTCTTGCCGGGCGCCAGGCCCGTGCGGTTGCTCACGCGGAAGATGTGCGTATCCACGGCCATGGTGGGCTCACCGAAGGCCACGTTCAGCACCACGTTGGCGGTCTTGCGGCCCACGCCGGGTAGCTGCTCCAGCGCCTCCCGCGTGCGGGGCACCTGGCCGCCGTGGCGCTCCACCAGGATGCGGCAGGTCTCCATCAGGTTTTTCGCCTTGGTGCGGTACAGGCCAATGGTCTTGATGTAGCCCTCCAGCCCTTCCAGGCCCAGATCCAGAATCGCCTGCGGGGTGCCTGCTACCGGGAAGAGCTTGCGTGTGGCCTTGTTCACGCCCACGTCGGTAGCCTGGGCTGACAGCAGGACGGCGGCCAGCAGCTCGAACGGGGTGGTGTATTCCAGCTCCGTGTTGGGCGTGGGGTTGGCGGCCTTGAGGGTGGCGAAGAAGGGCTCGATGTCGGCAGTTTTCATGGAGGCAATCGGGGAGGCGGGCGAGATTGTCCGCCACTGCAGGCCACAGAGGCAGGACAGGTGGAGAGGCCGGCCCCCTCAGCGGCTGCGCCGCACGGGAACGCACAGCCAGACCGGAAAGCGCCCCGTTGCCGGGTCCACGGCAAAGTTCTCATCGTAGATTTCGAGTGCGGCGCGCGGCTCCCATTCCCAGCCTTCCGGGATCTGGCCTGGCGCCTTCAACTGTGACCAGGCGGCGGCGATCTCGGGTCCCGTGCCCACGAAATGCAGGCATGCGTAGTCGCCGCCTTCGTAGTCCATCACCTGCACATCAGGGCCCGTGCGCAGGCCCACGCCGATCTGCACGCAGGCGTCGTAACGGCATTGGCCGGGCGGCGTGCAGGCAGGGTCGTCGTGGCTGAAACCGTAAAACTTGGGGCGCGGCTCGCTCAGCCGGTTGGCGGCGCACCAGGTGCCAAACCGTTCCCATAGCGCCGTGAGGCCGGGATGGCCGTATGCGCCGGTGTGGCGCATGTAGGCAAGGCGCATGCGGGGCAGGGTACGAATAGTGAGCGGCATGGAATGGGGTCCTGAAGTGCTGGGTGGCGGGGGAAGAGGCCCAAGTCAGTGTAAGCCGCAGGAAACCTGCTTGCCAATTGGCGACAATGCAGCGTTTGTTGCCAACCACTCCTGTCCACGCCATGCAATTTGCCGACCGCCTGAACAATGTAGAAACCTCCGCCATCCGCGAACTCTTCAAGCTGCTGGGCAAGCCCGGCATCATCAGCTTTGCCGGGGGCTTTCCGGACAGCGCGATGTTCGATGTGGAGGGCATCCGCGCCGCCAGCAATGCCGCCCTGGCCGAAGAACCCGGCGCCGCACTGCAGTACGGTGCGACCGAGGGCTACAACCCGCTGCGTGAGCAACTGGCCGCCTTCATGACCACCAAGGGGGCACAGGGCGTGGCGGCCGACAACCTGATCGTCACCACCGGCAGCCAGCAGGCGCTGGACCTGCTGGGCAAGACGCTCATCAGCCCCGGCGACAAGGTGATCGTGGAAGGTCCGACCTTCCTGGCCACCATCCAGTGCTTCCGCCTGTACGGTGCTGAGCTCATCAGCGCGCCCATCGACGGCAACGGCGTGAAGACTGACGAGCTGGAAAAGCTGATTGCCGAGCACAAGCCCAAGTTCGTCTACCTGATCCCCACCTTCGGCAACCCCAGCGGCGCCATGCTGAGCCTGGAACGCCGCAAGGCCGTGCTGGAGATGGCCGTCAAGCACAACACGCTGATCGTGGAAGACGATCCCTATGGCGACCTGTACTTTGGCGATGCGCCGCCGCCCAGCCTGCTGAACCTGTCGGCCACCGTGCCCCGCAGCCGCGAGCTGCTGGTGCACTGCGGGTCCTTGAGCAAGGTGCTCTCGCCCGGCCTGCGCGTGGGCTGGATGATTGCCCCGGCCGAACTGCTGGCCAAGGCCACCATGTGCAAGCAGTTCAGCGACGCGCACACCAGCACCTTCGCCCAAGCCACGGCCGCGCAGTACCTCAAGGCCGGCCGCATGCCCAACACGCTGGCCCATGTGCGCAATGTGTACGCCGAGCGCGCCCAGGCCATGGGCGACGCGCTGCGCAAGGAGCTGGGGGACGCCATCGACTTCGTGCAGCCCCAGGGTGGCCTGTTCGTGTGGGCGCGTCTCACCGGCGCGGGCGGCAAAGTGGCCGACGGCAATGTGCTGGCCAAGCGCGCGATTGAAAAAGGCGTGGCCTTTGTGCCCGGCACACCGTTCTTCTGCGCCAACCCGGACCACGCAACGTTCCGCCTGTCGTTCGCCACGGCCGACGCCGACAAGATCCGCGAAGGCGTGGCCCGTCTCGGCCAGGCTCTCTGAAGTCTCGATGTCCGACGCCCACCGCCTCCCCGAGGTTCTCCAGCGCCTCGAAAGCCTGGAGATCAAGGCCAGCTTCACCGAAGACCTGCTGGACCAGCTCAACATGACGATCTATCAGCAGCAAGAGCTGATTGACCGCCTCACGCGCGAGGTCATCCAGCTGCGCCAGCAGGCCCCGGAGGGGCAGAGCGCTCCGCGCAATCTGCGCGATGAACTGCCGCCGCATTACTGACGTTCGTGCTGAGGTCCCTGCACACCACCTGCCGTTCGGGCTGAGCTTCTCGAAGCTCGGCGCTGCGCTCCAGGGCGCTCAGCGTGAACGAGGAGGCGCTCAGAAGCGCCTGGCCGGAGTCACGCCTTAACAGCCCGCCAGGCCGCATCGGCCAGCTCTTCACGGTACGTGGTGGGCGAGGGCAGGGCGTTCGATCCTTCCAACCCTGACAGCCACGCCCTGCAGTAGCTCTGCACCGGCCCCATCACCAGCGAAGGCATCAGCTCGCAGGGCAGGTTGCGCACGGCGCCGGATTGCCGGTGCGGCTCGAACCAGGCCACCAGCGCCTGGTTGCGGCGGCGCGCGGCCTCGGCCAGGTCGGGCGTGCGCGGGCCGGCGGTCACGGCGCCGCGGGCCTGGAACAGAAAGCGTGCCCGCTCGGGCTGCGCCACCACCCAGTCCAAATACCCTGTGACGAGGGCGCGCACACCGGCTTCCACGCCTTGGGCAGCGTCCAGTTGCACCTGCACGCTGCGCGACTGGTCGTGAAAGATGTCGAAGAACAGCGCCGCCACGATGCCGTCGCGGTTGCCGAAGTGGTGGTAGATGCTGCCCACGCTGGCTCCGCAGCGTGCGCGCACGCCGTCGATGGTGACGGCGTCCACACCGCCGTCGGCCGCGCAGGCCAGGGCGGCGTTCAGGATGTCCTGGCGGCGGTCGGCCGGTTCGGGCGCCTCGCTGGCGGGGATCGGAGGGATGGAACGGGAGCGGCTTGCCATGCGGGCAAATTCTAGAATAAAGTTCTAGAAAATTTTTCTAATCCCGCGCTCGTCCATGACCACCACCCTGACTGCTCCCTCGCCGCTTCCCGGCCAGGCGCTGTACCCCCACCTGCTTGCGCCGCTGGACCTGGGCTTCACCACCCTCAAGAACCGCGTGCTCATGGGGTCCATGCACACCGGGCTGGAGGACGGGCGCGACCTCTCGCGCATGGCGGCCTACTTCCGCGAGCGGGCCGAGGGCGATGTGGGCCTGATCGTGACCGGCGGCTTTGCGCCCAACATCGCGGGCTGGGCCAAGCCGTTTGCGGGCACGCTCGCCACCTCGGGTGCGGCAAAGCGGCACCGGGTGGTGACCGAGGCGGTGCATGCGGCGGGCGGCAAGATCGCGCTGCAAATCCTGCACACGGGCCGCTATGCCTATCACCCGCTGGCCGTGGCGCCGTCGCGGCTGCAGTCCCCGATTTCGCCGTTCACGCCTTTCGCACTGTCGGCGCGTGGGGTGGAGCGGCAGATCCGCGCCTTCGTGAACTGCGCCGTGAAGGCACGCGAGGCGGGTTACGACGGCGTGGAGGTGATGGGCTCGGAGGGCTACTTCATCAACCAGTTCCTGTCGCAGGCCACCAACCTGCGCAGCGACGCCTGGGGCGGCGACTACAGCCACCGCATGCGCCTGCCAGTGGAAATCATCGGCCGCATGCGCGAGGCCGTGGGGCCGGATTTCATCATCATCTACCGCCTGTCGATGATCGACCTGGTGCCCGGCGGAAGCGCCTGGGACGAGATCGTCACCCTGGGCAAGGCCGTGGCCACGGGGGGCGCCACCATCGTCAACACCGGCATCGGCTGGCACGAGGCGCGGGTGCCCACCATCGCCACCAGCGTGCCGCGGGCGGCATTTGCGTGGGTCACGCAGAAGATGAAGGCCGAGTTTGCCGCGGCAGGCATCGCCACGCCGCTGGTCACTTCCAACCGCATCAACACGCCCGAGGTGGCCGAGCAGGTACTGGCCGACGGCTGCGCCGACATGGTGTCGATGGCGCGGCCGCTGCTGGCCGACGCAGCCTTCGTGAAAAAGGCCGCCGAGGGCCGGGCCGACCGCATCAACACCTGCATTGCCTGCAACCAGGCCTGCCTGGACCATGTGTTCCAGAACAAGACGAGCAGCTGCCTGGTGAACCCGCGCGCCTGCCATGAGACAGAGCTGGTGTACCGCCCAGTGTCATTCCGCAAGCGCATCGCCGTGGTGGGGGCCGGGCCTGCGGGTCTCACGGCCGCCACGGTGGCGGCGGAGCGTGGTCACGAAGTGCACCTGTTTGACGCCGCGCCCGCCATCGGTGGCCAGCTCAACATGGCCAAGGTGATTCCGGGCAAGGAGGAGTTCCACGAGATGCTGCGCTACCTGGCCACGTGTGTGGAGGACACGGGCGTGCAGCTGCACTTGAGCCGCAAGGTCGAGGCGGCGGACCTGAAGGGCTACGACGAGGTGGTGGTCGCCACCGGCGTGCTGCCGCGCGACCCGCAGATCCCCGGGCAGGACCACCCCAAGGTGCTGAGCTACATCGACGTGCTCAAGCACGGCAAGCCCGTGGGCGAGCGCGTCGCCATCATCGGCGCGGGCGGTATCGGCTTTGACGTGGCCGAGTTCCTCACCCATGGGGACCATCCGTCCACCACGCTCAACCTGCCCGCCTGGCAGTCCGAGTGGGGCATCACCGACCCGGCCGAGGCGCGCGGCGGCCTGGCCCCCGGCGGCCCCCGCGCCACGCCACCCGCGCGGCAGGTGACGCTGCTGCAGCGCAAGAAGGGCAAGCTCGGCAATGGCCTGGGCAAGACCACGGGCTGGATCCACCGCACGGTGCTCAAGATGAAGCGGGTGGAGATGGTGGGCGGCGTGAACTACGAGCGCATTGGCGACGAGGGCCTGCTCGTCTCGTACGGCGAAAAGCGCGAGGACCCCACCTGGATCCCCTGCGACACCGTGGTGCTGTGCGCGGGCCAGGTGCCGCTACGCAGCCTGGCGCAGGCGCTGGAGGCCCTGGGGCAGCGCCCCCATCTGATCGGCGGCGCACTGGAGGCCGGCGAACTGGATGCCAAGCGCGCCATCGACCAAGCCGCGCGGTTGGCGGCGCGGCTGTGAAAGTGCGCTCCTAGCCAGCGGCCCCGTCGTCACGGCACAGTCATCTGAAACAAATAGTATCAATCCAACCGGAATGCCCGGGCTCCTGGATCCCGTCGAGCGGAGGCGCAGCGACCGGACTGGAGTCGGGCAGGTGGCGCCCAACGCGGTCATTGGACGAGGATTCAGATGCTCCAGAAAATCAGGATTGGCACCAGGCTTGCCCTGGCGTTTGCAGTGTTTTTGCTGCTCATCTTCGCGCTGGCCGCCGGCGGCATCAGCGGCGCCAAGCGGCTGACCGAGCGCAGTGCCGCGCTCTATGGAGACCGGACCGTGCCGCTGGGCTTGCTGGCGGAAATCAGCCACCTGACACAGCACAACCGGGTGTTGGTCATGGACATGCTGATGGACCCTGGCACCAGCAACCTGCAGGCGAGCCACGCCGCACTGACCAGCAACGTAGAGCGCATTCGGACGCTGTGGAAGCCCTACGCCGGCAAGGCGCTGGGCGATCAGGAGCAAGCGCTGGCGCAGGCGTTTGCGGCGGCCAATGCCGCGTACCTGGACCAGGGGCTGATCCCCGCCGCTTCGGCCTTGGTGGCAGGCAAATACGACGACGGGTCGGAGCTGTACATCACCCAGATCCGCCCCAACGCGGCCAAGGTGCAGGCGGCCATCGAGGCGCTGGTGGCGCTGCAGATCGATGTGGCGGCGCAAGAGTTTGCGCTCGCGCGGCAGATGAGCCAGACCATCCACTGGTGGATGCTGGCCGCCACCGGGCTGGCGCTCGTGGCGGGGGCCGCGATGGCCTGGGTCATCACGCGCTCCATTTCGCGCCCCTTGCGGCAGGCGGTGGTGCTGGCGCAGACCGTGGCGGGGGGCGACCTGAGTGCGCAGATCGATGTGCGCGGGACGGATGAAACCGCTGAACTGCTGGTCGCCCTGCGCGACATGAACCACCAGCTGGTGCGCGTGATCACCGAGGTGCGCGCCAGCACCGAGATGGTGGCGCAGGAGGCCGTGCTCATCGCCGGGGGCACCGAAGACCTCGCACGCCGCACGGAGGTGCAGGCATCCAATCTGCAGGAAACCGCCGCCTCGATGGAACAGCTCACCATCACCGTGCAGCACAACACAGACAACGCCCACCGCGCTGCCGAACTCGCGCAGGAGGCTGCCAAAGTAGCGACCGACGGCGGCAGCGTGATGCGCGATGTGATCGCCACCATGCAGGAGATCAGCACGCAGTCGCAGAAGGTCACGGAGATCATCAAGGTGATCGACGACATCGCGTTCCAGACGAACCTGCTGGCCCTCAACGCTGCGGTGGAGGCTGCCCGTGCGGGCGAGCAGGGCCGCGGCTTTGCCGTGGTGGCGGGGGAAGTGCGGGGGCTGTCGCAGCGCAGCAGCACGGCGGCCCGGGAGATCCGCGGCCTCATCGCCGCGAGCGTGCACAGTGTCGAACGCGGCAGGACTCTGGTGAGCCAGGCGGGTGGGCGCGTGTCCAGCACCGTGCAGCGGGTGGACCAGATGATGGAGCTGATCTGCCAGATCAAGGATGCGGGCCAGGAGCAGGCCCGCGGTATCGCGCAGATCGGCGAAGCCGTGCGGCTGCTGGACGCGGCCACGCAGAAAAATGCCGTGCTGGTGGATGACAGCTCCTCGGCCTCGGCGGGCATGAAAGACCAGGTGCGCCGGCTGCTGGACGTCATCCAGCACTTCACGCTGGCGCCAGGAGGGCAGGGCCTCCTGCCACCCGCGCCGCCGGCTCGGCCCATGGCCTTGGCGGCCGCGCCCCTGCGCCAGCTTCGCTGATCCAGCGCCACCGGGGGATGTGGCCCCGTCGTCTCTTTCGCACCTTCCGTTTGGCCTGCCGTCCGTTTCAGTGGTCGCTGCAGGGCTCCTGCGACGCAATCTGGTTGCGGCCATGGTGCTTGGCCTGGTACAGCGCCTGGTCTGCGCGGTCGAGCATGTCGCGCAGGCTGCGGTCGGTTCCGCGAAAGGTGCTCAGCCCCAGGCTGGCTGTGACGTGGTAAGCGTTACCCGCTTCGTCGTGCAGCTGCAGGGCCCGCACGCTGTGCAAGATGCGCAGAGCCACCTGCCGCCCTTCGTCCAGGCTGGTAGCCGGCAGCAGCACGCCGAATTCCTCGCCGCCCAGGCGCCCGGCCACGTCGCTCGCCCGCAACTGGCTTTTGACGGCCTGGGCGAACTCGGCCAGCGTGCGGTCTCCCTCCAGGTGGCCGAACCGGTCGTTGATTGACTTGAAATGGTCCAGGTCCAGCATCAGCAGTGTCAGCGGTTCGCCGCTGTGGCGCGAGTGCGCGTAAACCGACTCGGCACACTCCAGAAACGCCCGGCGGTTGGCCATGCCCGTGAGCATATCGGTGGTAGCCAGGCGCTGAAGTTCGCGTTCCAGGTTCTTGCGCTGGGTCACGTCGCGGTAGATGCCTTCGACGCCCGCAAAATTGCCGGCATGGTCATACAGCGCATGGCTGCTGATGGAGATATCGATCACCGTCCCGTCGCGCCGGACCATTTGCCCGGGGAAGTCCGACACCTCGCCGTGCTCCAGGATGACGGCCTTGAACGCGTCGCGATCGGTACTGCGTGGGTAGTAGGACTCGGCCGTGCGGCCTTCGATTTCATGCGGCTCGTACCCCAGCACCCGCCGCACACCCGGGCCAACGTGCCGCACGATTCCCTGGGCGTCGGTGCGGTAGTAGACGTCCTGCATGTTTTCGAACAGTCGGCGGAAGTTCTGCTCGCTCTCACGCAACTGGGCTTCGATCTCGCTCTGGTGCGTCCTGTCCAGGCCGCACATGAGCACAGCGGGTGCGGCGTCCCATTGCGCCGCCACACTGCTGATAAGCACCATGCGCAGGTTTCCCAGCAGTGTGCGGATGCGGAACTCCGAAGGCTTGTTGGGCTGCCCGCCTTGCACGGGCTCTGCCACCTGCTGGACCCGGTTGCTGGATCGTTGCCGGTCGATGGGGTGCACGAAGTCGCGGTAGTGCCGCCCTATCAGCAAGGCGGTGTCCGGCGCTTCCAGCAACTGCGCGCTTGCCGCATTGGCAAAGCGAATGACACCTTCCTGCGTGACGAGCACCGCCGCAGGAAGCATTTGCAGCAAGCGCAGGTCATGGAGCATGGCGGCATCCGGAGTAACAAGAGGTACTCCGGATTTTGGCACCGGTGCGCGTCAGTGGGAACCCACATTGTCGCCACCACAGCGAATAACCCATGAGAAATTCCTTTGCCTCCTGGGCAAAGTCCTATCGTCCAAAGTCTCTCAAAGACCTTTCTTTGGCGCGCTGGCGGAAGCTGCAGCGGCCTGCGCAGCCGCTGCGCGCAGCTTGTCCTTCTTGCTGGGCCGCTTGCCCTTGATGCCGCCGGTGCCTTGCGGGCCGGTGGGCAATGCAACCGCCGGGTCCTCGGCCGGCTCGAACCCGGCGATGTGCTCGCGCGGCAGGCTCAGGTGCTGGCGTTTTTCGATCAGGCGAAAGTGCGCTTCAGCATCTGGCGTGACAAAGCTCACGGCGATGCCGCTCTCACCCGCGCGGCCCGTGCGGCCGATGCGGTGCACGTAGTCGACCGCGGAGCGGGGCAGGTCGTAGTTGACCACGGCGGGCAGCTGCGCGATGTCGATGCCGCGCGCTGCGAGGTCGGTGGTGACCACCACTTGCCAGCGTTCGTCCTTGAACTCCTGCAGCACCTGGTTGCGCGCGCCCTGGCTCAGTCCGCCGTGGAATGGCGTGGCGTAGATACCCGCCTTGTAGAGCTTTTCGGCCACATGCTCGGCGGCGTACTGCGTGGCCACGAACACCAGCACGCGCGACCAACCGTATTCCTTGACGAGGTGGCGCAACAGCTGGGTGCGCCGTGCGGCGTCCACGGCGATGGCGCGCTGCTCAATGGCTGGTTCGTTTCCAGCCGTCTGGGGAACCTCGACACGCACAGGCTGCTTCAGCAGGCCGTCGGCCAGTGCCTGCACAGCGGGCGGGAACGTGGCCGAGAAAAACAGGTTCTGCCGCCGTTTTGGCAGCAGCGCCAGCACCCGCGCCAGCTCTTCGGAGAATCCCAGGTCCAGGAGGCGGTCGGCTTCGTCCAGCACCAAGTGCGCCACTGCGCTAAGGCGCACGGCGTTGCGCTCCGCCAGGTCCAGCAACCGCCCTGGCGTGGCCACCACGATGTCGGCACCGCCCCGTAGGCCCAGCATCTGAGGATTGATGGAGACGCCGCCAAAGACGACCGCCACCTTGGGCGGGGATGGCAGGTGCTGGGCCAGGCTGCGCAGCACCTCGCCTACCTGGGCGGCCAGTTCGCGCGTGGGGACCAGCACGAGGGCGCGGACTCGGCGCGGCCCGCCCGCAGCACTCAGCTGCAGCTGGTGCAGCAGCGGCAGGGCGAAGGCGGCAGTCTTGCCCGAGCCAGTCTGCGCGGCCCCCAGCAGGTCGCAGCCTTGCAAAACGGCCGGAATGGCCTCGGCCTGGATGGGCGTGGGCGTGGCAAACCCGGCCTGGGCGGCAGCGTGGACGAGGGCGGGGGACAGACCAAGGGTGGCAAAGGGCATGGGGCGGCGCGGGCGGGGTGGTGCGCAGCCGACGGGGCATCGGCGCGAGAAGGCGGGAAGGGAGGGAAAGTGGGATTGTCGCTGCAGATTGCGGTGGACCCCGTACCGCGCCGGCTCTTGCGGCGCAGATAATCAGCCGTTTGGCGGCTTGCCGTTCTTCCTTCCTGCCCTGTCCATGGCCCTGACCCTTGACTCTTCTGCCATCACCCACGGCATCCAGCTTGCCGTGGCCCCTGTGTTCCTGCTCACCGCGGTATCCGGCATGATCGGCGCGGTGGCGGGGCGTCTGGCCCGCATCATTGACCGGGCACGCGTGGTCGAAGACCGTGCGCGCGCCAACACCGAGCCCGAGTTTCTGGCGCGCGCCTACAAGGAGCTTGCCGATCTGCGGTTGCGCGGGCGGCTTTCGAACGGCTGCATCGGCCTGCTGACCTTTTGCGCTTTTCTGATCGGCATCACCATCATCTTGCTCTTCCTGGGCGAGACCACCAATTTCCAGTCCAACCGGCTGGCGGTTGCCGGCTTCCTCGCCGGGGTAGCGTCATTTCTGCTGGCGCTGGTGTGCTTCTTGACCGAAACCCTGCTTGCCACCCGCGTGCTCGATTTCCACATGCTGCAGCGCGAAGTGGAGAACCAGAAATGAAATCGTTGGCTGACCTCGGCGGCCTGGTGTACTCCACCGAGTCGGGCCGTATGTGCCCCGGCTGCCGTCAACCGGTGGGGCAGTGCACATGCCACCAAAACAAGCCCCTGCCCACGGGCGACGGCATCGTGCGCGTGTCGCGCGAAACCAAGGGCCGTGGCGGCAAGGCCGTGACTTTGGTCAAGGGCGTGCTGGTGGACGAGGCTGCGCTCACCCAATTGGGCAAGCAGCTCAAGGCCGCCTGCGGCAGTGGTGGCACCGTGAAAGATGGCGTCATCGAAGTGCAGGGCGACCATGTCGAGCGTGTGATTGCGGCCCTTCAAAAGCTGGGCCACAAGGTCAAGCGCGTGGGCGGGTAGGCCAGCCATGGCGCCGCTCGATCCCGAGAAGCTGCAGCGCCTGGTCACCCTGCAGATGCCTTATGGCAAATACAAGGGCACCGTGCTGGCCGATCTGCCGGGCAACTACCTGAACTGGTTTGCTCGCGAGGGCTTTCCCAAGGGCGAGTTGGGCCAGTTGCTGGCCCTGATGCACGAGATCGATCACAACGGCTTGTCAGACCTGCTGCTGCCGCTGCGCCGCGCCGGGGCTGCGGGCCGGTGATTGCAACGGCGCTGATCAGCTTTGGCTGCGCGCGCGGATGCTACCGGCGCGCACTGCGATAGGTGCGGGCCATAAACCGCCGGAGCGCCACAGCATGGTGACGATCATCGCCAGCGCAATCAGCAAGGGGCGCATCACGCCAGCATCCAGTTGCCCGTCGGTCGCCGCCTGCAAAGGGCCGACCACATAGCGCAGCACTTCGGGCAGGGCCGCGAGCATGACGGCTCCCAGAACGACGCCTGGGATGTGGCCCATCCCGCCAAACACCACCATGGCCACAATGAGCACCGACTCGTTCAGGCTGAAGGCCTCGGGCGAGACAAAGCCCTGGAACGCGGCAAACATGGCGCCAGTGACGCCACCGAAGCTGGCTCCCACGCCAAAAGCCATCAGCTTGAGATTGCGGGTGTTGATGCCCATGGACCGCGCTGCGGTCTCGTCCTCGCGGATGGCCATCCACGCGCGGCCAATGCGTGAATCCTGCAAGCGCTGGCAAATGACGATGGTGACCAGCACCAGGGCGAGGAACAGGTAGTAGTACAGCGTGACCGATGCGACTTCGTGGCCTGCAATGACCTGGGGCTGGCCCAGGTCCACCCCCAGGATGCGGACTGGATCAATCAGCCCCAGGCCCTGGGCGCCGTGGGTGATGTTGACCGGGTGGCCCATGTTGATGACCAGCAAGCGCACGATTTCGCCAAAGCCCAGTGTGACCACCGCCAGATAGTCGCCGCGCAGCTTCAAGGTAGGCGCTCCCAGCAGCATGCCGAGCAGGGCGGCCAGCACCGCACCCAGCGGGATGGTGACCCACCAGGGGGTGTGCAGCCCGTCCGGAAACAGCGCGGCAATCCAGGCAAAGTGGTCGGTGAGGTGCGGCGACGTTAACAGTGCGAAGAGGTAGGCGCCCAGTGCATAGAAGGCGACGTAGCCCAGGTCGAGCAGGCCCGCATAGCCCACCACGATGTTCAGGCCCAGCGCCAGCATCACGTACAGCAGGCTGGTGTCCGCAACGCGCACCCAGTGGTGCCCCAGACTCTGCAGCACCAGGGGCAGCAGGAGCAATAGGGCCGCCAGGCCTGCGCGCCGGGCATGGCGCATTAAGGAGGTTTTCATGGGCAGTGAGGGTTGATGGCGCGCTGCATGAACCGCCAGTCGCCTTGAAGCGCGACCGGCACCTCGGTGCCTTCGTAGGCCGCGCAGTCGGTGAAGCCGTGTGCCTCGTACAGGCGGTGTGCAGCCTGCATGAACAAGGCGGTGTCCAGGTAGATCCGGGCGTAACCCCATGAACGGGCGTCTGCCAGCAATCTGCGCAGCGCCGAAGATCCGAGGCGCATGCCGCGGTAGGCAGGGCGAACATACAGGCGCTTGATCTCCGCGTTGCTGCCACCCAGACTGCGCAGCCCGCACATGCCAGCGGCTTCCCCGTTGACCGCGATCAGATAGAACGCGCTGCCCGGTGGGTGCCCGGCGCAAAGTGCCTGCACCACGTCCGCGCTGCCTTCGGATCGCGGCAGTCCCGCGTCCTGCGTGTTGAGGGCTGGAAAGCACCGCAACATTTCAGCGTGAACCCAGGACAAGTATTCGGCTTGCAGGCCAAGCAGCGAGTCGTGGGCCGTGCAGGGGCTGCCGGCTTCTGCGCGGATGAACGATGGAGTGGGCATGGGCGGCAAGGCTCTTGTGGTTTGACCAAGGTTAAACTGGACTGAATAGATAAAAAAGTGGCATTGATTCCTTTCATTGCGGAAGAAAATGATTGAATCTGCCGCATCAACCAAAACAAGCGAGTGCAGATGGACAAGCTCAGCGGCATGTTGGCCTTTGTCAAAACGGCGGAACTGGGCAGCTTTGTGGCGGCGGGAAGGGCGCTTGCGATCTCCGCCTCAGCCGTGGGCAAGGCGGTGGCGCGCCTGGAGCAGGAGGTGGGTGTGCGGCTCTTGCAGCGCAGTACCCGCCGTATCCAGCTCACGGCAGAAGGCCACCTGTTTCACGAGCGCTGTCGGCGCATCCTGGATGACCTGGACGATGCGCAAGCCATGCTGTCCTTGTCGCGCGAGGCGCCACGGGGAAGGCTGCGCGTGAGCGCACCCATCGTGGGATACCACTTCCTGATCCCCTTGGTGCCGGAGTTTCTTGAACGCCACCCGGAGGTGGAACTGGACATCAACTTCAGCGACCGCGCAGTCGACCTGATCGACGAGGGCATCGACGTAGCCATTCGCAGCGGCGACCTGCGCGACTCCCGCCTGGTCTCCCGTCCACTGCAAAGATTCCAGCTCTTGCTGTGCGCTGCCCCTGCCTACTTGAACCGCCACGGCACGCCTGCTGCCATGCGCGATCTGGAGCGGCACGCCTGCGTGCGTTTTCGCCACCCCGACTCCGGCAAGCTGCTCGACTGGCCTTGGCATGAGACCGTGGCCAGCACCGAGCCGCGCCTGCGCACGGTGCTGGCCTGCAACAACATCGAGGCAGTTCTGGGGGCCACGCTGCGGGGGCTTGGAATTGCTTGCTTGCCCGACTTCCTGGTGGGTGAGGCCCTGGCCGATGGCCGATTGGTCAGCGTGCTGGAGCAGGAGCTGGGACCCAGCCGCCAGTTCAGGGCCCTCTGGCCCTCCAGCAGGCATCTGTCGCCCAAGGTGCGTGTGTTTGTGGACTATCTGGGGGAGCGGCTGTCCGGCCCGCCATAATCGCGCCCATCCACACAACTACCCCGAGGGAATGCACATGAAGGGCAATATCGCTGCGATCGTTCTGGTCGTGCTGGGCGTGTTTTTTCTGTTGACCAATCTGGGGCTCATCAGCATCAGTCTGCGCGAACTGCTCCGCGTGTGGTGGCCGGTGGCGTTGATTGCGGTGGGCTTGGCGCTGTTCTTCACGCCTGGCGACAAGAAGAAGTAACGCGGCCCCGCTCGGGGCTCAGTGCCCGGCGTCCCCGCCGTGCCGCGGCGCAAACGCCGGGTCGCTGCCAAAGTAGCCCCGGAACAGATTGCGCGCGATGCCGTGCGCCGCCACCTGCAGGTCGTGGGCGACCTCGGGGGCAAAAAGGCGGTTGGTGTGCTGTTGCCACAGCCCTACCCAGGCCGCAAAGTGGGCCGGCGTGACGCCTTCCAGCGCCATGTGCTTGCCAAACACATCGCCCTTGAAACTGCGCGTGCCCAGGGCCACCGTGCTCCAGAAATCCACCAGCCGCTGCAGATGGGCGTCCCACCGGCCGTGCAGCGCCTTCTCGAACACGGGGCCGAGCAGCGGATCGTTGCGCACGTCCGCGTAGAAGCCATGCACCAGCTGCGCGATGCGGTCCACGTCCGGCGCGAGCGCGGCTTTGGTGTCGGGTGCAGTGGGTGCGGGGCTCATGCCGGCAGTGTGCCACCTCCGCTGCAAGCGCAGCCTGACGGGCCGCAACCTTGCGACGCAGCCGCGGTGGCCTCGAACTGCGGGAACAGCACGTTGTTTTCCAGGTGGATGTGGTTGATCAGATCATCGCCCAGCTGTGCAATGCCGGCGTACAGCGCGCGCCAGGTGTTGCAGGCGCCTTGCGGAGGCGTGGCGTCGTTTGTCAGGGCGTTGAGCTTGTCCAGTGCTTCACCATGGTCCACGTGCTCGGCCCGCATCATGCCGATGGGCTGGCCCACGAACGGGTTCCCGCCATTCTTGAGCATGGGAAAGAGCACCTGCTCTTCCTTGAGCATGTGCGACAGCAGGTCTTCGTGCATTTCTTCGAGGTGGTCTGCCAGTCCGGCCGGCACGTGCGGGTTGTCGCGGTGCACGGCCTCGACGCGGCGGGCCATGCGGATCAGCTCGGGCAACTGTTCGCGGTGCACCTCGTGGTACCGGGCCAGGATGTGGTCGATGAGGGCGCTGGCCGATGCGGCGGCGGGCAGGGCGTCGCTGCGATGCAGGGCCGACAACTCGCGCAGCACGGCGTCAACGTCCAGGCCCTTGTCAGCGGCCGCCTGGGCCAAGGGGACCTGGCCGCCGCAGCAGAAATCGAGCTTCAGCCGACGGAACACCGCAGTGGCGCCCGGAAGCTGCACTGCGATCTGGCCGATCTGCTGATCGGCGCTGAGCGGAGCGGGGGCGGTATCGGCATCTTGCAGGTGGTCAACGCGGGCGTTCATGGAAGGTCCTTTAAAGATTCATTCGGTATGAATATTTTATGAAATAAAATTGAAGGTAGATACCTCCTGCAATTGACCTAGGGCAAATCTCATGCGACTGACCCAGTGGACCGACTACACGCTGCGCGTACTCATGTACTGCGCAGCGACAGAAGGCCGGGTCCAGCCGGTCACCATCACCGAGGTGGCGCAGGGCTACGGGATTTCGCGCAGTCACCTGATGAAGATCGTGCAGGAGTTGTCCGCCAGCGGACTGCTGGAGACCACGCGCGGCAGAGGAGGCGGTATTCGGTTGAAGCAGCCTGCCTCCAGCATCAACATTGGTGCAGTGGTGCGTGCCACCGAGACCGACTTCCATCTGGTGGAGTGTTTTGACCCCGCCACCAACCAGTGCCGGTTGAGCGCTGATTGCGGTCTCAAAGGCGTGTTGTGGCGGGCCATGCAGGCGTATCTGGCCGTGTTGGACGGAGTGACCCTGGCGGACTTGCTGCCCTCGCAGCGGGCGTCAGCGCCTGTATCGATCAAGGGGCGACCGCTGCAGGGGCTGTTGCCTCCGGCGTCCCTGTTGCCGATGCAAGACTGAATTCACCGCGTGCCATGCCGTTTGCCGGGTTGCATCGGTCGGCGCCCGGGGCAGGGAGGCAGGCTGGTCTCTGGCCTTGGCTTTCAACAGGGGCGAACAGGCTGTGGGCCCGCAAACGCCTCGCGGTAGCGCGCCGGGGTCAAGCCCACATGGCGTGCGAACTCGCGGGTGAAGTGCGGCTGGTCTGCAAAGCCGCAGGCGTAACCGATTTCCGCCAGGCCGTGCTGGCTGTCGAGTAGCCATTGCGCTGCCATGCGGGCGCGGGCCTCGGCCACGATGTGGCGGCAGCTCAGTCCGGCTTGCGCCAGGGACCGCTGCAGGCTGCGGCGGGCCAAGCCCGCGCGTTGGGCCAGCGCTTCGACGGAGTGCAGTGCGGCGGGATCCCGCAGCACGTGGCGTGCCAATTCGTGCGCGAGGGGGGGCCACGGCAGCGCGTCACACAAGCCGGCGGATGGCTGCAGCCGCAGAGGGCGCGGGGCGCCTGCAGTCACATCGTTCGGTTGCCACCGGACAGTCCAGTGGCCCAATGGGCTCACTTGTCCCGGTGGGCCGTGTGGACCCGGTGCAGCCAGTGCGTTCAGCAGCGCAGTCGGCGCCGCCAGGCTGCCCGTGCCATCCGGGGCTGTTTGCAGCACGGCCTGTTGGTACGAGCCCCCCGGCGCACCGATTTCCACTTGCAGCTGGCCCACGGCCATGGCGCGGCACGCGCCTGTGAGCACCCCCAGCACGGCCAGGCTTTCCGCAGGACGGGGTTCTTCGGATACGCCGGGACGGGCATGGTGGTGCAGCACCAGAGTGCCTCGTGCGCTGGCCTTGATGCTGACCTGGTGGCGCGAGTGCACGTAGCGCTCCAGACGCTGCCAGCGCGCCATCAGCTCGGGCGGGCTGCTTGCGCCCAGCAGCGCGCGGTGCACCGGGTCACCCGCCAGCAGGTCCACCCGCTGTGCCAGTTGTAGCAGCGTGCCCAGGCCGCCCTGTTGCAGCACGGCTTCGACCACGCTGCGCTTGTAGGCCAGGGGCACATGGCTGGCGGCCAGCCCGTCCATATCCGGCGGGGGCGGTGGCGGCACCAGCCCGTGTGCGGCCATGGCGCGCACCAGCAGGCGGACCATGGCGGCGCTGGCAAAGTCTTGCATGGGCGGATTGTGCCGTTGGTGCGACCCCGCTAAGCCCGCGTGGACAAGGCCTGCAGCACATCCGCGCTGCGCACCGGCAGGCGGGCAAAACGCACGCCGGTGGCGTCGCGCAGCGCGTTGGCGATCGCTCCAGCCCCGGCCACCATGGCGGTTTCTCCGGCACCGGTGGGCGGCGCGCTGCTGTCGATCAGGTGCACATGCAGCGGCGGCACGTCGCCCATGCGTGGCAGCGGGTAGTCGGCAAAGCTGGCGGCGGCCACGCCCGAGCGGGCCACGGGCAGTTGCTCGTGCAGCACCATGCCCAGGCACCACACGAGGTTGCCCTCGGTCTGCGCGCGCACGCCGTCGGGCTGCAGCACCAGGCCGCAGTCGTGCGCGCACCACAGCGCCACCACACGCACCCGGCCGGTGGCGCGCTGCACCTCCACATCGGCCACGGCGGCGGCATAGCTCACGCCTTTGTAGATGCCGCCTGCGATGCCGCGCCCGCGCAGGGTGGTGGCGTCGCTGGCGGGGCGCTCTGGCCAGCGGGCTTCGGCGGCGGCGCGGCGCAGCACCTGGGCCAGACGTTCATCGGTGGTGTGCTGCAGGCGCCAGGCCAGCGGGTCGGCCCCGGCCAGGCGTGCGCATTCGTCCATGGCGCTTTCCACCACCAGGGTGTTGGGCCCTGCGCCCAGGCCGCGCCAGGGGCCTGTGTGCACGGGCAGGCGCTGGGCGGTGAACTCGATGCGCTGCTGGGGCACGTCGTACGGCATTTGTGCGCCGCGCGCCACGCCGCTGTCGCCCGCCAGGTCGGCCAGGGTTTGTATCCACACCGGCATGGCGGCGGGTGTGAACAGGATGTGGCTGCTGGCCAGCGCATGCCACCAGTGGGTGATGCGCTCGCCTTGCACGTGGGCCCGCACACGGTGGCTGGAGGGCGGGCGCTGGAAGCCCTGGGCAAACTCCTGCGCGCGGCTCCATTGCACTTTGACGGGCGCCCCCACCGCCTGGGCGAGCACGGCGGCTTCGAGTTCCACCGTGCACAGGGTGCGGCCACCAAAGCCGCCGCCGATGCGGCAGGCCTGCACCTCGATGCGTTCGGCATCCAGGCTGAACTGGCGGGCGAGCACGTCGCGCATGTAGAACAGGTCTTGGGTGCCCGCCCATACCTTCAGGGCGATGTCTTTTTTGTCTGCGTCGGCCAGCCACTGCGCCGTGGCGCTGCGGGGCTCGATGGGCGCGTGGGCGGCCAAGGGCACGTCCATGCGCAGGTCTAGCGTCCATGCTGTGTCTGTGGGCGGCTCGTCCTTGCGCAGGCGGTGCTGCAGCGGGCCCCGGTGCAGGTGGGTGTCGATGTCTATGCGCTCGTCGATGGCGGTCTGCTCGAACGCGCTGCCGTCTTCCACTTGCCATTGCACGGCCAGCGCGGCCTCGATGCGGTCGAGCGCCGAGGGCGTGCGCGCCACGATGCCCAGGCCCAGGCTGCCCATCTGCGCGAGGCGCGGGTGCTGCACCACGGCCACGCAGGCGGGGTCGGCGCGGGCGGCCGTCTCATCCCACGCCTGTGGGCGCGAGGTGATTTCGGCTGACATCGGTGCGCGCAGCACGCGGCCGTACAGCAGGCCGGGCAGGCGCGTGTCGCCCGCAAACAGCGGCTGGCCGGTGACGAGGGCGTGCAGCTGGCCCGGCGCCGCCGCAGCTTCTTTGGTGACCCCCGTGCGCGGCTGCAGGCTGCGCAGCGCGCTGGGCGCAATGTCACGCGCGGCCAGCGTGCCCGTGGTCTGGCCTTGCGCCAGGGCCTCGCGCAAGGTGGCGCAGGCACGGGCCAGGGGCAGGGCAAAGTCCTGCACGCTGGCGCTGCCCACGGTGGCGCGCACGCGGGCGATGTGGCGGGTGCTGGGCAGTTGCAGGTGCACCTGTGCGGGCGGCACGCCCAGCTCGGCAGCGGCCAGGCCCTGCAGCGCGACGCTGATCTGCTGGCCCATTTCGGCACTGGGCAGCCACAGGGTGTAGCGGCCGTTGTCGTGCCGTATCCAGCCCAGCGCGTCATCGGCGGTGGAAGTGGGGCGCTTGGGGATCACCGGCACCAGGCTGCAGCCCGACAGCGTGACGGTGAGTACCCCGGCGCCCGCCGTTGCCAAGAACTGGCGGCGCTTCATGGCTTCGCACCCTCAGCAGCCTGGTGGATGGCCGCGCGCACCCGGTGCTGGGTGCCGCAGCGGCACAGGTGGGCCGACATGGCGGCGTCGATCTGTGCATCGCTCGGGCGGGGCGTGGCGCGCAGCAAGGCCACGGCGCCCATGATCTGGCCGCTCTGGCAGTAGCCGCACTGGGGCACGCGCAGGTCCAGCCAGGCCTGTTGCACGGGGTGCAGCGTGCCATCGGGCGCCGCCAGGCCTTCGATGGTGGTAATGGAGCGCCCTTGCAGCCCGCGCGCCGTCTGCAGGCAGGCGCGCTGCGCCACGCCGTCGATGAGCACGGTGCAGGCGCCACATTGGCCCATGCCGCAGCCAAAGCGGGTGCCCGTGAGGCCCAGCGGCTCGCGCAGCAGCCAGAGCAGGGGTTCGTCCTCCCAGCCGGGGGGCACCGGCTGGGCTTGTTGGTTCAGGGTGATGTGCATGGGGCCTCCGTGGGTGTGACGGGGCCAGTGTGCAAAGGCGGAGGCGGTTGGTCTTGAAGATCTGCGCCAAACAGATCAGAGCGGCAACTTTGGCGTCGGGCCGGGGATTTGAGTGAAATGGCCTCCAGCGCTTGTCCATCAAGCGCTAGAAGCTATCATTTTGGAAGCATTGCACTCCACTGCGGCATGGTCTGCGCCCACCACAGCCGCAGGCGCATGGCCCATTCGGGCGTGTAGCCCGAGGTGGCAAACCGCACCTGGCCGTGCGCGTCGATGACCACCAGTGCAGGCACGGCGCGCACGCCCCAGCTGCGTGACAGGGTGCCCTGCGGGTCCACCGCCGTCTGCCAGGGCATGCCGCGCTGGCGCTGCACTTGCGCCACCTTTTCGGCGTTGCCCGACTGCATGGCCACACCCAGCACGGGCCAGTCGGCGGACAGGCTGGCGATGCTGGGCTCTTCCAGCTTGCAGATGGAACACCATTCGGCCCAGAAATGCACCGCCACCGCCTGGCCCGGGTGCTGGGCGCGCCAGGCGGCCAGGGTGGTTGCGGGAGGGGTGCCAGTGGCGGCTGCGGCCATCACCAGCGCCACATCGGGTGCGGGGCCCTGGGGCAGGTCGCGCGTGCGCCAGGTGTCGACCGCCACGATGGCGATCCAGGCGAGTGCGAGGGTGGCCAGGTGCTGCTTCCAGCCCCGGCGCAGGGCCTGTGCGGCGCGGGTGATGCGGGCTTTCAGCATGACTGGAGGGCGATGCCGTCGTGGATCAGCGCAGCACTTCGAGCAGCCGATCCAGCCCGCCCTGGTTGATGGCCACCTTGGCCTGCGCGCGCACGGCGGGCTTGGCGTGGTAGGCCACCGACAAGCCTGCAGCTTCCATCATCGGCAGATCATTGGCGCCGTCGCCCACGGCAATCGCCTGCTGGGGCGAGATGCCCATGAGCGAGGCCACCTCCAGCAGCGTGCGGCGCTTTTCGGCGCCGTCGCAGATGTCGCCCCAGGCCTGGTCCACCATGCGGCCGGTGAGCAGGCCGTTTTCGACTTCCAGCACATTGGAGCGGGCAAAGTCGATGCCAAGCCCGGCTTTGACGCGGTCGGCAAAGAAGGTGAAGCCGCCTGAGACCAGTAGCGTGGTCAGGCCCGCCGCCTTGGCGGCGGTGATCAGCTCCTTGGCGCCGGGGTTGAAGCGCAGGCGCTCGGTGAACACCTGCTCCATGTGCTGCACTGTCACGCCCTTGAGCAGGGCCACGCGCTGGCGCAGGCTCTCTTTGTAGTCGGTGATCACGCCCTGCATGGCCGCTTCGGTGATGGCGGCCACCTCGGCCTTGCGGCCTGCGGCGTCGGCGATTTCGTCCACACACTCGATGTTGATGAGGGTGGAGTCCATGTCGAAGGCGATGAGCTTGTAGGCGGACAGGGACAGGGGGGGCTCAATACCTTGGATGACAAGGCCCGGAGCGAATTCGGTGGCGTGGTTCATGGCGCGAACGTGGGGTTCATTGTTTTGGGGACGCAAAACCCGCAATGGTATCGCCCGCGCCGTGGTTCCCCCATTGGCGGGGCGATGCCGAGAGGGCGCTCGTTTGTCAGGTAGGCTCGGACGATGTGTACCCGGCCTGCTTGCGCAGCCCAGATGGAAGACCGATGAAAACCATTGACGAAATGCTGAACCTGGACCTGCTCACGCCGCAGCAGCATGGCGAGATCAGCGCCTGGATTGCGCGCTCTGCCTCGCCCGATGAAATCTTGCAGATGCCCAGACCACTGTGGCACGCCGTGGAGCGGGCGAGCCAGGTGATGGGCATTGATGTGGATTTGTTGCGCCCACCGGCCTTGGATGCAGGCGGTGTGGGCTGAGTCGGCCGGGGGACGCTCCTGGCCTTCTGGAGTGGGTTGTCAGCGGGGCCGCCCACTCCGGCCGCATGGCCGCGCGCGCATGGCTGCGTGCGGCCAAGGCGGCGAACGGTGCGTGATGCGCTTCGCGTCAGTGCGCAGTCGGCAAGCCCTTGCGGTGGGCGGCACGGAGCGCGGCCGCGGGGTCGGGCTTGGGCGGCTCCTTCATCTTGACGAGGAACAGGCGCAGAAAGAACGCGGCCATGCACAGCGTGATCGCGATCACGACGATGCTCATCAGGCCGTAGTCAGTAGAAAAAAGATCGTTCAACAGCTTCATGGAACCCTCCGTTTGGTGGTGCTCCAATATCCCGCGCCAGGGGCCATTGACCATTGCGCTGTGTCAACCATTCGGGCCCGGTCCATTGCGGTTCGTCAAGGGCGCGGGAGGTACAGCCGGTCGGACCAGGTGGCCAGCCACTCGGGCTTGAAAGCCACGAAGATGGCGGCGAGCATGCCGGTGACAAAACCATCCCCCCAGGCCATGAGCCAGCGTGCCACCAGCGACAGATCGCCGCCCACCCCCGGCAGCGCATGGCCGCTCCACTGCGAGAGCACGCCCGATGAAAACACGCACACCACCGTGCCCAGGAAGGCTCGGCCGAGCACATACACAAAGGGTTTGGTGCCGGTATAGCGCCGCACGAGGGCGCCCAGGCCGAGTGCCAGCGTGGCAGGCACCACGCCGAGCCAGGCGATGGCGCCCAGTGCGTCGCCCCATGCCAGGGCTGGGGAGACCAGAGCGGCCGTAATGCCCACGGCGATGAGCACAGGCACGGCCAGCGGCCAGCCCAGCATCAGCACCACCAGGCACGCGCCCGACCATTGCAATTGCAGCGGCATCGCATGCAGGGTGGGCAGGGCCCACATCCAGGGTAAAAACACCAGCGTGGCGAGCAGCGGCGTCCACAGCGCGGACGGCGCTCCATGGGCTTCGTGCGCCAGGGTCGGGCGGCTGCCCAGCATGCGCCACGGCCGCGCAGCCACGGCGCCGGCCAGGGCGATGAGCGTGAGGGCAGCTTCGAGCCACATACCAATTGCTATGCTATTGATAGCTGGTTGCGATTGTAAATAAAGCGCTGGAGGCCAATTTGATTGAAATCATCATGCGGCGACCGGTGGCTGCCCCAGCGACCGCAGAATGTCCCGCACCATCTGCGCGCGGTCCTTGGGCTCCTTCAGCTCGCGCTCGATGCGCAGCTTCTCGTTGCCCGCCAGCTTGATGTGCTTGTTCTTCTGGATCAGCTCGATGATGCGCATCGGGTCGATCGGTGGTTGGGGCTTGAAGGTGATGTTGATGACGCCCGGGGCGGCATCGACCTTCACCACGCCGTAGGGCTGACTCAGCACGCGAAGGCGGTGCACGTCGATCAAGGTCTGGGCCTGGGGCGGCAGTTTGCCAAAGCGGTCCACGATCTCCTCGAGCAGGCCGTCGATCTGGTCGGGCGTCTTGGCCGTGGCCAGCTTCTTGTAGAACGACAGGCGCAGGTGCACGTCGCCGCAATAGTCGTCGGGCAGCAGGGCGGGGGCGTGCAGGTTGATGTCGGTGGTGACGGACAGGGGCGAGAGCAGGTCGGGCTCCTTGCCCGCCTTGAGCGCCTTGACGGCCTCGCTCAGCATCTCGTTGTAGAGCTGGAAGCCCACTTCGAGCATGTTGCCGCTCTGGTTCTCGCCCAGCACCTCGCCCGCGCCGCGGATCTCCAGGTCGTGCATGGCCAGGTAGAAGCCGCTGCCCAGTTCCTCCATCTGCTGGATGGCTTCGAGCCGCTGCTGCGCCTGCTTGGTGAGGCCGTCCACGTCGGGCACCATGAGGTAGGCATACGCCTGGTGGTGGCTGCGGCCCACGCGGCCACGCAGCTGGTGCAGCTGCGCCAAGCCGAACTTGTCGGCGCGGCTCATGATGATGGTGTTGGCCGTGGGCACGTCGATGCCGGTCTCGATGATGGTCGAGCACAAGAGGATGTTGAAGCGCTGGGCCACGAAGTCGCGCATCACGCGTTCGAGCTCGCGCTCGGGCATCTGGCCGTGGGCCACGGCGATGCGGGCCTCGGGCAGGATTTCTTCGAGCTTCTGGCGGCGGTTCTCGATGGTCTCCACCTCGTTGTGCAGGAAGTAGACCTGGCCGCCGCGCTTCAGTTCGCGCAGCACCGCTTCGCGGATCACGCCTGTGCCCTCGTTGCGCACAAAGGTCTTGATCGCCAGGCGCCGCTGCGGCGCGGTGGCGATCACGCTGAGGTCGCGCAGGCCTTCAAGCGCCATGCCCAGCGTGCGCGGGATGGGGGTAGCGGTGAGGGTGAGCACGTCCACCTCGGCGCGCAGGGCCTTCATTTGCTCCTTGTGGCGCACGCCGAAGCGGTGCTCCTCGTCGATGATCAGGAGGCCCAGGTTGTGGAACTTGGTGGACTCGGACAGCAGCTTGTGCGTGCCCACCACAATGTCCACCGTGCCGTCGCCGATGCCCTTGATGGCGGCGGTGATCTCCTTGCCCGAGCGAAAGCGCGAGACTTCGGCCACCTTCACCGGCCATTTGCTGAAGCGGTCCACCAGGGTCTGGTAGTGCTGCTCGGCCAGCAGCGTTGTGGGTGCCAGGAAGGCCACCTGCTTGCCGCCCGTGACTGCCACGAAGGCCGCGCGCAGCGCCACTTCGGTCTTGCCGAAGCCCACATCGCCGCAGACCAGGCGGTCCATGGGGCGCGGGCTGATCATGTCCTGGATCACGGCGTGGATGGCGGCGTTCTGGTCGGCCGTTTCTTCAAAGCCGAAGTCGTTGGCAAAGGTCTCGTAGTCCTGCGGGCTGTAGCGGAAGGCATGGCCTTCGCGCGCGGCGCGGCGGGCGTAGATGTTGAGCAGCTCGGCCGCGCTGTCGCGCACCTGCTCTGCGGCCTTGCGCTTGGCCTTCTCCCACTGGCCGCTGCCCAGCTTGTGCAGCGGTGCCTCGTCGGCGCTGACGCCGGTGTAGCGGCTGATGAGCTGCAGCTGGCTCACGGGCACGTACAGCACGGCCTTGTCGGCGTATTCCAGGTGCAAGAACTCCTGCATGGCGGGCGTGCCGTCGGGGTTTTTGTTGCCCACGTCCATGTTGACGAGGCCCCGGTAGCGGCCGATGCCGTGCTGGCTGTGCACCACCGGGTCGCCCACGTTCAGCTCGGCCAAGTCCTTGATCAGTGCCTCTACGTCGCTCACCTGCTCCTGCTTCTTGCGGCGGCGCGTGGTGGGGCTGGCGGCGAAGAGCTCGGTCTCGGTGACGAAGTCGATGCCATCCTCGATCCAGCTGAAGCCCACGGTGAGGCCGGCGGTGGCGATGCCCACCTTTTCTTCGGGCGTGCCCTGGAACTCGGCCAGCGAGTCGAAGGCCGGCGGGTTCACTCCGCTCGCGCGCAGGAAGTCCAGCAGGCTCTCGCGGCGGCCATCGCTTTCGGCCAGCAGCAGCACGCGGTGCTGGGTGTTGCGGATGTGGGCGTGCAGGCGGGCCAGCGGGTCTTCGGCGCCGCGCACCACCGACAGGTCGCCGAGCTTCTGGAAGTTCGGGTTGTCGTCGACATCCTCGACACCCGGGCGGATGGATAGCTGCGCATGCTCCTTGGCGCGGGTATAGAACTGATCGGCCGACAGGAACAGCGCCTCGGGCGGCAGCACCGGGCGCTCGGGGTCGCCCTGCACCAGGCGGAAGCGGTCCTTGGTGTCCTGCCAGAAGCGTTGAAACGCGGGCTCCAGGTCGCCGTGCAGCACCACTGTGGCTTCGCCGCCCAGGTAGTCGAACACCGTGGCCGTGTCGTCGAAGAACAGCGGCAGGTAGTACTCGATACCGGCCGTGGCCACGCCCGCGCCCATGTCCTTGTAGATGCGGCTCTTGGTCGGGTCGCCTTCCAGCATCTCGCGCCAGCGGCTTCGGAATTTGGCGCGTGCGTCGTCGTCCATGGGGAACTCGCGGCCGGGCAACAGACGCACCTCGGGCACGGGGTACAGGCTGCGCTGGCTGTCCGGGTCGAAGGTGCGGATGCTGTCGATCTCGTCGTCGAACAGGTCCACGCGAAAGGGCACGAGCGAGCCCATGGGGAACAGGTCGATCAGCCCGCCGCGCACGGCGTACTCGCCCGGGCTCACCACCTGCGAAACATGCGAGTAGCCCGCCAGCGTGAGCTGGGCCCTGAACTTGGCTTCGTCGAGTTTTTGCTTGACCTTGAAGTGGAAGGTGTAGCCCGCCAGAAAGGAGGGCGGGGCGAGGCGGTACAGCGCCGTGGTGGCGGGCACCAGCACCACGTCGGCGCCTGTTTCCTTGTCTTTCTGCGAGATGCGCCACAGCGTGGCCAGCCGCTCGCTGATCAGGTCCTGGTGCGGGGAGAAGGTGTCGTAGGGCAGCGTCTCCCAGTCGGGAAACAGCGCGCACCGCAGTCCGGGTGCGAAGAACGCCATCTCGTCGATGAGGCGCTGCGCATCGGTGGCATCAGCCGTGACGATGGCCGTGGTGCGGCCGGCGGCCTTGTCGCGCTCGGCCAGTCGGGCCAGCAACAGCGAATCGGCGCTGCCCACGGGGCGGGGCAGGGCAAAGCGTTTTCCGGGGGAGAGTTTGGGCAGTTCCATGCGGACGGGAGGGGGCGTCAATGGGCCCGCCGCATCCTGGTGGCGCGGTGCGCGCGGGCGGGTCGGGGGCAACGGACCATTTTAGGACCTGCCCGTGATCCTTGCCGGCTCCCGCGCGGCCCGTGCGCCACATGCCGTACGGTGCGCCCGGCGGCCCTCCTAAAATGGCGCCTTCATGACCATCGACCCGCTGCTGCAAACCTCGCTCGCCACGCCGCATGCTGTCACGCCTGCGGCGGGCCGCTTCTGGGCGCTGGTGCCTTGCGCGGGCACCGGCTCACGGGCGGTGGCATCGCGGCCGGCGGCGCCGTCTGGGGGCTCGACGGTTTCTGGCTTTGGTGCGCTGGCGGGGGCCGCCGGAGAACCGCTGGCGCCGCCCTCCCTGCCCAAGCAGTACCACTTGGTGGCAGGGCATCCCATGGTCATGCACACCCTTGCGGCTTTCGCCGGGGTGGGCCGCCTGGCAGGCACGCTGGTGGCCGTGGCGCCGGGTGACCGCTATCTCGATGCCCATGCGCACCCATCGTTCTTTGTGGTGGACTGCGGCGGCCCCACACGCGCCGCCACGGTGCAGGGCGGCCTTGTGGCGCTGCAAGAGCGTGGTGCACGGCCCGATGACTGGGTGCTGGTCCACGACGCCGCGCGCTGCCTGGTCACGGCCGAGCAGATCGACCGGCTCATCGACGTTTGCGCGACAGACAGCGTGGGCGGCCTGCTGGCGCACCAGCTCGCCGACACGCTCAAGACCTCCATCGACGGCCCCGGCGGCGTGCGCGTGGCCTCCACGGTGGACCGCAGCAACAAGTGGCTCGCGCAGACCCCTCAGATGTTCCGCATCGGCCCGCTGCAGGATGCGCTGGCCAAGGTGGGCAGCAACGTGACCGACGAGGCCAGTGCGATGGAGGCCATGGGCCTGCACCCTCGGCTGGTGCCTGGCGGCGCGCAGAACTTCAAGGTCACCTATCCCGACGACTTTGCCTTGGCCGAGGCCGTTCTGGCCCAGCGCGGCCACGGCACCACGCTGGCCCGCTTTGGCGGTGAGCGCGGGCACGGTGCCATTGAGACCGGGCGCAAGACGATATTTTGAGGACGGGCGCATGCGTGCACCGGCCGATGCATCAACGAAGGCAAAGATGAATTTCAGGATTGGCGAAGGGTGGGACGTGCATGCGCTCGTGCCAGGCCGTGCCCTCGTGATTGGCGGGGTTCAAATTCCCCACACCATGGGCCTGCTGGGCCATTCGGACGCCGACGTGCTGCTGCATGCCATCACCGATGCCATTCTGGGCGCGGCGGGGCTGGGCGACATCGGCAGCCATTTTCCGGACACCGACGCGCAGTTTCGTGGGGCTGACTCTGCTATTTTGTTGGCCGAGGCTGCGCGCCGCGTGCGGGCCGCCGGCTACAGCATCGGCAACGTGGACAGCACCGTGGTGGCACAGGCGCCGCGCCTGGCGCCGCACATCCCGCGCATGCGGGAATGCATCGCCAAGGCGCTGGAGGTCGAGCCCGGCCAGGTCAATGTGAAGGCAAAGACGGCCGAGCGCCTGGGGCCCGTGGGGCAGGGCCTGGCGATGGAAGCACGCGCCGCGGCCTTGATCTACAAGGCCTGAAGCCCCTGTTGCGCCATCAGGCCATCCCCGACCAAGCCGCCACGTAGCCCGGCGTGGCCTCCGTGTTCAGCGGGTCGGCCTCGGGGGTGCCGCGCACCTGCACGATCGGCAGCACGCCGGCCCAGGCGGGGTGCTGCAGGTCCTCCGCATCGTCCACGGGCGGGCCGCTGCGTACCTTGCAGGCGGCTTCATCCAGCGAAATGCGCAGCACGGTGGTCGCCGCGAACTCCTTGTCGTTGCCGGCTCGGATCTCGGCCTGGCGGCCGATTGCGATGTGGTCCATGAGCGCCGCCAGCGCGGCGTGCTTGTCCGCCACGGGCTCGAAGCGGCCGTAGACCATGGCGGCGCGGTAGTTCATCGAGTGGTTGAAGGCCGAGCGCGCCAGCACCAGCCCGTCCAGGTGGGTGATGGTCACGCAAGCCGGGGTGCCCTTGCCCAGCCACTTGATCATGCGGCCGCCGTTAGAGCCATGGATGTACAGGTGCTCGCCCGTGCGCCAGCAGGCCGTGGGGATGTTGTGGGTGCCCTGATCGTCGGCAAACGCCACGTGGCACAGATAGGCGGCGTCGATGATGGCATGCAGCGTGGCGCGGTCGTAGCGGGCGTTCTCGGCCACGCGGCGGATGCGTGTGCGATCGGACGAGGGGAGGGCGGCGGCAGTGTCGTTCACGAAATTTTCCGGATGCGAAAGTGGATGAAGGGGCGGAATGTAGAACGTGTGTGGTGCCAGAATAAGACCCACAACGACGCTATTTTTTAGAGCCACAAACGCCGATGGATTTCCAGCTTCTGTTCACTGCCTTCCAGGCGCTGCCGGCCCATGCGCGCTGGCCGCAGCAACGCCAGCTGCACGAATGCCTGCGCCAGGCCATCCGCAGCGGCAACCTGGTCGGCGGCATGCGCCTGCCCGCCACCCGCGCGCTGGCGGCCGAACTGGGCGTGGCGCGCAACAGCGTGCTGTACGCCTACGAGCAGTTGGCCACCGAAGGCTTTATCGTGGCCACCCGACGCGGCAGCGTGGTGGCGCCGCTGGCCGGGCGGCTGGTGGCGGTCGACGCGCCCGCTCCGCCGATGCCTTCTGCGCGCGGCAGCCTGTCGCGGCGTGCGCAGAACATGCCGTTGCTGCCGGGGGCGGAGACTGCGGCAGCGTTCGCGCCGGGCGTGCCGGCGCTGGGGGAGTTCCCGGTGCTGCGCTGGCGGCGCCTGCTCGACCGGGCCTGGGCGTCGCTGCGGCCCGCAGACCTCAACTACGCCAACCCGGCCGGGGAGCCTGCGCTGCGCGAAGCCATCGCTGGGCACCTGCGCGTGGCGCGTGGCGCGCTGGCCGATGCGGCGCAGGTGTTCATTACCGACGGAACCCAGGGCAGCTTGGACCTGTGTGCCCGTGCGTTCGCCGATGCGGGCGACAAGGTGTGGATTGAAAACCCGGGCTACCAGGGCGCGGTGGCGGCGTTTCGCGCGGCGCAGCTGCGGGCCGTGGGCATCGTGGTCGATGGCGAGGGCATGGCCCCCACGGCGAGCGACTGGCAGCGCCAGCGGCCGCGGCTGGTGTACACCACCCCCTCGCACCAGTACCCCGTCGGCAGCGTGATGAGCCTCGCGCGGCGCCTGGCGCTGATCGACGGCGCACGCCGGGCCGGTGCGCTGGTGATCGAGGACGACTATGACAGCGAGTTCCGCCACGACGGGCCGCCCCTGGCCTGCATGCAGGGCCTGGCGCCGGATGCGCCCGTGGTCTACCTGGGCACCTTCAGCAAGACGTTGTTCCCTGGCTTGCGCATCGGCTTCATGGTGGTGCCCCAGGCCCTGGCACCCGCGCTGGCGCTGCTGCTGGACCGGGCGGCGCCGCGCGGGCGCACGGCTGAGCAGCGGGCGCTGGCGGATTTCATCGTGAGTGGCCAGTTTGCGCTGCACCTGCGGCGCATGCGCCGCCTCTACCGCCAGCGGCGCGATGCGCTGGTGGCCGCGCTGGCCAGTCACCTGGGCGATGTGGCCACCGTGCACGGCGGCACGGCCGGCATGCACCTGGCCCTGCGCCTGCACGATGCCCGGTCCGACGACGTGGCGCTGAGTGCCAGGCTCATGGCGCGGCACGGCATCATGGCGCCAGCCCTGAGCCTGCATGCCGTGGGCCTGCGTGCGCAGCCCTGGCGCGGCTTTCTGCTGGGCTATGCGCAGGTGCCGGTGGAGGCGATCGAGCCGTTGGTGAAGAAGCTGGCAAGCGTGGTGCGGAATTGATGGCTGGTGGCCGCGGTGGCTCCCCGCTGGCTCGACGCCACTCGCCCGGTGCGTACCGCCTCGCTATGCGCTCTCCCGCCCGATGATCGAAAAGCCGATGTCCACCACGGGCTCGGCCACAGGCTGGCCCTCGGCGCGGTTGGCAATCAGCTGCGCTGCCAACTGGCCCATGCGCGTGCCGTCGATGCGCACGGTGGAAAGGCTGGGGCTCACGGTCTGCGCGAAGTCGATGTCGCCAAAGCCCATCACTGCGAGCTGATCGGGCACGGCGATACCGCGCACGCGCGCCTCGGTCAGCACGCCCAGCGCCAGCATGTCGGAACTGCAGAACACCGCGTCCATGTCAGGCGCCTCGGCCAACAGGGCAGCCAACCCCTCGCGGCCATCGGCATGGGTGGTGGGTGATTTGCCCAGGCGCACCGTAGGCGCGCGAAGCCCCAGGCGCTGCGCAGCTGCCGTGAAGCCACGCGCGCGGCGGGCGGCACGCTCGTCGCCGCCACTGAGCAGTGCCAGATGGCGTCGCCCTTTGGCAAACAGGTCCTCGCACACGGCCGCGCCCAGCGCTTCATGCCGCAGGCCCACCAGCATGTCGATGGGGGTGTCGGTGAAGTCCCAGGTTTCGACGATGGGGATGCCCGAGGCGGTGAGCAGACGCCGCCCTTCGGGCGAGTGCATCACACCCGTGAGCACGATGCCATCGGGTCGTCGGCCGACGATGGCGCGCAGCAACTCGTCCTCGCGTGAACGCGCGTAGCCCACTTGGCCCAGCATCACCTGAAAGCCGCGCAGTTCCAGAGCCTCGGTCAGCGCCTGCACCATCTCGCCAAACAAGGGGCCTGTGAGTGTGGGCACTAAAGCCGTGACCACATGGCTGCGTGCCGACCGTAACCCGCCCGCCACCAGGTTGGGTACATAACCCAGTGCAGACACGGCCTCCTGCACGCGTTCCCGCGTGCGCTCGGACACCTGCTGCGGCGTATTGATGGCGCGCGAGACGGTGATCATCGACACGCCTGCGCGCTCGGCCACCTCGCGCAGCGTGACGGCGGGGCGGTCGCGGCCGGGAAGAGGCGCAGTGTGGGGTGCGTGCATGGTGGCGGAGTCTAAAGCGGGAAGTCGCCTGAACGACGCCGCAGGCGGCTTCTCGGCGGATTAGCGGTCATGGAGCTTAAAACCAAGGGTTTGCCCTATGTTGTCCGATGATGTTAACGTTAACATTTGCGGATTCTGGCAATTTTTTTTGAGATTTGCCCCAAAACTAGCCAGCTTGTACGACCTTTTGATTTGCTTTCCAACGTTCACCGCGCGCCAACTACCATGACCCCCCAAGAACTCAAGACCATCATGGGCTCCGGCCTGCTGTCGTTCCCAATCACGGACTTTGACGAGCAGGGCAACTTCCGCCCCAAGACCTATATCGAGCGCCTGGAGTGGCTCGCCCCCTACGGCGCCAGCGCGCTGTTTGCCGCCGGTGGCACGGGCGAGTATTTCTCGCTGTCGGGCCCCGAGTACAGCGAAGTCATCAAGACCGCCGTAGACACCTGCCGGGGCAAGGTGCCCATCATTGCCGGTGCCGGTGGCCCCACCCGCACGGCCATTGCCCATGCGCAAGAGGCCGAGCGCCTGGGCGCCCACGGCATCCTGCTGCTGCCGCATTACCTGACCGAAGCGGGCCAAGAGGGCCTGATCGAGCATGTGGCCCAGGTCTGCAAGAGCGTGAAGTTCGGCGTGATCGTCTACAACCGCGACCGCACCAAGCTCACGGCCGAGTCGCTGGCCATCCTGGCCGACCGATGCCCGAACCTGGTGGGCTTCAAGGACGGCGTGGGCAACATCGAAACCATGTCTTCCATCTACATGAAGCTGGGCGATCGTTTCTCGTACCTGGGTGGCCTCCCCACGGCCGAGGTGTATGCGGCGGCGTACAAGGCGCTGGGCACGCCGGTGTATTCGTCGGCGGTGTTCAACTTCATCCCGAAGACGGCGATGGAGTTCTACAAGGCCGTGGCCAGCGACGACACGGCCACCCAGCACCGGCTGCTCAAGGAGTTCTTCATGCCGTATCTGGCCATCCGCAACCGCGTGGAAGGCTATGGCGTGTCCATCATCAAGGCAGGTGCGCGCATCGTGGGCCACGACGGCGGGCCGGTGCGCGCGCCGCTGACGGACTTGAAGCCCAGCGAGATGGAAGAGCTCAAGGCGCTGATCGACA
>NZ_JALEGG010000251.1 GCF_022763525.1 Acidovorax sp.
GCGCAGGCGGCGCTCGTAGCGTGCCACATACCAGCCTGCGCCCGCAACCATGAGGGCCAGGCCATACCAGGTCAATGCATAGACCAGATGGCTGTTGGAGAAGCGGACCACCGTCATGCCCGCGCGCGGCCAAGTGGACTCAGTCACCGGGGTGGGAGCGCTGCCCGGCGGTGGTGGCAACCCTGCATCGATGAAGAACGGGGCGGCCTGGGGCAGCTGCAGCGCGCGGCCCATGGCGGCAATGTCGCGCGAATACCAGCGCTGCTCCGCCGGGGCATTGGTGCGCAGGAAGCCGCCGTCCGGCTCGCTCATGCGCAGCAGGCCCTGAATGGTTGCTGTGGTGGGAGCGGAGGCGGACAGGGGCGTGGCCAGCCACTTTGCGCGCTGCTCCTGCGGCACAAACCCCCGGTTCACCAGCACCTGGGTGCCATCGGCCAGCTGCAGGGGCGTCATTACCCAGAAGCCCGAGCCCAGCTCGGTCAGGGCCTGGGTGAGCACGGTTTTCTCGGGCAGCCACTGGCCCTGCGCGGTGACGGGCAGGTATTCGTGGCTGGCTGCGCTTACCTGGGGCCACTCGGGGCTGGGGGTCAGGGCCACGGGGGCCGTATGCACGCGCTGCTCCACGCGCTCGATCAGTGCAAGCTTCCAGGCGCGGCGCTGCACCTGCCAGGTGCCCAGCGCGGTGAAACCCAAAAACAAGGCGATGCCCACAACCGCGAGCACCGCCTGGCGAAGCCGCCGGGCCTGGGGGCCCGGGGCTGTGGGGTGGGACGGCATCAGGGCGTCGAGTGGCCCGGCGCCTCGTGCGTCGGTGGTGTGGGGGTGGGGTGCTCGGGCATCATGTTGGCGTTCATGTGGAACATCACCCACAGCGTGCCAGCGATGGCGATGGCCACGAACACCACGGTGAAGATGGTGGACAGCATGGTCCAGCCGCCTTCGACCTTGCCGTTCATGTGCAGGAAGTACACCATGTGCACAAGGATCTGCACCACGGCAAAGGCGCCCAGCACCAGCACGGCGGTGTTGCGGTCCGCAATCACCTTGGCCATGACCAGCCAGAAGGGGATGGCGGTGAGGATGACCGACAGCACAAAGCCGATCGTGTAGTCGCGCAGGCTGCTGTGGGGGCCCACGTCGCCATGGTGGTCGCCGTGGTCATCGTGGTGGTCATGTCCGGCATGTGCCGTGTGTTGTGCGGCGCTCATTTACAGCACTCCCATCAGGTAGACAAAGGTAAAGACGCCAATCCAGACCACGTCCAGAAAGTGCCAGAACATCGACAGGCACATCAGGCGGCGCTTGTTTTCGTGGATCAGGCCGTGTTTGCCGATCTGCACCATCAGCACCACCAGCCAGATCAGGCCAAAGGTCACGTGCAGACCGTGGGTGCCCACCAGCGTGAAGAAGGCCGACAGGAAGGCGCTGCGCTGGGGCGTGGCGCCCTGGTGGATCAGGTGGGCGAATTCATAGAGTTCGAGGCCCAGGAAGCACAGCCCAAAAAAGCCCGTCACGGCCAGCCACACCAGGGTGCCCTTCACGTCGTTCTGCTGCTTGCGCAGCATGGCAAAGCCGAAGGTGATGGACGACAGCAGCAGGAAGGCCGTGTTGATGGCCACCAGCGTCAGGTCGAACAGCTGCGCACCGGTGGGGCCCGCCGCATAGCTGCGGCCCAGCACGCCATAGGTGGCAAACAGGGCGGCAAAGATGAGGCAGTCGCTCATCAGGTAGAGCCAGAAGCCCAGGGCCGTGCCGTTTTCAGGGTGCGGCTCGTGCGCGGGGTGGTATTGGCGCAGCGGCAGGGCTGCGCTTGCGGCGCCTGCCGCGCCAGGGGTGTAACGGATATCAGACATGGCTGGCGCGCAGTTGTTGGGTGCGGAGGTTTTCCGTCTCTGTCACTTCAGAGGCGGGAATGTAGAAGTCGCGCTTGTAGTTGAAGGTGTGGATGATGGACGCCAGGATCACGCCAGCGAACGACACACCCGCCAGCAGCCACATGTGCCAGATCAGCGCAAAGCCCAGCACCAGCGACAGCGCAGAGATCACCGCACCCGAGCCGGTGTTGGCGGGCATGTGGATGGGGGCAAAGCCGGTGAGCGGGCGCTGGTAACCATGCTTCTTCATGTCCCACCAGGCATCGATCTCATGCACCACGGGCGTGAAGGCGAAGTTGTAGTTGGGCGGGGGCGACGAGGTGGCCCATTCCAGCGTGCGGGCGTCCCAGGGGTCGCCAGTCACGTCGCGCAGCTGGTCGCGCTTGAGATAGCTCACCACCAGCTGGATCAGGAAGCAGGCGATGCCCGCAGCAATCATCGCGGCGCCGATGGCGGCGATCACGAACCAGATCTGCAGCGACGGGTCTTCAAAGTGGTTGGCACGGCGTGTGACGCCCATCAGGCCCAGCACATACAGCGGACCGAACGCCACCCAGAAGCCCACCACCCACAGCCAAAACGAGCGCAGGCCCCAGGTGCGGTCGAGCTTGTAGCCGAAGGCCTTGGGATACCAGTAGTTGATGCCCGCGAACAGGCCGAACAACACGCCGCCAATGATCACGTTGTGGAAGTGGGCGATCAGGAACAGGCTGTTGTGCAGCACGAAGTCGGCGGGGGGCACGGCCAGCAGCACGCCGGTCATGCCGCCGATGGCGAACGTCACCATGAAGGCCACGGTCCACATCATGGGCAGCTCGAAGCGGATGCGGCCTTTGTACATGGTGAACAGCCAGTTGAAGATCTTCGCGCCCGTGGGGATCGAGATGATCATCGTGGTGATGCCGAAGAACGTGTTCACGCTCGCACCCGAGCCCATGGTGAAGAAGTGGTGCAGCCACACCAGGTACGACAGGATGGTGATCACCACCGTGGCATAGACCATGGAGGTATAGCCGAACAGGCGCTTGCGGCAGAACGTGGCCACCACTTCAGAGAAGATGCCGAAGCAAGGCAGGATCAGGATGTAGACCTCGGGGTGGCCCCAGATCCAGATCAGGTTCACGTACAGCATGGGGTTGCCGCCCAGGTCGTTCGTGAAGAAGTTGGTGCCCGCATAGCGGTCCAGCGACATCAGCACCAGGGCTGCCGTCAGCACGGGGAAGGACGCCACGATCAGCGCGTTGGTGCACAGGGCCGTCCAGGTGAACACGGGCATGCGCATCAGGTTCATGCCAGGGGCGCGCATCTTGATGATGGTGACGATCAGGTTGATGCCCGACAGCGTCGTGCCCACCCCCGCGATCTGCAGCGCCCAGATGTAGTAGTCCAGCCCCACGCCCGGGTTCTGCGCCCCCAGGTTCGACAGCGCCAGCCAGCCAGCGGTGGAGAACTCGCCCAGGAACAGCGACACCATCACCAGCACGGCGCCGGCTGTGGTCATCCAAAAGCTGAAGTTGTTCAGGAACGGGAAGGACACGTCGCGCGCGCCGATTTGCAGCGGCACAAGGTAGTTCATCAGGCCCGTGACCAGCGGCATCGCCACAAAGAAGATCATGATCACGCCGTGGGCCGTGAAGATCTGGTCGTAGTGGTGCGGCGGCAGGTAGCCCATGTTGTCGCCAAAGGCCATGGCCTGCTGCAGGCGCATCATCACGGCGTCGGCAAAGCCGCGCAGCAGCATCACCAGGCCCAGGATCATGTACATGATGCCGATGCGCTTGTGGTCGATGCTGCAGATCCAGTCACGCCAGAGCGGGCCCCAGAGCTTGAATTTGGTGATGGCGGCCATCACGGCCAGGCCACCCAGCATGGTGGCGATGAAGGTCCAGAGCACGATGGGCTCGTGCGCCATCGGTATGGAGTCCCAGGTGATTCGGCCCAGGGCCCAATGCGGTTCGGTTACAACGGGTGAGGTGGACATGTTCGTCAGTCTCTTATGCGCGGATCATTGGCGGGAGAGGGTGCGGTCGTAGACCGTGGCGTGGCGCGCTTCGAGAGCCGCCACCACCTGGGCGGCGTTGTCCACGGTGCAGACGTCCTGGGGCAAATTCAGGCCCTGGGCCTTCATGAAGGCCTCGCCGCCGCGTTCGTCGATGGACATCATGTGGTGCATGCACATCTTGCCGTCCTCGACGCAGCGGTTCAGCACCTTGTCGTACAGGCCGACTTCCACGCTGGCAAAGCGCTGCACGGGGTCGCGCTCGCTGGGCTTGACCAGGTCCAGGTAGGCCTGGCGCGTCAGGGGCTTGCCTTCGGACTTGTTCCTGGCAACCCACTGCGCAAAGTCGCTCTCGCTCAAGCCGTGAAACTTGAACGTCATGCCCGAGAAGCCCGAGCCGCTGTAATGCGAGGACATGCCCTTGTACACGCCGGGCCGGTTGATGACGGCGTTCAGTTCGGTCTGCATGCCGGGCATCGCGTAGATCATGCCGGCGAGGTCTGGCACATAGAACGCGTTCATCGTGGACGTGGCCGTGAGCTTGAAGAGGATAGGGCGGTCCACCGGCGCGGCCAGTTCATTGACCGTGGCGATGCCCTGCTCGGGATAGAAGAACAGCCACTTCCAGTCCATGGCCACCACTTGCACTTCCAGGGGGGTGGATTGGGTGTCCAGCGGCTTGGAAGCGGAGATGCGGTCCAGGGGGCGGTAGGGATCGAGCTTGTGGGTACCGATCCAGGTCAGTGCACCCAGGGCGATGATGATCAAGAGGGGCACCGTCCAGATCACCAGTTCCAGCGTGGTGGAGTGGTGCCAGTCGGGGTCGTAATCGTCCTCGGTATTGGCGGCGTTGTTCTGGCGGTATTTCCATGCAAACCACAGTGTGAGAGCGATCACCGGCACGATGATGATCAGCATCAGCAGCGTGGCCTGGATGACCATCTGGCCTTGCTGTGCAGCGATGTCGCCAGCGGGGTTGAGGACGACTGCCTTGCTGCAGCCCACCAGGCTGCCCAGGGCAGCCATGGCGGCCAGACCGACGGGCACGCGATGGAGAGTTTTATGAGACATGGGGTGGCGCATAGGGGGCGTGAATTGCCGAAGTGGCCGCCGTTCCGTTCAGGGGGAACCCTGCGGGCTGGTTCAAAAGGCTACTACGGGTAAACGCGAATAGGGAAAACGCCAGCGAATGTAACGGAGCTAGCTTTTTTGTCCATTGGACATTTTGTCCAAGGTCAAATCCGGCGCCGGTTTGCAGCGGTTTTTGGGCGCGGCCAAAGCCGCCGAAGGGGGTTTTGTCCTGCAAATGACATAGTGAAACCGCACTTGTGGACCATTGGGCTTAGGTGTAGAACGGTACTCACAGCCTGTTCAACCCATCCCCGCAAGGTACTTGTGGGAGTCCAAGAAGGCTTTGATCAGGCTGTTATCGCAAACCATCGACAAGGAGCCCGTTTCCATGAGCAGCCCCGCTACTGCCACTTACCCTGCGGCCGGCTTTGAAGAAAGCCCCGCCTCTCTATCGCGGGCTGATACGCACGAAGATGTGACCCCCAGCGAAATCGCGGTGGGCGTGATCATCGGCCGCTCGTCCGAGTATTTCGATTTCTTCGTCTTCGGGATTGCCTGCGTTCTGGTTTTCCCCTCCTTTCTCTTCCCTTTCCTGTCGCGCCTGGATGGCACCCTGATGGCGTTCGCGCTGCTGGCCGTGGCATTTGTCGTGCGTCCGGTGGGCACGGCCATCTCCATGGCCATCCAGCGCCGCTGGGGCCGGGGCACCAAGCTGACGATTGCGCTCTTCCTGCTGGGCGTTTGCACAGTCGGCATGGCGTTCCTGCCCGGCTATCAGGAGGCGGGCATGGCGGCGGTGGCCGCACTGCTGGTCCTGCGCATCGGCCAGGGTCTGGCGCTGGGCGGTTCGTGGGATGGGCTGCCGTCGCTGCTGGCCATGTCGGCACCCAAGGAGCGCCGGGGGTGGTACGCCATGATCGGCCAGCTTGGTGCCCCGCTGGGGTTTGTGCTGGCAGCCGGGCTGTTTGCCTATTTGTACAGCAGCCTCTCCGTGCAGGAGTTCCTGGCCTGGGGCTGGCGTTATCCCTTCTTTGTGGCGTTTGCCGTGAACGTGGTGGCCCTGTTTGCACGCCTGCGCCTGGTGGTGGGGCAGTCGTATGCCGAACTCCTGCAAGAGCGCGAACTGCAGCCCGTGCCCGTGAACCGCGTGGTGCGCGATGAGGGCAGCAACGTGCTGCTGGGCGCCTTTGCCGCGTTGGCCAGTTTTGCGCTGTTCCACCTGGTCACGGTGTTCCCGCTCTCCTGGATCACGCTGTATTCCGACCAGCCCGTGACCCAGATCCTGGGCGTGCAGATCGTGGGAGCCTTCCTGGCGGCGGGGGCGATCATGGTGTCGGGCTGGCTCTCGGACCACCTGGGCCGCCGCAAGCTGCTGGGCGGCATGGCGGTGCTGATTGGCGTGTTCAGCTTCATGGCCCCCGTGCTGCTCAGCACCGGCGAGGTGGGCAGCACCATGTTCCTGCTGCTCGGCTTTGTGCTGCTGGGGCTGTCGTACGGCCAGGCTTCGGGCACGGTCACGGCCAACTTCTCTCCGAAGTACCGTTATACCGGCGCCGCCTTGTCGGCCGACCTGGCCTGGATCATCGGGGCCGCGTTTGCGCCGCTGGTGGCGTTGTACCTGTCGGCCCAGTTTGGCCTGTTGGCCGTCACGGTGTATTTGCTGTCGGGCGTGGCCTGCACCCTGGGTGCGCTGAACCTGAACCGACGCATGGAGCGGCGGGATCGCTGAGGCTTGGATGAGATGCTATTATTTTGATAGCTATTTGCGCTTGTCCCTCAAGCGCTAGAGGCCGATGAGGCCAAGAACCAAAAACGCCCGGTGTCTTCCGGGCGTTTTGTTTTGGAACCTCTCCTTGGCGGAAGGCCTTTCAACCAACCCCACGATTTTCACGCCGAGCGTGTGAAAGCCCTGCCCGAGGCTTGAAGGGCCCAGCCCGATGGGCCTTGCCGCCGCGTTGCGGATGCGGATCGGAAGTTGTCAGTCGCCAGTCGCCGTCAGTCCTGAGGCCTGAAGCCAATGACCAGAGAAGGAGGCACACGCCCGTCCACATCACGCGGCAGGGTCTCAGTCTTGTCCAGCGCACGCAGCACGGCATCGTCCCAGGCCTTGTTGCCGCTGGACTGGACCAGGCGCCTGCCCACGATGGTGCCGTCGGGCGCCAGCTTCACCTCCACTTCGGCGCGCGGATTGCCCGAGATCGCATCGGGGTAGACGATGTTGGGCTTGACCTTGGCCGCCACCTTGCCCCCGTAGCTGCCCGAGGGGCCGGCGCTGCGCTGGGCGGTGCCCGTGGCGGTTTCGCCGCCGGTCGCGCCTGCCATGCCCTGAATGCGGCGCAGGTTGGCCTCACGCATCTCCGCCAGTTGCTTGGCTTCGGCCTCTGCCTTGCGCTTGGCGGCTTCATCGGCCTTGCGCTTGTCCTCGGCCAGCTTCTTCTGCTTGTCCTGCTCGGCCTTCTTCTGCTCGGCCAGCTGCTTTTCGCGCTGTTCCTTCTCGCGCTCTTTTTCGCGTTCCTTTTCTTTCTGCAGGCGCTCCTTCTTCTCCTGCTCCAGGCGCTCGCGGCGTTCGTCTTCCTTGCGCTCGCGTTCGCGCTTTTCACGCTCCTGCTGCTGCTCGCGTGCCTTCTTTTCCTGCTCCAGGCGTTTTTTCTCGCGTTCGATGGCGATGTCGGCCTCGCGCGTGTCGGGCGGCTCCACGGCGCGGGGCGGTGGTGGCGGCGGGGGGGCTGGTGGGGTGGGGGTGCGCACTTCAGGTGGCGCAGGGGGCGGGGGGGGCGGCTCCACGGCGCGCGGCGCGGCCTGAGTGGGAACGGCTGCCCACAATTCGGCTTCCACCGCCGGCTGGTCCGCGCTGTTCTTCCAGTTCACGCCCCACGTGAGCGCACCGATCAGGACCGCATGCACCAGCACGGCCAGCGTGATGGCGCGCAGGCGTGCCGGAGGGTGGGGCGGTGCAAACTGGTCGCGGTCGTTGTGGGCGTGCATGGGCTTCAGAGCGGCGGGCGTGGATTCGGTTCAACCACCCTGTTTGACGGAAAGGCCTACGCGCTGCACCCCAGCCTTCTGCAAGGCGTCCATGGCCTTCACCACGTTTTCGTACTGCACGCCCTTGTCGGCGCTGATGACCACGGCGCTGGCGCTGTCGGCGCCCTGGGCCTTTTGCCAGCGGCTGGCGGCCTCGCCGATCTCGCGCTGGTTCAGGCTGCGGGTGGCTTCGGGTGTCTTGAACTGCAGTGAGCCGTCCTTGTTGACGATGACCTGGGCCACGACCTTGGGCATGTTCTTGCCTTTGCCCACGCTGGGGACGTCGACCACGCCGGGCGTCAGCATGGGCGCCGTCACCATGAAGATGATGAGCAGCACCAGCATCACGTCGATGAACGGGACCATGTTGATCTCGTTGATGGTGCGGCGGCCTCGGCCGCGGGAGGCTAGGGCGGGCATGGAGCGTACCTCCGTGCTCAGTGGCCCGAGGCCGAGTGGCCTGCCGGGGCAGCGGGCTGCGCGCCCAGGTTGCGCTGCAGGATATTGGAGAACTCTTCGATGAAGGTCTCCTGGTGCGTGGCCACGCGGTCGATGTCGCGCGCGAAGCGGTTGTAGGCGATCACGGCGGGGATGGCGGCAAACAGGCCGATGGCCGTGGCCACCAGGGCTTCGGCAATGCCGGGCGCCACGGTGGCCAGCGTGACCTGCTCCATGCCTGCAAAGCCGGTGAACGCATGCATGATGCCCCACACGGTGCCGAAAAGGCCGACATAGGGCGACACCGAGCCCACCGAGGCAAGGAAGGAGAGGCTTGACTCGACCACATCCATCTCGCGCTGGAAGCTCGCGCGCATGGCGCGGCGGGCGCCGTCAAGCAGCGTGCCCGGGTCCACGATGCGGCGCTCGCGCAGCTTCTGGTACTCGCGCATGCCGCTGGCAAAAATCCGTTCCATGGGGCCGGCCTGCTTGGCGTTCTGCGCAGCGGCGGCATACAGGTCGTTGAGGCTGGTGCCCGACCAGAACTCGCGTTCGAAGTCGTCGTTGAGCGTCTTTACGCGCTTCAAGGCAAACAGCTTGCGGAAGATGGCCGCCCAGCTGGCGACCGATACGCCGAGCAACAGCAGCATCACGAGCTGCACCACCCAGCTGGCGTGCAGCACCAGGGTGATGATGGACATGTCTTGGGAGTTCATGGTGTGAGTTGTTCCAGAAGGGAGTTCGGGACACGCGCGGGCCGCATGGTGGCGGCATCCACCCATCCGATGCGGATGGTGCCTTCGGTCAGCAGCAACGGGGGCTGTTCTGTCATCTGCTCTGGTTTCAGGAGCGCGCGCTGCACTATTGTCAACGATGCGCGCCCTGCGGCCTGCAAGGCGGCGGTAACAATGAGTTCATCATCCAGCCGCGCCGGACGGTGGTAGCGCAACTGCGCGTCGGTTACGACAAACATGCCGCCCGTTTGTTCCCGCAGGCGCTGCTGGCCAATGCCCAGCGACCGCAGCCACTCGGTGCGCGCCCGCTCGAAGAACTTGAGGTAGTTGGCATAGAACACGATGCCGCCGGCATCGGTGTCCTCCCAATACACGCGGACGGGAAACTCGAACGCCATCGCGCGTTACCCCAGCACGTTGCGCAGCCGCGCCACCGACTCCTGCAACTGCGCCATCGAGTTGGCGGTAGAAAAGCGGATGAAACGCTCGGGTTCGGCCGTGCCGAAGTCGCGCCCCGGCGTCACGGCAATGTGTGCACGGCGCATCAGCTCGAACGCGAAATCCCAGCTGCCGTTCACTCCCAGGCGTTCGGCCGCCTGTGTGCAGTCGGCCCAGGCGTAAAACGCGCCGTCGGGCATCACAGGCACCTTCAGGCCCAGTGCCTCAAGGGCGGGAATGAAGAAGTCTCGCCGGGCTTTGAATTCGGCGCGGCGGCGTTCGTATTCGGCAATGCTCTCGGCTTCAAAGCAGGCCAGCGCCGCGTGTTGCGACACCGTGCTGGCGCAGATGAACAGGTTCTGCGCCAGGCGCTCCACCACGGGCACCATGGCCTCGGGGACCACCATCCAGCCCAGGCGCCAGCCGGTCATGTTGAAGTACTTGCTGAAGCTGTTGATGCTGATGATGCTCTCGTCAATCGCCAGCGCCGTGTGCCCGAACTCTTCTTCGTACGACAAGCCCAGGTAGATCTCATCGATCATCGTGATGCCGTCCTTCGCGCGCACCACGTCGTGGATGCGGCGCAGCTCATCGGGCGCGATGGAGGTGCCGGTCGGATTGGAGGGCGAGGCCAGCAGGACGCCACGGGTCTTCTCATTCCATGCCGCGCGCACCTTGTCCGCACTCAGCTGGTAGCGTTCGGCCGCCGTGGTGGGCAGCAGCACGGCCTTGCCTTCTGCGGCGCTCACAAAGTGGCGGTTGCAGGGATAGCTCGGGTCGGGCATCAAAATTTCGTCGCCCGACTCGATAAGTGCCAGGCACGCCAGCTGCAGCGCGGCCGATGCACCTGCCGTCACCACGATGCGGCGCGCGGGCACGTTGACGCCAAAGCGGCTCTGGTACCAGCCGCTGATGCGCTCGCGTAAGGCATCCAGCCCCAGCGCGTTGGTGTACTGCGTCGCGCCGCTGTGCACGGCGCGCAGGGCGGCCTCCTGCACCAGTGGGGGTGCCGTGAAGTCGGGCTCACCGATGTTCAGGAAGATCATCGGTTCGCGTGTGCCGGCCACCTCGCGGGCCAGCGCCTGCGCGGCCTTGGCCACTTCCATCACGTAGAACGGTTCGATGCGCTCGGCGCGCGTGGAAAACTTCATGGGACGGTGTCCTGCCCGCGCGGGTCGGGCGTTGGTCGTTAACTCAAGGAGAGAAGGCCCCGTGCATTGCGATAGATGGCGCGCACGGGGCGGGGAGGGCTCTCAGGCCTCTTGGGCAGGCGCTGGAGGGGCCGTGCCAGAAGCCTTGTCGGCCGCCACTTCCACGGCGCGCAGCTTCGGGGCCAAGCCGTTGAGCACGGCATTCACGTACTTGTGGCCGTCGGTGCCGCCAAACTCCTTGGCCAGCTCAATGCACTCGTTGAGCACCACGCGCCAGGGCACGTCCAGGCAGTGCTGGAACTCATACACGCCGATCCACATGGCCGCGCGTTCGATGGGCGAGATCTCGGCCATCTTGCGGTCCAGCAGCGGGGTGATCAGCGCATCGAGGTCGGCGCCGGTGGTGATGCAGCCGTGCAGCAGCGCGTCGTAGTGCACCGAATCAGCCTTGTGAAACCCCGCCAGGTCGCGCGTGAAGGCGTCGATGGCTTCGGGCGAATTGCCACCCACCAAGTGCTGGTACAGGGCCTGCAGCGCGAATTCGCGCGCACGGCTGCGGTTGGACTTGGAGGCAGCCTTGCGCGTGCCTGTGCTCTTGAGACCGGTGCGCGACTGCTTGGGGGGGCGTGCCGATGAGGGCGTGGGGGTGTTTTCGCTCATGACAGCTCGTCCAGCAGATTCGCCATTTCCACCGCGACGCGTGCAGCGTCGGTACCCTTGTCCGTCTGGCGGGCCACGGCCTGCTCGACGTTTTCGGTCGTGATGATGGCGTTGGCAATGGGGATCTGGTAGTCCAGCGACAGGCGGGTGACGCCCGCGCCGGATTCGTTGGCCACCAGTTCAAAGTGATAGGTCTCGCCGCGGATGATGCAGCCCAGCGCGATCAGCGCGTCGTACTCATCGGCCTCGGCCAGGGCTTGCAGGGCCACGGGCACTTCGAGTGCGCCGGGCACCAGCACGTGCTTGATGTGCTTTTCTTGCACGCCCAGTGCCAGCAGCTCTGCACGGCAGGCGGCCGCCAGGGCGTTGGTGATGCTTTCATTGAAGCGGGCCTGCACGATGCCGATGTGCAGCTTCTTGCCATCGAGCTTGTCCGCGGTGCCTTTGTCTGCGCCAAACATAGTGATCCTGTTCCTGTGCTTTTATTCTTTGGGGATGAACCCGGTGATTTCGAGGCCGTAGCCCGCCATGCTGGGCATGCGGCGCGGCTGGCCCATCAGGGCCATCTTGTGCACGCCGCATTCGCGCAGAATCTGCGCGCCCACGCCGTAGGTGCGCAGGTCCATGCGGCCACGTTCGGGCGCCTGCGCGGAGCGGGCCGTGCCTTCGAATTGCGCCAACAACTGGGCCGCGCTTTCGCCGCAGTTCAGCAGCACGGCCACACCCTTGCCTTGTGCATTGAGGTACTGCAGGCTGGTGTCCAGGCCCCATGAGTGCATGGAGCGGTTGATTTCGAGCGCGTCGAACACCGACAGCGGCTCGTGCACGCGCACGGGCACCACATCGCTTTCGCCCCACTGGCCCTTGACCAGCGCCAGGTGCACGGCCTGGCTGGGTTTGTCGCGAAAGGCGTGGGCGGTGAACTCGCCATAGGCGGTCTGCAGCGTGCGCGTGCCCACCTTTTCGACCAGCGACTCGTTGCGGCTGCGGTATTCGATGAGGTCGGCGATGGTGCCGATCTTCAGGCCATGCTCGGCTGCGAACAGCTGCAGGTCGGGCAGGCGGGCCATGGTGCCATCGTCCTTCATGATCTCGCAGATCACGGAGGCGGGGCTGCAGCCGGCCATGGCGGCCAGGTCGCAGCCCGCTTCGGTGTGGCCCGCGCGCATGAGCACGCCGCCGTCCACCGCCTGTAGCGGAAAGATGTGGCCGGGCTGGACCAGATCGCTGGGCTGGCTGTTGCGGTCCACGGCCACCTGCACGGTGCGCGCGCGGTCGGCGGCCGAGATGCCGGTGGTCACGCCCTCGGCGGCCTCGATGGACACCGTGAAAGCCGTGCTGTACACGGTGCCGTTGCGGGCGGCCATAGGGGGCAGCCTGAGAAACTCGCAGCGCTCGCGCGTGAGCGTCAGGCAGATCAGGCCCCGGCCGAAGCGGGCCATGAAGTTGATGGCCTCGGGCGTCACGTGGTCGGCGGCCAGGACGAGGTCGCCTTCGTTTTCGCGGTCTTCTTCATCCACCAGGATGACGATGCGCCCGGCGCGCATTTCGGCCACGATGTCTTCCACCGGCGAGATGGGCACGGGGTTGTAGGGGGTGTTCATGGAAAGGAAGGCTTTCGTTGAGGCCACTTGCGGGGTGTGCGCGGGGTTGGGCTGCAGCGCAGTTCCCGTGGCCGAGGCACTGGCGGTGTGCTGCCGGTGCGCCCTCTCAAACCGCCCAAAGAACATGCGATGCGGCGCTGCCGCACGTGGATGGGGCCGCACTCTCGTGTGGTCCCGAAGGGCGCGATTTTAGTTCACTGGGCGAGCCGCCGTGGCACCACAGGGTGCCCGAGCGTTGCGGCGCCTCAAATGGACGAACCCTGCAGCACCACGTCCGAGGCCGGGTAGGCCACGCAGGGTAGCACGCAGCCGTCGGCCTTTTCTTCAGGGGTCAGGCCGGGCCATTCGATGGCGTAGCGCACTGTCCCTTCCACCAGTTGGCCCAGGCAGGTGCGGCAGGTGCCGTTGCGGCAGGAGCTGGGCCAGTCGATACCGCCTTGTTCCAGCGACAGCAGCAGCGGTTGCTCGGGCCAGGCGTCGCATTGTTGGCCGTCGGGCTCGACCTTAGCGATGAAGAAGGGGGCGGTGGCGGGGGTGTTCATGGGCAGGGCGGGATCAAGGAATTACGGGGTGAGGGCAGGGGCGGAGCGCGCCCAC
>NZ_JALEGG010000252.1 GCF_022763525.1 Acidovorax sp.
GTTACTGGGGGGGGTGGGGGCGGGGGTCCCGCCGCCGGGCCAGCGCGGCCCTACTGTGCTGGGTCGCGCGGAATTTGAGGGCGCGCGAGCGCGCGCGGGCCAGCGACGATGCGCTGGAGCTGGTGTCGTCGTGGTGCGATGCGGGCTGGGTTCACCCGTGGGCTGGTTAGCCTTCTGTGATTCTGATTGCCAGGCGCTTGGGAGGCCGGCGGGCCAGGGCATGGGGTGCTGAACACGGCGGAGCTGGTCTCCCTTCGCAGTGGAGCATGGCGCGGACAGGTTCTGTACCATCTGTGCAAGGAGCGTTCCCATGAGCAACGAAAACCTTGACTCCCATGCCGGCCCGCCGCCGGTTTTACCGACCGGACGCTTCAGTGGACGGGAGGCGTTTGCGCAATTGGTGCGCGACGCGATTGCCACAGCTGCGCGCGAAGGATGGAAGGAAATCCTGGTCAGCGATGCGAACTTCCATGACTGGCCTTTGGGCGAGCGCAGCGTGGTGGAAGCATTGCAAGACTGGGCGCACGGGAGCCGGCGCTTTACCATGCTGGCTTGCAGCTATGACGAAGTCGTGCGCCGCCATGCCCGCTTTGTGCGCTGGCGTGGCACCTGGGATCACATCATCACTTGCAGGCGCAGCCCGTCGGCGGATCCGCTCGACATCCCCAGCGCGCTGTGGTCCCCGCAATGGGTGATGCAGCGCCTGGACCCAGAACGATGCGTGGGCGTGACCGGCAGCGAGCCGGATCGGCGCGTCCTGCTGCGTGAAACCCTGAATGAATGGCTGCGCAGCAAAAGCACCCCCGGCTTTCCTGCATCGACTTTGGGTTTGTAGGCCGGAGCTTCTGCATTGCGGCGTGTCAACTTGGCGTAAAGCTTTCGTCAGTGTTAGTCACTATTGACTAAATACCAATATAATTTGAGGCTGCGCCGAAGTGGTGCAAGCCAAGTGCATGTGCCAACGGATCCGGGGCTATCACAAAGCCGGACGCCGTGGCTTCTCTCAAGACCCTGTCTGTCCAACTAGGAAAATCGAAATGAAGAACTCTCTCGTTCTGGCCGCCCTGATCGCAGCTGCTGCACTCGCCGCTTGTGGCAAGAAGGAAGAACCCGCTCCAGCACCGGCCCCCGCTCCTGTGGAAGCACCGGCACCGGCTCCTGCACCAGCTCCTGCCGCTTCTGAAGCTGCTCCTGCCGCACCTGCTGCTTCCGACGCAGCTTCCGCTCCTGCGGCCGACGCTGCCAAGGCTGCTGCTGACGCCGCTGCTACGGCCGCTACTGGCGCTTCCGCTGCCAAGTAAGTCACCCTGTCGTTGACACTGGCAGGTCTTCAAACCTGCTGATGCCCGCGCGAAGCCCCGCCGCAAGGTCGGGGCTTTTTTTGTTTATAGGTGTTTGTTGCCGCGAAGGGCCGAGGCGCGGCTCTGTATGACAGTGGCCGTGCCAGGCCTGCAGATCTACTATTCGTGGGGCGGATATGCGATTTCTGGCGTGCAATGCGTCAGGACGCGACTGCGAGCCAAGCCGTCCCCGTCGTGGGGCTGGCCACCGTGATCTCTTCTTCGGCCCAGTCCAAGGCGGGGGCGAGCGCCCGCTGCGCAAGCAGAGGAGCGTTGTTCTGAGCGCTCAGGTGGGCGGCCACCACACACCGCAGGCCGGGGTGCCGCACTGCTTGGAGAATGCCTGCGGTGGCCACGTTGGCCAAGTGCCCGTAGGGACCCCCAACGCGGCGCTTCAGAAACAACGGATACCTGGAGGCTTGCAGGAGATCGGGGTCGTGATTGGCTTCGATCATCAAGGCCTGGCAGCCTTGCAGTTGCTGCAGGACATGGTCGCTCGCGTGGCCCAGGTCGGTCAGCACAGCCAGGTGGGACGCACCGTCCGAGCAGCGCAGCTGCAGCGGTTCGCGGGCATCGTGGGGCACCGTGAACGGCAGCGCCTGGAAGGTGCCCATGTCGATGCCTTCCATGTCGTGCGCGACGTTCAGCAGTCCATCAAAGTCCGGGGATCCCAGGGCATCGTGCGTGCCTTGGCTCATCCATACCGGAATGCGAAAGCGCGTGGCCACCGCTTGCGCGCAGCCAATGTGGTCGGAATGCTCGTGGGTGATGAAGACGGCGTCCAGATCTTCGATCTGCAACTGCGCCTGGGCCAGCCGTGCCTGCAGTTGCCGGATGCCCAGACCGCAATCAATGAGCAGGCGGCGCACCTGGGTGCCGCAACGTCCTTCCACGACCGTGGCGTTGCCGGTGCTGCCGCTCCCCAGATTCTTGAAGCGCAGCATGGTGTGGTGAGGGAGTCGCTGGCCGCGGCCTACCCGCGCCCTATCGGGCGCAGGAGGGTTGTGGCTGCCAAGGTGCGTTGCCGGCTACTTCAGGTCGTCCGTGATGACGCGCACGATCCGCTCTGCGTTGGCGGACGATTCCGGTGCACCGGCTTCATTCAGCACTGATACGGTGGTGGAGTCGCCCTGGCTGCGCACCACGATACGGTACTTGAGCGGCGGTGTTGCGGGTGCGGAGTTGAACAGCTTGCCAAAGAACCCGGGTTCCTTCTTGTCGGCGTTGGGGGCCACGTAGCGGACGAAGTAGGTACCTTCGTTGCGGTTGCGGTCTTCCACGGTGAAGCCGGTGCGGTCCAGCGCCAGGCCCACGCGGCGCCATGCGCGGTCAAATCCCTCGTCCAGCTGGACCACCGGCTGGTTGTTCACGGTGGCCATGCGCGCAGACTGGGCGCGCAGTGCAGGTGCCGCTGCCACGGCCTTGGATTGCTCCTGGCTGACGCCCAGCTTCACCATCAAGCGGCGCAGGAATTCAGTTTCGAGTTCTGGGTCGGAAGGGCGGGGCTGCCATACCGTGGTGTCTTTCGTGGTGTTGCTGTACACCTCGATCATGCCGCGATGGGTGATGTAGATCTCTGTGCCACCGTTGGCATTGCGTTCCAGCCGGGTGCGGAACTTGTCGCGCTCGCCGGTCGAATACAGCGAATCGAGCAGCTTGCCCAGCGTGGAGCGGATGATGTCCTGCGGCAGCTTGGCACGGTTCTCGGCCCAGTCCGTTTCCATGATGCCCACGGACGCGTCGGCCTGGTCCAGGTTGAAGCCGCTTTCCTGCCAGAAGTCGCGCACGGGCTCCCAGAGTTTGTCTGCAGGGCGGTTGACGACCAGCCAGCGCTGGTTGCCATCGCGCTCGATGCGCACGTCTCCCAGTTGCGCTGCTGCGGCGTTCGCGGTGCCCGAGGGTTGCGCCACCTGGCCTGCCTGCATGGCGGCGGCCGAGACGGGTCCGCTGCCTGGGACTGCGTAGCGCGAATCGCGCGAGAGCTGGGTCAGGTCGGGAGGAACTTCGAGGGTAGAGCCTTTGGTGGCGCTCTTGTAGTCGATCTTGTCGCCTTCCAGGGCGGCGCAGGCGGACAGGGCCATGGCAAGGGCCAGCAGGCCGAAGCGGGTGGTAGCAGCTTTCACGCGGAAATCCTTGGGAAAAGGTGTCTCGGGGAGCGGGCGCGGCCCGGATTAGATCAGCCCGCTGGTGCGCAGTGCGGCTTCGACCACGGCTTCGTTGCTGGCCGCCAGCGGCGTCATCGGCAGGCGCATGGTGGCGCCACACAGGCCCATGCGGGCCATGGCCCACTTGACGGGGATGGGGTTGGCTTCCACGAAGAGGTTCTTGTGCACGGGCATCAGCTTGAACTGGATTTCCATGGCGCTGCGCGCGTCGCCCGCCAGGGCTGCCACGCACAGCTCGTGCATGAGACGCGGCGCGACATTGGCGGTCACGCTGATGTTGCCGTGCCCGCCGCACAGCATGAGCGCCACCGCGGTAGGGTCGTCTCCCGAATACACGGCAAAGCCCTTGGGCACGTCGCGGATGAGCCATTGGGCGCGCTCGATGTTGCCAGTGGCTTCCTTGATGCCGATGATGCCCGGCACCTGCGCCAGCCGCAGCACAGTGTCGTGCTGCATATCGGCCACGGAACGGCCGGGCACGTTGTACAGGATGATGGGCAGGTCGCCCGTGGCTTCGGCAATCGCCTTGAAATGCTGGAACTGGCCCTCTTGCGTGGGCTTGTTGTAGTAGGGCACAACCTGCAACTGGCTGTCGGCCCCCACGCCGCGCGCGAACTTGGCCAGCTCGATGGCCTCGGCGGTGGAGTTGGCGCCGCAGCCGGCCATGATGGGCACACGCTTGGCGGCTTGCTCGACCGCTACGCGGATGATCTCGCAATGTTCTTCGACGTTGACGGTGGGTGATTCGCCCGTGGTGCCCACCACGCCAATGCAGTCGGTGCCTTCGGCGATGTGCCAGTCGATCAGTTTGCGCAGTGCCGGGTAGTCCACGCTGCCGTCTTCGTGCATGGGGGTGACGAGGGCGACGATGCTGCCGGTGAGAGGCACGGAGGAAGATGTCATGTCCGCAGTGGTAAACGGTAAAAGGGCATTCTAACGAGTGCGCGCAGGCAGCAGATGCCGTTGGGGCCCCTGGGCATGCGGGAGTTCCCGCACGGCCGTGATGCGTTGCACGAAACGCGCGGGTTCCTCCTCGAACCCGTCTTCATAGGCCACCACGCGCAGGCCGGCGCTTACCTGCAGCAGTTCGCCGGGAGCCAGCAGGAACTCGGGCCGGGCAGGGCGGCCCACGGTTTCGTTGCCGAGGGCAAAGGTCTCGTAGATCAGCACGCCGCCCGGGGCCAGGCTCTGAATGAGTATGGGCAGCAAGGGGCGCCACAGATAGTTCGTGACGACCACGGCGTCGAACTGGCGACTGGCAAAGGGCCACGGGCCCCCTTCGATGTCCGCGCACACCAGTTCGCCCAGGCCCGCGCAGGCTGCGAGGGCCTCGCTGGAGCGGTCGACCCCCGCCACTCGTATGCCCTGACTGTGCAGCCAGCGCAGATGGCGCCCGGCGCCGCAGGCCACGTCCAGCGCCGTGCCGCCGGGCGCGATCAGGTGGGTCCATCGACACACCCAGGGGGAAGGGGATTCCGTACCGTGCATTTGCTATCGAAAAAGTAGCTGCTTGCGCTTGTTCAGAAAGCGCTGGAGTCCAAAAAGGCTTGAAAACCGCCGTGCAGAAGCCGCTTCAGAAGCAACTCCACATCTGATCGGCCAGCATCACCATGAAGTCGGGCACCGTGTACATGCCGAACACGGCCAGGCACACCAGCACGGCCGCCGCCCAGCCTAGCCAGGCCAGCCAGCGCCGAGGGCGCGGTGGCTGGGTTTTGTGGCTGGCGGGCATTGAAGGGCTGGTATGCATGGGTTCAAGCGGCTGCAGCAGCGGCGCGGCGGATGGGGTTTTCCTTGACCGGCAGATTGACCAGCCCGGCGAAGATGCCCAGGGCAATGGCGATGTACCAGACGATATCGTAGCTGCCGGTGGCGTCATACAGATACCCGCCCAGCCACACGCCCAGGAAGCTGCCGATCTGGTGGCTGAAGAACACGAAGCCGCCGAGCATCGAGAGATGCTGAACGCCAAAAATCTGCGCGATGGTCGCGTTGGTGGGGGGGATGGTGGACAGCCACAGGGTTCCCATCACCGCCGAAAACACATACACCGACAGCGGCGACAACGGCACCAGCAGGAAAACGCTGATGGCGGCCGCTCGCGCCATGTAGATGAACGCAAGGATGAACCGCTTGGGCAGGCGCTGCCCCAGCGTGCCCGCCACGTAGGTGCCCAGGACGTTGAAGAGACCGATCAGCGCCAGCGCGTAGCTGGCAACCTGGGGCGAGAGGCCATGGTCCTTCAGGTAGCTGGGCATGTGCACGCCAATGAACACCACCTGGAACCCGCACACAAAATAGCCGGCCATCAGCAGGTTGAAGCTGGGATAGCGGAACGCCTCCGAAAGCGCCTGCACGATGGTCTGCTCGCGCTGGACGGGGGCGCTGCCCTTGAAGCCCGGCTCGCGCAGCCCAAAGGCCAGGGGCACGATAAGCAGTACCGCCATGGACAGCGCCAGCAGCGCCTGCTGCCAGCCCAGGCCCGCAATCAGCCACCCCTCCACGGGCACCATCAGAAACTGGCCGAACGAACCGGCTGCGGCCGCCACGCCCATGGCCCAGGAGCGGCGCTCCGGCGCAATCTGCCGGCCCAGCACGCCATAGATGACCGCGTAGGTGGTGCCCGCCTGGGCCGCGCCGATCAGCACGCCGGCCGTCAGCGCAAAGAGGGCAGGCGTGGGAGACAGCGCCATGCCTGCGAGGCCCAGGCCATACAGCGCCGCGCCGCCGATGAGCACGCGAAAGGCGCCGAAGCGATCGGCCGCCATGCCGGCGAAGATGCCGATCAGGCCCCACGACAGGTTCTGGATGGCAATGGCCAGCGCAAACGACTGGCGCGTCCAGCCCATTTCCTGGGTGATGGGCAAAAGCCAGAGCCCGAAGCCGTGGCGGATTCCCATGGACAAGGTCACGATCGCCGCGCCACACGCGAGCACCTGGAACATGGACAGTTTGGGAGGATTCATATGCATGCGCAGGAATGTAGCCAGTTTGTGCGAAACGCGCAGATACAGGGGCGAGCGATTGCGACCAGTACAGTGGCCGCGGGCGGCTGGTAATGGCTGTCTTTTTATCCAGCTACACCCCGGCTGCCGCACTACAATCCGCCGCTATGTCCGCCAAACCGTCTTCTGTGTCCGCCAGTAGTGAATATTCCGAAGGCTCGATCCGCGTGCTCAAGGGCCTGGAGCCCGTCAAGCAGCGTCCGGGCATGTACACCCGCACCGACAACCCCCTGCACATCGTCCAGGAAGTGCTGGACAACGCAGCCGACGAGGCCCTGGCTGGCCACGGCAAGAAGATCCGCGTCACCCTGCATGCCGATGGCTCGGTGAGCGTGGAGGACGATGGCCGGGGCATCCCATTCGGCCTGCACCCTGAAGAGAAGGCGCCCGTGATCGAACTGGTGTTCACCCGCCTGCATGCGGGCGGCAAGTTCGACAAGGGCAAGGGTGGCGCCTACAGCTTTTCGGGCGGCCTGCACGGTGTGGGCGTGAGCGTGACCAACGCCCTGGCCACCCGGCTGGAGGCCACCAGCTACCGCGAAGGCAAGGTGGCGCGCCTTGTGTTTGCGGCCGGCGATGTGGTCGAGCCCCTGGTGGCGCGCCCGCTGGAGGCGGGCGAGCGCAAGCAGGGCACGTCGGTGCGGGTGTGGCCCGATGCCAAGTATTTCGAGTCCAGCGCGCTGCCCATGGGCGAGCTGACGCACCTCCTGCGCAGCAAGGCCGTGCTCATGCCCGGCGTGACGGTGCAGCTCGTCAACGAGAAAACCCGCGACACGCAGACGTGGCAGTACAAGGGCGGCCTGCGCGACTACCTCATGCAGACGCTCACGGCCGAGCCGGTGATTCCGCTGTTCGAGGGCGAAGGCTTTGCCGACCGCAACAACGAGAGCTTTGCCGAGGGTGAGGGCGCATCGTGGTGCGTGGCGTTCACCGAAGACGGCGCCCCTATGCGCGAGAGCTATGTGAACCTGATCCCCACCAGCGCGGGCGGCACGCACGAAAGCGGCCTGCGCGACGGGCTGTTCAACGCCGTCAAGAGCTTCATCGAGTTGCACAGCCTGCTCCCCAAGGGCGTCAAGCTGTTGCCTGAGGACGTGTTTGCCCGGGCCAGTTACGTATTGAGTGCCAAGGTGCTGGACCCGCAGTTCCAGGGCCAGATCAAGGAGCGGCTGAACTCGCGCGACGCGGTGCGGCTGGTGTCCGGCTTCGTCCGCCCCGCGCTCGAACTCTGGCTCAACCAGCACGTAGACTACGGCAAGAAGCTGGCCGAACTGGCCATCAAGGCCGCGCAGACCCGCCAGAAGGCCGGCCAGAAGGTGGAAAAACGCAAGGGCTCGGGCGTGGCCGTGCTGCCCGGCAAGCTCACCGATTGCGAAAGCCGCGACCTCTCGCACAACGAAGTTTTCCTGGTGGAAGGCGACTCGGCCGGCGGCAGCGCCAAGATGGGCCGAGACAAGGAAAGCCAGGCCATCCTGCCGCTGCGCGGCAAGGTGCTCAACACCTGGGAGGTCGAGCGCGACCGGCTGTTTGCCAACAACGAGATCCACGACATCTCGGTGGCCATTGGCGTGGACCCGCACGGCCCCCAGGACTCGCCCGACCTCTCGGGCCTGCGCTACGGCAAGATCTGCATCCTCTCGGACGCGGATGTGGACGGTTCGCACATTCAGGTGCTGCTGCTCACCCTGTTCTTCCGCCACTTCCCCAAGCTCATCGAGGCAGGCCACATCTACGTCGCGCGCCCGCCCCTGTTCCGGGTGGACGTGCCCGCGCGCGGCAAGAAGCCCGCCGCCAAGATGTACGCGCTGGACGAGGGCGAACTGACGGCCATCCTCGACAAGTGCGCCAAGGACGGCGTGCCCCGCGAGAAGTGCCAGATCAGCCGCTTCAAGGGCCTGGGCGAGATGAACGCGGAACAATTGTGGGAAACGACGCTCAACCCGGATACGCGGCGCCTCCTGCCCGTGCAACTGGGCGACATGGATTTCGCCGCCACCGAAGGCCTTATCACCAAGCTCATGGGCAAGGGCGAAGCCGCCTCCCGACGCGAGCTGATGGAATTGCACGGCGACGCGGTGGAGATCGATATCTGATCCGGCGAGGCGCCCCATCCGTGGGGTCGGCAATGAAATTCCTGATTAAAAACAGTGCCTGGCGCTTGCCGCTATTGGGTTTGCTGCTATGTTTAACGCAGCAGGCTGCCTGGCCGGACCTGTGGGCGCACGTGGATGAGCGTGGCGTCACGCACTTTGCTGCCGAGCAGGTGGACAGCCGCTACCAGCTGTTTTTCCGGGGGAACGACTTCGATTCGACCCGTGACATGCCGCCGGGCGCTCCGGCCATGCCGTCTGCACTGCCGGCCGGTGGCGCCCGGCTGCTGGCGTTCTTCGACATTGCGCCGGACTACAAGCGCGTCAAGCACCACCTGCGCGCGGCCTCCAGCCAGCATGGCGTGGACTATGAGCTGCTGCAGGCGGTGATCGCCACCGAGTCGGGCTTTGATGCCACCGCCGTGTCCCCCAAGGGCGCCGTGGGCTTGATGCAGGTCATGCCCGCCACGGCCAGCCGTTTCGGCGTGAGTGCGGACAAGAAGCGCACGGTGGAGCAAAAGCTCACCGACCCCGCAGTGAACGTACCCGCCGGCACCCGCTATCTGCGCCACTTGCTCGACCTGTTCCCGGGCCGCATCGATCTGGCGCTGGCCGCCTACAACGCGGGCGAAGGTGCCGTGCAAAGGGCGGGCAACCAGATACCGGCGTACAAGGAAACACAGAACTACGTGCGCACGGTGATGGGTCTGTATGCCCAGCTCAAGCCGCCCGCGCCCGTGTTGACCCGCCGTGCCACGCCCGGCCGCGTGCGCATGGAGCTGTCCGGCGGCGCCGCGCAGCGGGGCAACATGCCATCCACCAACGTGGCGCAGACCCCTCCCCAGAACGTGATTCAAGAACCCCTAGCGAACGAATGAGCGACCAACCCACTTTGGATTTCACGACCGCAGGCGACGATGGGGGCGACTCCCTGGGCCTGGCCGGTTACGCCCAGCGTGCCTATCTCGAATACGCACTGTCCGTCGTCAAGGGCCGTGCGCTACCCGATGTGTGCGATGGCCTCAAGCCCGTGCAGCGGCGCATCCTGTATTCGATGGACCGCATGGGCCTGGGCTACAGCGGCCCGACGCGCAACACGGCGGCCAAGCCCGTCAAGAGCGCCCGCGTGGTGGGCGACGTGCTCGGCCGTTTCCACCCGCATGGCGATCAGTCGGCCTACGACGCCCTGGTGCGCATGGCGCAGGACTTTGCCCAGCGCTACCCGCTGATCGATGGCCAGGGCAACTTTGGCAGCCGCGATGGCGATGGTGCCGCAGCCATGCGCTACACCGAGGCGCGGCTGTCGCGCATCACCAGTCTGCTGCTCGACGAGATCGACGAAGGCACCGTCGATTTCATGCCCAACTATGACGGCAGCACGGAGGAGCCGCGCCAGTTGCCCGCCCGCCTTCCGTTTGCGCTGCTCAATGGCGCCAGCGGCATCGCCGTGGGCCTGGCCACCGAGATCCCCAGCCACAACCTGCGCGAGATCGCCGACGCCTGCGTGGCGCTCATCAAGTCCCCGTCGTTGAGCCAGGAAGAGCTGATGGCCCTCGTGCCCGGCCCGGACTACCCCGGCGGCGGCCAGATCATCAGCAGCGCGGGCGACATTGCGGACGCGTACCGCACCGGCCGGGGCAGCCTCAAGGTGCGCGCGCGCTGGAAGATCGAAGAGCTGGCGCGCGGCCAGTGGCAGTTGGTGGTCAACGAACTGCCGCCGGGCGTCAGCACGCAGCGCGTGCTTGAGGAAATCGAGGAGATCACCAACCCCAAGGTCAAGGCGGGGAAGAAGGCCCTGAGCCAGGAGCAGACGCAACTCAAGGCCAGCATGCTGGCCGTGCTGGACGTGGTACGCGACGAGTCGAGCAAGGATGCCCCCGTGCGCCTGGTGTTCGAGCCCAAGACGGGCAAGACGCCGCAGCAGGAGCTGATCACCGCGCTGCTGGCCCACACCAGCCTGGAAACCTCGGCCCCCGTCAACCTCACGATGGTGGGCCTGGACGGCAAGCCCGTGCAGAAATCGCTGCGCCAGATGCTGGAGGAGTGGATCGCCTTCCGCCAGGCCACCATCACCCGCCGCAGCCAGCACCGGCTGGCCAAGGTGCTGGACCGCATCCACATCCTCGAAGGGCGGCAGACCGTGCTGCTCAACATCGACGAGGTGATCGCCATCATCCGCCAGGCGGACGAGCCCAAGGCCGCACTGATCGCGCGCTTCAACCTCAGCGACCGCCAGGCCGAGGACATCCTGGAAATCCGCCTGCGCCAGCTCGCGCGGCTGGAAGCCATTAAGATCGAGCAGGAGCTGAAAGAGCTGCGCGAAAGTCAGGGCAAGCTCGAAGACATCCTGAACAACCCCGGCTCGCTGCGCCGCACCATGATCAAGGAGATCGAGCAGGACGCCAAGACCTTTGCCGATGCGCGCCGCACGCTGATCCAGGCCGAGAAAAAGGCCGTGGCCGAAGTCAAGGTCGTGGATGAGCCCGTGACGGTGATCGTCTCGCAAAAGGGCTGGGTACGCGCCCGCACGGGCCATGGGCACGAGGCGGCCAGCTTTGCCTTCAAGGCAGGTGACGGACTCTACGGCACGTTCGAGTGCCGCACCGTGGACACCTTGCTGGCCTTTGGCAGCAATGGCCGCGTGTACTCGGTGGCCGTGTCGCTGCTGCCCGGCGCGCGGGGCGACGGCCAGCCGTTGACCACCCTGATCGAACTCGAATCCGGCACGCACCTGCTGCACTACTTCGCAGGCCCGGCCAATGCCACGCTGCTGCTGTCCAGCTCCGGGGGCTACGGCTTCCTGGCGGCGGTGGAGAACATGGTCTCGCGCCAGAAGGGCGGCAAGGCCTTCCTCACGCTGGGTGAGGGCGAAACGGTGTGCGTGCCTTCGCACGCCGCGGGCACGTCAGGCAGCAAGCCCGTGCCCCCCGCCACGCATGTGGCCTGTGCGTCTACCGGTGGGCGCATCCTGACGTTCGAGATCGCCGAACTCAAGACCCTGGCCAACGGCGGGCGCGGGCTGATGCTGATCGACCTGGAGGACAAGGACCAGCTGGCGGGCGCTGCCGCCTACACGCGCAGCATCCGCATCGATGGCCTGGGCCGCGGCGGCAAGCAGCGCGACGAAACCCTGGAAATCCGCAGCCTGAACAATGCGCGGGCAGCCCGCGGGCGCAAAGGGAAGGCGGCGGACCTCGGGTTCAAGCCCTCTGCAGTGACGCGCGTGGAGTAAACGCGGGAGCCCGCGCGGCCCCGCCAGGGCGCCGCGGGCAGGACTGTCGGGCTTGTCACCTTCGGGTTTGTGCAATGGCGAGAAAGCGCGCACCATTGTGGTTCCATTGCACAACGTAGAACGGAGACACATATGCCCAACTCGCTACGCATGGCCCACAAGCTTTGGCTTGCGGTCGTCACCATCGTTGTTCTCCTGGTGGCCGTGGTCGCCTTTTCGGGATATCGCAGCGCCCAGGTGCAAGCCCGCTCCGACATGGTGGCGCGCGACATGCAGGCCCGCGTCAATGCGGCCATCACCTGGGCGGGGTTGACGGAGACCAATGCCGCCAGGACCCAAGCGTTGATCGTCAGCAACGACGCTGCCGTGGAGACCGAATTCAAGGACGTGATCGCCGCCACGTCGGCGAAGATCAGCGAAGTGCAGAAGTCGCTGGAGTCGATGGCCCTGTCCGACGCGGACAAGGCGCAGATGGCCAGGATCGCGGCCGCGCGCAAGACCATGATCGATCTGCGCGGCGAGGCCCGCAAGCTCAAGAGCGAAGGCCAGCAAGACCAAGCCGTGGCGCTGGTGACCCAGCGCTACAACCCCGCCGTGGCCGCGTACCTTGGCACCCTGCGGGACTTTGTGCAGCAACAGCAGCAACAGGCAGAAAGCCGGCAACAGGCCATGGCGGCCGAGCGGATGCTCACCGTGAAGATCGCTGCAGTAGCCGTGGGGCTGCTGCTGCTGGCGATCATCGTCGGCGCTCACTTTCTCATCGGCAGCATCCAGCGCCCGCTGGAGCAGGCCAATGGACTGGCCGAGCGCATCGCCAGCGGGGATCTGAGCCAGAGTGTGGCTGTCACCCGGGGCGATGAGTTTGGCGACCTGCTGCGGTCGCTCTATGCCATGAGCGACGCCCTGGGCCGCATGGTCCACCAAGTGCGCCAGAGCACCGACAGCATCGCCATCGCCAGCGCGGAGATCGCCACGGGCAACCACGATCTGTCGGCCCGCACCGAGCAGACATCCAGCAACCTGCAGGAAACGGCTGCCGCGATGGAGGAGTTCACCAGCACCATCCAGCAAAGCGCCGGCAGCGCACAGCAGGCCAGCAGCCTGGCCGCGAGCGCGACCGGTGTGGCGCGGCGCGGGGGCGAGGTTGTCACTCAGGTGGTGTCCACCATGGAAGACATCAACCACAGCAGCAAGAAGATCGCCGACATCATCGGCGTGATCGACAGCATCGCGTTCCAGACGAACATTCTCGCGCTGAATGCCGCGGTGGAAGCCGCGCGCGCAGGCGAGCAGGGGCGTGGCTTTGCGGTGGTAGCCAGCGAGGTGCGCAGTCTCGCCCAGCGCAGTGCCGAGGCCGCCAAGGAGATCAAGCAGCTCATCACTGCATCGGTCGACAAGGTGGAAACAGGCTCGCGTCTCGTGTCGGATGCCGGCACCACCATGACGGACATCGTTCAGTCCGTGCAGCGTGTCACGGACATGATCGGGGAAATCACGGCGGCGTCGTCGGAGCAGAGCGCGGGGGTGCAGCAGGTCAACCAGGCCATTGGCAACCTTGACCAGATGACGCAGCAGAATGCCGCGCTGGTCGAGCAAAGCGCTGCCGCAGCCCAAAGCCTGCGCGAACAGGCAGACCAATTGGCGCAGGTCGTGTCGCGCTTCAAGGTGAACGCGGCGAGCTACGCCCCAGCGCAGGCGCAGGCGGCCATTGAGGCGGCGCGGGCGTCGGCTGCCAAGGGGGTCTCTGCCGCGAGGCCTGTGGTCAAACCCCTTGCCAAGGCAGCCCCAGCGGCCAATGCAGCCAAACCGGCTGCCAAGCCCTCTGCGGCCACCGCACCGGCAGCTCCACAGCTTGGCCCCGCGTCTGCAGCGGCCCCTCGCAAACCGCAGGTCGCTCAGGGCGCCGAGGAAGACTGGGAAACGTTCTGAAGCGGGAAGGAGCCGAGGGGCTGCCTTCGGCGCTGCGATGACCGCCTCTGTGCGCGGAACCGCAGCCTGGGTTCAGGTGTTCAGGAACACCCGAGTTCCGCGGTTCATGCGAGCTCTGCAATAAGTTCGATTTCGACGCAGGCGCCCAGCGGGATCTGAGCCACACCAAAGGCACTGCGCGCGTGGGTGCCCTTCTCTGGGCCGAACACCTCACCAATCAGCTCGCTCGCGCCGTTGGTCACGAGATGCTGCTCAGTGTAATCGCCGGTAGAGTTCACGAGGCTCATGAGCTTGACGACGCGCTTGACGCGGTTGAGGTCGCCACCCGTGGCGGCGTGCAGTGTGCCCAACAGGTCGATCGCTACGGCGCGGGCGGCCTGCTTGCCTTCCTCGGTGCCGATATCGCGGCCGAACTGCGCAGCCCAGGGCTTGCCGTCCTTGCGGGCGATGTGGCCGGACAGGAACACCAGGTTGCCTGTCTGCACATAGGGCACGTAGGCGGCTGCGGGCACCGCGACGGGCGGCAGGGTGATGTTGAGTTCTTTCAGCTTGTCGTAAACGCTCATGGTGTTCCTCGCAGGAAGTAACGGAATGGGGAAACGGCGGATGCGCCACCCGCCACGGTCGCGCGAGTGTTACACAGCATGGCCCGCGGATCACGGCGGCGGGGGGCCTGGCGCGGCATTAGCATCAGCCCATGTCCACCATAAGTACGCCTAATGCCGGCCCGCTTCATACCACGGACGATGCGATCGCCCGGGCACCCCGAGCTCAGGAGGCAGCCCCTTGGCGCGTGCCAGCGTGGCTGGCGGGCCTCGTGGCAGGAGCGGTGGCGCAGTTGCAGCAGCCGGTGCTTTGGAGTGCTGCGGCCTATGGGGCGCTTCTTCTGCTGGCGGGCTTGATGGGCGTATGTGTGGGGGGCTCGGGCCCGTGCGCATTCCTGCGACGGCGCGCGATGCCTGGCGTGATCTGGGCGGTGGGAACAGGGATGCTGGCGATGTTCGCGGTATGCGGACTGCGCGCGGTGGACTACGCGGCTGGCGGCCTGAGTCCCGCTCTGGAGGGGCAGGACATCCGCGTGACCGGCGTGGTCTCGGCCATGCCGCAGGTCAACGAAGCCGGCACGCGGATCCGTCTGGCCGTGGAGGCAGCGCACCTGGACGGCGCCCCCGTGCAGCTGCCCCCGCGCATCGAAGTAGCATGGTACGGAGGGCCTTGGCGGGATGCTGCAGGGCTGGCAGAGCTGCAGCGCCAGCCCCCAGCCCTCACGGCTGGCGAGCGCTGGAGCCTGACCGTGCGGCTCAAGGCGCCCCATGGCCTGCGCAATCCTCACGGCTTTGACTACGAGCTCTGGATGTGGGAGCAGGGCGTGCAGGCCACCGGCTATGTCCGGGCAGGTTCCAAGGACGAGCCGCCCCAGCTGCTCGCCTCCACTTGGCGGCATCCGGTGGAGCGCACCCGCCAGTCGGTCCGCGACGCCATCCTGGACCGGCTCGCGCCGCCGGATTCCGATCCGGATCCCGCCCGCGTCCGTATCGCCGGCGTGGTGGCTGCCCTGGTCACCGGTGACCAGCGCGCCATTGACCGCGCTGACTGGGATGTCTTCCGTGCCACTGGAGTCGCTCATCTGATGAGCATCTCGGGCCTGCACATCACACTGTTTGCGTGGCTGGCCGCACTCGTGGTGCGGGCGCTGTGGCGCCGATCGCAGCGGCTGTGCCTGGTCGTGCCCGCGCCTTCGGCCGCATTGGTGGCTGGTGTGCTGCTGGCAACGGCTTATGCCTTGTTCAGCGGCTGGGGCGTGCCCGCGCAGCGCACGGTGATCATGCTGGCCGCGATCGCGGCGCTGCGGCTCAGCGGGCGCCGCTGGCCGTGGCCGCATGTGTGGCTGCTGGCCTGCGCGGCCGTGGTGGTGGCCGACCCCTGGGCCCTGGCGCAAGCGGGGTTCTGGCTGAGCTTTGTGGCAGTTGGAATTTTGTTTGCTACCAATCCGATAGCTGGTGGCGCTCGTCCTGCGGGCGCAAGAGGCTATTTTTATGCCTTGGTTCGGGAGCAGTGGGTGGTCACGCTGGCGCTCACGCCGCTGACCTTGCTGCTGTTCGGTCAGGTCGCGCTGGTGGGGTTTGCCGCCAATTTGGTGGCCATCCCCTGGGTCACGCTGGTGGTCACGCCGCTGGCGTTGGGCGGTGTGCTGTGGGCGCCTTTTTGGAGCCTTGCGGCGCTCAGCCTTCAGCCGCTGGCGGCCCTGCTGCAGTGGCTGGCCCAGTGGCCATGGGCCGTGGTGTTCTTGCCCGCTGCGCCGCTGTGGGCGGGCGTGATGGCCGTGGCTGGCGGGGCGCTGTTGGCAGCACGCCTGCCGTGGCGCCTGCGTTTGTCGGCGCTGGTCCTGCTGTGGCCTGCGCTGGCATGGCAGCCGGCCCGCCCTGCACCCGGGCAATTCGAGTTGCTGGCGGCGGACATCGGCCAGGGCAACGCCGTGCTGGTGCGCACCGCCAGCCACGCGCTGCTGTATGACGCAGGACCGCGTTTCAGCCGCGAGAGCGATGCGGGCCACCGCGTGCTGGTGCCGCTGCTGCGGGCGCTGGGCGAGCGCGTGGACACCCTCATGCTCAGCCACCGCGATGCCGACCACACCGGGGGCGCCGCCGCCGTGCTGGCCCAGCAGCCCACGGCCGCTCTGGTGGGCTCGATCGAAGCAGAGCACACGTTGCAGGCCCTGCGCCCCGCGTCCCCGTGCGTGGCCGGCCAACGTTGGACCTGGGACGGCGTGGAGTTCGAGGTGCTGCATCCGCTGGCGCAATCCGCCGGCCCCTCCGCGGCACGGCCCAATACGCTCAGTTGCGTGCTGCGCATCGTGGCCGGCCAGCCCCCGGCGGAGGGGCCTGCGCCGCCAGTGGCATTGCTCGCGGGCGATATCGAGGCCGCGCAGGAGCAGGCGTTGGTGGCGCGCGGGGCGCCCTTGAGGGCGGATCTCTTGCTGGTGCCTCACCATGGCAGCAAGACGTCTTCCTCGCCCGCCTTTCTGGAGGCCGTTCAACCACGCACTGCCCTGGTGCAGGCGGGCTACCGCAACCGATTCGGCCATCCCGCGCCCGAGGTGGCGCAACGCTATCGCGACCGCGGGATCGAGGTGGTGGAATCCTCGCGCTGCGGCGCCGCGGTGTGGTCGTCGTCTGCGCCCGCTGCCGTGCGATGCGAGCGCGATGCCAACCCCCGCTATTGGCAGCACCGCGCACCGCAACGGCCCGAGTGATGCGGCGCGCCGAGCTGCCGCCGGGGGGCAGTCAGCGGGGTGGGCGCACAACTTGCTATCCTGCGTGCAGGAGGCCAGTTCATGCAGAAATTTGACGAGATGTACGCCATGCTGCCTTTTGAAGGCAGCGATGTGCGCGAACACTACAAGCGCTATGCGCAGTGGTTGAGCAAACAGCCCCCTGACGTGATGCAGGCCCGCCGGGCCGAGGCCGAGATGATCTTCCGGCGCGTGGGCATCACTTTTGCCGTGTACGGCGCCAAGGACGAGGGCGGAGCGGGCAACGAGCGGCTGATTCCGTTCGACCTGATCCCTCGGATCATTCCGGCCCACGAGTGGTCGAGGATGCAGCAGGGCCTGGTGCAGCGGGTCACGGCGCTCAACCGCTTCATCCAGGACGTCTACCACGGCCAGGACATCATCCGTGCCGGCATCGTGCCAGCCGACCTTATCATCCACAACGCCCAGTACCGGCCGGAAATGGCGGGCGTGCATGTGCCGAAGGACATCTACGCGCACATTGCCGGCATCGACATCGTGCGCGCCCCCAACGCACAGGGTGATGGCGAGTACTACGTGCTGGAGGACAACCTGCGGGTGCCCAGCGGCGTGAGCTACATGCTGGAGAACCGCAAGATGATGATGCGGCTGTTCCCCGAGCTGTTCAGCCTGCACAAGGTCGCGCCGGTGGCGCACTACCCCGACATGCTGCTCGAAACCCTGCGTGCCAGCGCCCCCGCTGCGGCGGACGAGCCCACGGTGGTCGTGCTCACGCCCGGCATGCACAACAGCGCCTACTTCGAGCATGCCTTCCTGGCCCAGCAGATGGGCGTGGAACTGGTGGAAGGGCAGGACCTGGTTGTCAAGGACAAATTCGTCTACATGCGCACCACGCGCGGCCTGCAGCGAGTGGACGTGATCTACCGCCGGGTGGACGATGATTTCCTCGACCCGCAAGTGTTCCGCCGCAACTCCACCCTGGGGTGCTACGGCCTCATGGAGGCCTACCGTGCGGGCAACGTGGGCATCTGCAATGCTGTGGGCACCGGTGTGGCTGACGACAAGTCGGTGTACCCCTACGTGCCCGAGATGATCCGCTTCTACCTGGGCGAAGAGCCCCTGCTCAAGAATGTGCCGACCTGGATGTGCCGCAAGCCGGATGACCTGCAGCACGTGCTGGCCCACCTGAAGGACCTGGTCGTCAAGGAAGTACACGGTGCGGGTGGCTACGGCATGCTGATCGGGCCCGCCGCCACGCAGGCGGAAATCGAAGACTTCCGCCGCGCCCTGCTGGCGAACCCTGCAGGCTACATCGCCCAGCCCACGCTCAGCCTTTCCAGCTGCCCCACGTATGTGGAAAGCGGCATCGCGCCGCGCCACATCGACCTGAGGCCCTTCGTGCTCAGCGGGCGCGACGTCCAGATGGTGGCGGGCGGCCTCACGCGCGTCGCGCTGCAAGAGGGCTCGCTGGTCGTGAATTCATCGCAGGGCGGGGGCACCAAGGACACGTGGGTGCTCGGGGAGGACGTTGTCGCCGCGCAGTCAGTCTCCCCATCCGCAGGGCGAATGACGCAATCCATGGGTGGCATGACGCAAACAATCGGGGGGTTTTGAGATGCTGAGCCGTACTGCCGACCATCTGTTCTGGATGTCCTGCTACACCGAGAGGGTAGAAAAGTCCGCCGCAGGCAGGCTTTCGACACAACACCGCTTGCGTGCGCAGCACGCGCGGAGTTCTCTGACCTGTTCGATCACGGAGGCAGCATGCTGAGCCGCACAGCCGATCACCTGTTCTGGATGTCCCGATATACGGAAAGGGCAGAGAACACCGCCCGCATGCTCAACGTGAGCTACGAAACCTCGCTGCTCCCGCAGTCAGCCGACGTGGCGCAGGAGGGGTGGGAGGGGCTGCTGTCCATCAGCGAACTCATCCCCGCCTACACGGCCCAGTATGGCCAGGTCACCCCCCAGAAGGTCCTGGAGTTCATGGTGCGGGATGGCAACAACCCGTCCTCCATCCTGTCGTGCCTGCGCGCGGCGCGCGAGAACGCGCGGGCCGTGCGGGGCGCGCTGACCACCGAAGTCTGGGAGACCCAGAACCAGACCTGGCTGGAGCTGCACCGGCTGCTCGAGGGCGGTGGATTCGAGCGCGATCCGGGGCAGTTCTTTGAATGGGTGAAGTACCGCTCGCACCTCTCGCGCGGGGTGGTGCTGGGGACCATGCTGCAGGACGAGGCCTTCCACTTCCTGCGCATGGGTACGTTCCTGGAGCGGGCCGACAACACGGCGCGGCTGCTGGATGTGAAGTTCCACGCGGTGGAAAACGATTTCTTCGGCCGCGCCAGCGAGCGCAACCAGGAGAACGATTTCTACCACTGGAGCTCGCTGCTGCGCAGCGTGTCCGCCTTCGAGGTCTACCGCAAGGTGTACCGCGACGTCATCACCCCCGGCCGCGTGGCCGACCTCCTCATCCTGCGCAGGGACATGCCGCGCTCGTTGCACGCCTGCCTGCGCGAGGTGGTGGAGAACCTGTCCGTGCTGGCCAACGAACAGTCGGCGGAGACACGCCGCAAGGCCGGGCGCCTGCTGGCCGACCTGCAATACGGCCGCATTGACGAGATCCTGGCCACGGGGCTGCACGCCTTCCTCACGCAGTTCCTGGACCGGGTGAACGACCTTGGCGGCGGGATCAGCCGGGATTTCCTGGTCACTTCGGGCGACTGACTTTCCGCTGGGCGGGCGGGGCTGCCGGCGGCGGGATTACCCCGCCGCGCCGGCCAGCCGCTTGACCAAGTCCATCTGGGCCGGCAGGCACACGCTGGCCAGATCGTATTGGGCGACGATCTGGGCCCGCGCCGCCGCGCGCAGCGCCTGAAGCTCGTCCCGGTTCTGCAGGGCCTGGGCCACGGCCTCGGCCAGCGCCTCAGGGTTGAAAAAGTCCACCAAAATGCCGTTTTCCCCGTGCCGGATCTGTTCGCGCACCGGGGCCGTGTCCGAGCCCACGATCAGGCACCCGATGCTCATGGCTTCCATCATCGACCAGCTCAGCACGAAGGGGTAGGTGAGGTAGACGTGGGCGGTGGACACCTGCATCAGCTGGGTGAGCA
>NZ_JALEGG010000030.1 GCF_022763525.1 Acidovorax sp.
ATCGGGATGAGTGGATGCTTCGGATGCGCCGCATGGGCTCGTGCCCATGCAAGCAGCCGGGGCGTCCAATCGCCCGATTTCACTCCAACCCTTCGGGCAAGTGCCTTGCCGGGCGGTCTGCGGCGTTGCGGCGTTTGCCAATAGCCGAGCTATTGGCTGCGCACCGCGCCTTGCACCCCATCCCGGCAAGGCGCTTGCGCGGTCCTGAAAAGATCGTAAACACGTTCTTACAGGCCATGCAGGGTAATCCCTGTGCGTTTGTCAACTGGACGACAGGTGTTGGCAAGCGCGCGCATGCGGCGCACACTGCCGCGGCGATGGCGCAGCGCGTGCCCTGGGCTCCCGTCTCTCGCTACCGGCGTGACACCCTGGCGGCCCGCGCCGCGCTACGATGATCTTTCCATTTACCACTACATCCAAGGAGCACCCATGCTGGGCCTGATGCAGAGCCAACCGCTCTTGATTTCGTCACTGATCGAGTTCGCCGAACGCCACCATGGCGACGCCGAGATCGTGTCGCGGCGCGTCGAGGGCGACATCCATCGCTACACCTACCGCGACTTGGCTGCCCGTGCACGCCAATTGGCCAATGCGCTGGATGCACTGAAGCTGCAGTTCAGCGACCGTGTCGCCACGCTGGCCTGGAACGGGTACCGGCACATGGAGATGTACTTCGGCGTTTCCGGTTCAGGCCGCGTGCTGCACACCGTCAACCCGCGCCTGCATCCCGACCAGATCGCTTGGATCATGAACCACGCCGAGGACCAGGTACTTTGTTTTGACCTGACCTTTCTCCCGCTGGTGCAAGCCGTGCATGCCAGGTGCCCGACGGTGAAGAAATGGGTGGCCTTGTGCGATGCGGACAAACTGCCTGTGGATTCGGGTATTCCGGGCCTCACCAGTTACGAAGCCTGGATCGGCGCCCATGCGCCCGACTACGCCTGGCCCGAGTTCGATGAAAACTCGGCATCCAGCATGTGCTACACCAGTGGCACCACGGGCAACCCCAAGGCCGCGCTGTACAGCCACCGCTCCACCACGCTGCACGCATACGCCGCAGCGCTGCCCGACGTGATGTGCCTGTCGGCCCGCGACTCGGTGCTGCCCGTGGTGCCCATGTTCCACGTCAACGCCTGGGGTATCCCGTACTCGGCCGCGCTCACGGGCTGCAAGCTGGTGTTCCCCGGCCCGGCCATGGACGGCAAGTCCATCTACGAGCTCATCGAAGCGGAGAAGGTGAGTTATGCCGCTGGCGTGCCGACCGTGTGGCAGATGATGCTCGGCCACATGAAGCCTGCAGGGCTGAAGTTCTCCACGTTGCGCCGCACGGTCATTGGTGGCTCGGCCTGCCCGCCCGCCATGATCCATGCGTTCAAGGAAGACTATGGCGTCGAAGTGCTGCATGCGTGGGGCATGACCGAGATGAGCCCGCTGGGCACGCTGTGCACCTTGAAGAACAAGCACCTGGCGCTGCCCAAGGACGAGCAGATGAAGGTGCTCCAGAAGCAGGGCCGCGCGATCTATGGCGTGGACATGAAGATCGTGGGCGGAGACGGCAATGAGCTGCCCTGGGACGGCAAGACCTACGGCGACCTGCTCGTCAAGGGGCCCTGGATCGTGGCCAGCTACTTCAAGGGCGAAGGCGGAGATCCGCTCATCCCTGACGCCCAGGGACGCGGCTGGTTCCCCACAGGCGACGTGGCCACCATCGACGCCGATGGCTTCATGCAGATCACCGACCGCAGCAAGGATGTGATCAAGTCCGGCGGCGAGTGGATCAGCTCCATCGACATCGAGAACATCGCGATGGCGCATCCTGCCATCGCCATGGCCGCCTGCGTGGGCATGCCGCACCCCAAGTGGGACGAACGCCCCATCGTGGCCGTCGTCAAGCGCCCCGGCGCCGAGGTTACGCGCGAAGAACTGCTGGCCTTCTACGAGGGCAAGACCGCCAAGTGGCAGATCCCCGATGACGTGGTCTTCGTCGAGGCCATCCCGCTGGGCGCCACCGGCAAGATGCTCAAGACCAAGCTGCGCGAACAGCTCAAGGACTACAAGCTGCCGGGCCTTTGAAAGCGTGAAGCGGCCGTGCTGATTTCGTCACGACCTACGAAACCGGCGCAGCCCAAGACCAGTGCACCCGCGGACCTGGCTTTGCCAGTCCACTGGGTGCGCCCCCTCCCGAAGGAGAGGGGGAAGGCGCGCAGCGCCACAGGGGGGGCCACCTCATCCAGTCACGTGTGCGACGCTGGTAGGGGCAATCCCTGAGAAGTGCTTTGTTGCAACGCGGTACGCTGCGTTCATATCGATTCACAAGGAGACAAAACCATGAAATTTGCTATCAAGGCTGTAGCTGCATCGGTAATACTGGCAAGCGCTGGCGGCGCGTTCGCTCAAAAGGGCGAGACCGTGAAGATTGCGTGGCTCGACCCGCTTTCGGGCCTGATGGCAGCTGTGGGGACCAACCAGCTCAAGAGCTTCCAGTTCATCGCCGAAGAGTTCAACAAGAAGAACGCGGCAGGGGTCAAGTTCGAGATCATCGGCATCGACAACAAGCTCAGCCCACAAGAAACGACCAGCGCCCTGCGCTCCGCCATGGACCAGGGCGCGCGCTATGTGGTGCAGGGCAACGGCTCGGGCCCGGCCCTCGCCATCATGGACGCGCTGGAAAAGCACAACGCCCGCAACCCCGGCAAGGAAGTGCTGTTCCTGAACTACGCGGCCGTGGACCCGGATCTCACCAACAGCAAGTGCAGCTATTGGCACTTCCGCCTGGATGCCGACACGTCCATGAAGATGGAAGCCCTGACCACGTACATGAAGGACATGCCCGAGGTCAAGAAGGTCTACCTGATCAACCAGAACTACTCGCACGGCCACCAGGTCTCCAAGTTTGCGAAGGAAATGATGCAGCGCAAGCGCCCTGACGTGCAGTTCGTCGGGGACGACCTGCATCCGCTGGCGCAGGTGCGTGACTTCTCGCCCTACATTGCCAAGATCAAGCAGTCGGGTGCTGACAGCGTGATCACGGGCAACTGGGGCTCCGACCTGGCGCTGCTGATCAAGGCCGCCAACGATGCGGGCTTGAACAACGTCAACTTCTACACCTACTACGGCTCCGTCACAGGCAGCCCCACCGCCATGGGCGCTGCTGCGGCAGGGCGTGTCTACATGGTCGCCTATGCACACATGAACCTGCCTGGGCCGCTGAACCAGATCGTGGTGGACTACAAGAAGAAGTTCAACGACGACATGTACACCGGCGCCGTGTACCACGCCTTCACGATGCTCTCTGAAGGTTTTACCAAGGCCAAGTCCACTGACCCCGTCAAGGTGGCGGCTGTGTTCGAAGGCATGAAGTTCAAGAGCTTCAACGGCGAGGTCGAGATGCGCAAGGCCGACCACCAGCTGCAGCAAGGTCTCTTCATCTCCAAGTGGGAGAAGGCGGGCGGCAAGTACCCGCTCGACTCCGAGAACACCGGGCACACCTTCGTGCCTGTGAAGTACTACGAGCCCTATGTCGCCAGCACGCCCACGTCGTGCCAGATGAAGCGTCCGTAAGTTCTAGCGTGACCGCTTCGAGGCCCGACCACTCGGGCCTTTTTTTTACCCCTGCAGTGAAGAATTCCAATGAATCCTGAGTTTTTCGTGATCTCGCTGCTGAATGGCGTGAGCTACGGGCTCCTGCTGTTCATGCTCAGTTCGGGCCTCACGCTCATCTTCAGCATGATGGGCGTGCTCAACTTTGCTCACACCAGCTTCTACATGCTGGGCGCCTATTTCGCCTTCACCATCTCCGGGGTGGTGGGCTTCTGGCCGGCGCTGGTGATTGCGCCGCTGGTGGTGTTCGTGCTGGGTGCCGCGTTTGAGCGCTACTGCCTGCGCCGCGTGCACAAGTTTGGCCACGTGCCGGAGTTGCTGGTGACGTTCGGGCTCTCGTACCTCATCCTGGAAGTGGTGCAGCTCGTGTGGGGCCGCTCCACGGTGCCCTACGGCCTGCCCGAGCAGCTGCAGGGGCCCCTGTTCTCCCTGTACGGCACGCAGTTCCCCAAGTCGCGTTCATTCGTGATGCTGGTGGCGCTCTTGATGCTGGTGTCGGTGTGGCTGCTGCTCACGCGCACCCGCATCGGGCTCGTGATTCAGGCCGCCCTCAAGTACCCCGAAATGGTGGAGGCGCTGGGCCACAACGTGCCGCGCGTGTTCATGCTGGTGTTCGGTGGCGGCGCTGCGCTGGCGGGCCTGGCGGGCGTGATTGGCGGCAACACCTATGTCACTGAGCCGGCCATGGCGGCCTCTGTCGGCTCCATCATCTTCGTGGTCGTGGTGGTGGGGGGCATGGGTTCGCTCGCGGGGGCTTTCCTGGCATCGTTGCTGATCGGTCTGGTGCAGACCTTTGCCGTGGCGCTGGATTACTCGCTGATACATGTGTTCAAGGCCGTGGGCGTGGCTGTGACAGACCAGACCTTTGGCTACCCCCTGCTCAAGCTCACGATCTCCCAGGTCGCGCCCATCCTTCCGTACCTGTTCCTCGTGCTGATCCTGATCTTCCGCCCCAAGGGCCTGCTGGGTACGCGGGAGGACTGACACCATGAATGCAACTACCAACACCGCTTCCAGTGCCACGTCGCACTACCGTTTCAAACCCTGGAATGTCGGGCGCATCATCGTCTGGTCGCTGTTCGCGGCCCTGCTGATCGTGGCGCCCATGCTGTTTCGCAGCAGCCTGGCGCTGACCATGCTGTCGCAGATCGGCTACCTGATCATCATCTGTCTGTCGTACAACATGCTGCTGGGGCAGGGCGGCATGCTGAGCTTTGGCCACGCGGTCTACACCGGCCTGGGTTCGTTCATCGCGATCCATGCCATGAACATGGCGACCAAGGGCACGGTGCAAATCCCACTGGTGTTCATACCGTTGGTGGGTGGCCTCGCAGGTGCGTTCTTTGCGATTCTGCTGGGCTTTGTTACCACC
>NZ_JALEGG010000031.1 GCF_022763525.1 Acidovorax sp.
ACGTGGCCGTGGGCGGCCCGGGTCCATACCGGTGCTGGCCGGTACAGCAGGTCGATCACCACCAGAAACACCAGGTTGAGCACGCAGCTGCCCAGTGCGTTGCCCACGGCCAGGTTGGGGGTGTTGGCGATGGTGACGCTGGTGATGCCGGTGGCCAGCTCTGGAAGCGAAGTCACGCTGGCCACCAGCGTGAGGCCGATCCAGCTGCCCGACAGGCCGGTGCGCTGCGCAATGGCATCGCCGTAGCGCGACAGCTGGTAGCCCGCGGCGCCAATCAGCCCCGCGCAGGCAGCGAACTGCAGCCACACCAGCAGCGTGGCCATCATGGTGCTGGCCCGCAGGGCGGGGATGAAAACGTTTCGGTGTGCATGGGCTGTGGCGTTGGGCCACGGCCGCATGCGGGGGATCAATGGGCGTGGTGCGGCCGGGTTTTGTAGAAGGTGAGCGGGGCTTCCTTGGCCTGGTTCAGCACCTGGCGCTTGATCTTGCCCACCACGTGCATTTCACAGGGCTTGCAATCAAAGCGCAAGGTCAGCTTCTCCTTGCCATTGATCAACATCAAGGGTTCGGCTTTGATGGTGCCCTGCACGCCCGTCACGCCCTTGGCCTGCTTGGGGCACAGGCTCATCGAAAAGCGCACGCAGTGCTTGGTGATCATGAGGCTGACTTCGCCTTCTTCCTCATGCGCCTCGTAGGCCGCGGCGATCACCTTCACGCCGTGGCGTACGTAGAAGTCGTGGGCCTTGTGGTTGAACACATTGCCCAGAAAGGAGAGCGTGTCTTCAGGGTAGAGCGCAGGGGGTTCCACGGGCGTGGCGCGTGGCAGGCGGGCGAAGTTGCGGGCGCGGCTGGCCTCCAGGTGGGCCAGTGCATCGCGGCGCAGCGCGTTCAGCACCGAGGCGGGCACAAACCAGGGCTGCGAAAGCTGCAGCCCAATGTCGTGCACCGCAAAAATGGTGGCGCCAAAACGGCCCAGTTGTTCGCGCAGGCTGGCTTCGGCCTTGGCGGCGTCGGTGGCGGGCTGGTGGGGCTGGTGCACCTCGGCACAGCCCACATTGCCGTCCTCGTCGGTCAGCAGCAGGCTGAAGCCGGTGGGCGTTTCGCTCAGTTGCGCCCACAGGCCGATGCGGCGGTCGCTGGATTTTTTCTCCAGCGTGCGTACCCAGTCCATGTCGCGGTTGCGGTTGATCTCCGTGCCCTTGCGCAGGTCCTTAAAGCCCTCCATGGGGTCCTTGGGGTACACGCGCCACTGCGTGATGAGCTTGCCCACGCGGGCCGACACGGGCTCCGCCACGTTGATGGCCATGCCCACCAGCTCCTTTTGCAGGTCGTAGTAGCACAGGCCATCGCCGTTGTGCAGCACGGTGGCGGGGTCGCTTACCTCCAGCTCGACGAAGTCCGGCCCCACCTTGGTCACCCAGCCAATGGCTTGGCCCGGGTTCTTGGGGGTGTCGAACGCGCCGATGTCTTCCTTGCGGCCGGTGACAAAGTAGTCGGTGAACTCGCGGTTGAAGTTCTGCAGCGGGTCGGGCGTGAAGGTGAAGGTGGTGCGTCCGCTGGACGAGCGGGAGAGGGGCCGGCCCTCGGCCTCACGCTCTTCAATGATCTCGTCGAGCAGCGTGCGGTAGTGGGCCGTGATGTTCTTCACGTAGCCCATGTCCTTGTAGCGGCCTTCAATCTTGAAGCTGCGCACGCCGGCGTCGATGAGGGCGCGCAGGTTGTCGCTCTGGTTGTTGTCCTTCATGCTCAGCACGTGCTTGTCATGCGCGATGAAGCGGCCCTGTGCGTCGGTGACCTGGTAGGGCAGGCGGCAGGCCTGGCTGCAGTCGCCGCGGTTGGCGCTGCGGCCCGTTTGCGCATGGCTGATGTTGCACTGGCCGCTGTAGGCCACGCACAGTGCGCCGTGGATGAAGAACTCGATGTTGGCGCGGCCTGGCGCATCCACCGGGCCCAGGGCCTTGTGCACCGCTGCAATCTGCTGCACGGTCAGCTCGCGCGCTAGCACGATCTGCGACAGGCCCGCGTCCTGCAGGAAACGCGCCTTCTCGGGTGTTCGGATGTCGGTCTGGGTGCTGGCGTGCAGTTGGATGGGGGGCAGGTCAATTTCGAGCAGGCCCATGTCCTGGATGATGAGCGCGTCGGCGCCCGCCTCGTACACCTGCCACGCCATCTTGTGAGCGGCCTCCAGCTCGTCGTCGCGCAGGATGGTGTTGAGCGTGATGAAGATGCGGCTGTTGAAGCGGTGCGCGTGTTTCACCAAGCGCTCGATGTCCCGGATGTCATTGCCCGCGCTGGCCCGCGCGCCAAAGGCAGGGCCGCCGATGTAGACGGCATCGGCGCCGTGGTTGACGGCTTCGATGCCAATGTCGGCGTCGCGTGCAGGGGAGAGCAGTTCGAGCTGGTGGGGCAGGAGAGACATGGGGCGGGATTATTTCAGTTTCGCCACGCGGGCGTCTCCTGCGGGTTATCGGCGGCTGCAGCGTTTGGTAACGAACTGGCGGGCGTCGCCGCACAGGTGTCTGTTACAACGGGGCGGCACGCGGGCCCGCTCGCGTCGCCCATGCCCAGCTCCGTCCCATCGAGAAAGGACTTCGGATGAGTACTTCCCGCGCCAAGAAGCCCACGCAAATCCAACTGACCCCGAACGACCTCGACTTTTACTGCCTGCCCGAGCGCAGCAGCCTGGCGGCCACGCGCCATAACGATTTGCTCTGCACCGTCGATTGCTCACGGCTGTTTGTCAACGGTGCGCACCACGTGGTGTTTGCGCTGGACGGCACGGGCGGGCAGGGCAGCTACAACCCCCATTGCGGACCGATCATTCGCCATGGGAAGAACCTTTGGTCCGAAGCGCGTGGCTTCATCTTCTTTGCCGATGGCGTGGTGGAGGCCGAGCGCTGGAACGGCACCGCCATGCCCGTGCTGCAACCGGTGCACAACGTCTCCGGTGGCACCTTCGATCTGGCAGCCCATCCCATCGTCACCGTGCGCATCCGCGCCGGGTACCGGGCGGGCACATATGCCGACCGCATGCACATCAACATCCATCAGGGCATCACCATCGACGGGCCCGTGCTGTTCGAGGGTGAAGTCACCGGCGCCGGCTGGGGTTGGGACTGGACCGGTACGCACAACGCTGCCATTGGCGCGATCGCCATGGGCTTTGTGCCCCCCAGTGAAACCGGCTGCGTGGAAGAGCTTTTGCCCCGCAGTGCGCCCGACGCGGTGCTGCCGTTCGTCGGTTTCAAGCTGCGCGTGGCTGGCAGCTGAGAAGCCCGGCAGCGGGCATTAGCCGCTTTAATGTCCCCACAAATTGCTAAGTTTGCATATCGTTGCAGCGTTTGGTCGGCCTTGGATGGGTAGGATGCAGCGGTCTCGCGCACCAAGCCGGTGCGCAACCTTTCGTCCCCTCTTGGAGAATTCAACGTGTTCCGTGCCCCGTCTCTGCGCTCCGTGTCCTCTTTGTCTCTGGTCCAGCTGGCCATCGCTAGCCTGGGCCTGGTGGCTGCGTCCGCGGCCACCGCGCAGGACGTGCAGACCGTCAAGATCGCGCACGCGGGCCCCGTGTCCGGCGGCATTGCCCACATCGGCAAAGACACCGAGAACGGCGTGCGCCTGGCCATTGACGATCTCAATGCCCAGAACCTGGTGATCGGCGGCAAGAAGATCAAGTTCGAGATCGCGGCCGAAGACGACGCGGGCGATCCGCGCCAGGCCACCGCCGTCGCCCAGAAGCTGTGCGACCAGAAGGTCGCCGGCGTGGTGGGTCACCTGCAGTCGGGCACGTCCATCCCCGCGTCGGCCATCTACGCCAAGTGCGATCTGCCGCACATCACCGCATCGGCCTCCAACCCCGACCTGACCAAGCCCGGCCACAAGACCACGTTCCGCCTGATCGCCAACGACAACGCCCTGGGGGCCGCGCTGGCACTGTTTGGCGCGGACCACCTCAAGCTCAAGAGCGTGGCCATCATTGACGATCGCACGGCCTATGGGCAGGGCGTGGCGTCCGTGTTCAAGGCCACGGCGCTGCAAAAAGGGCTCAAAGTGGTGGGCGAGGAGTTCACCAACGACAAGGCCACCGATTTCATGGCCATCCTCACGGCCATCAAGAACAAGAAGCCCGATGCGATCTTCTATGGCGGCCTGGACGCCCAGGCCGGACCCATGCTGCGCCAGATGGAGCAACTGGGCCTGGGCCACGTGAAGTTCTTTGGTGGCGATGCACTGTGCACCGAGAAGCTGCCCGAGCTGTCGGGCAAGACGCCGGCTCTCAAGAACGTGACCTGCGCGACCGGCGGTGCCTCAGTGGACAAGATGCAGGGTGGTTCGGACTGGAAGAAGCGCTACGACGCCAAGTTCCCTGGCCAGTTCCAGATCTACAGCCCCTATGCCTATGACGCGGCCATGGTGCTGGCCGACGCCATGAAGCGCGCCAACTCGGTGGACCCCAAGGTGTTCACGCCCTTCCTGGCCAAGACCGAATACAAGGGCGTGACCGCCAACATCGCCTTCACGGCCAAGGGCGAGCTGACTGCGCCTGCGGTGACGCTCTACACCTTCCAGGGCGGCAGCCGCGTGGCGCTGAACTGAGGTCGGCTCCGTTCGGCAATTTGCCTGATGGCCGCCCAGTGCGGCCATTTTTTTGTGCAGGGTTTACAGTCGGGCGCTTGGCCATCGGGCAGCCTGTGCCCGGCAAAGGATGGAAATGCGTGCAGTGTTCGGAGTGATTGGGCTGGTGGTGGCGTTGGCCGTGGTGGGCGTGGTGGTCAAGAAGCAGATGTCGGCCATGCGCACGCCGGTGCCGACCCTGCAGACGGCCGATCCCGCCTCTGCACCCACCGGGGCAAGCCCAGGCACGGTGCGCGACCAGAGCCAGCAGATCCAGCAGCAGGTCAAGCAACAGGTGGAGGGCTTGATGCAGCAGGCCCGCCCGATGCCGGACGAAGAAAAATAAGCCAAATTGCCTTCTGGCGCTTATCTATCAAGCGCAAGAAGCTATTGTTTTTATAGCAATGATTTCCGACCAAGACGCGCACTGGATGCGCCTGGCCTTGGCCGAGGCACAAGAAGCCGCCCGCGCTGGCGAGGTGCCCGTGGGCGCCATCGTGGTCAAGGACGGCCAGGTCATCGCCACCGGCCGCAACGCCCCTGTCGAGGGTCACGATCCCACAGCCCACGCCGAGATCGTGGCGCTGCGCGCGGCCGCGCAGCGGCTGGGCAACTATCGGCTCGACGGCTGCAGCCTGTACGTCACGCTGGAGCCTTGCGCCATGTGCAGCGGCGCCATGCTGCATGCATGTGAATATGCACCCGAAGAAGAAGACG
>NZ_JALEGG010000253.1 GCF_022763525.1 Acidovorax sp.
CCTTGGGACGTGAACCCCGACCAGATCCTGATCACCACCGGCTCGCAACAGGCGCTGGACCTGATCGCCAAGGTGCTCATCGACTCGGACAGCCGCGTGCTGGTGGAGACCCCCACCTACCTGGGCGCGCTGCAGGCCTTCACGCCCATGGAGCCCACCGTGGTGTCCGTGGCCAGCGATGACGAAGGCGTGCTGGTGGACGACCTCAAGACCAAGGTGGGCACAGGCGCCGACAAGGCCCGCTTTCTGTATGTGCTGCCCAACTTCCAGAACCCCACCGGCCGCACCATGAGCGATGCGCGCCGCGCCGCGCTGGTCAATGCCACCGCCGAACTGGGCCTGCCGCTGGTGGAAGACAACCCCTACGGCGACCTGTGGTTTGACAACCCGCCACCCGCACCACTCCCGGCCCGCAACCCCGAAGGCTGCATCTACATGGGCTCGTTCTCCAAGGTGCTGGCCCCCGGCCTGCGCCTGGGCTTCATGGTGGCACCCAAGGCCGTGTACCCGAAGCTGCTGCAGGCCAAGCAGGCGGCCGATCTGCACACCCCTGGCTACAACCAGCGTCTGGTGGCCGAAGTGATGAAGGGCGGCTTCCTGGACCGCCACGTACCCACCATCCGCGCGCTGTACAAGCAGCAGTGCGAGGCCATGCTGGCCGCATTGACGAAGGAAATGCAGGGCCTGGACGTGCACTGGAACCGCCCCGACGGCGGCATGTTCCTGTGGGTGCGCCTGCCCGAGGGCATGAGCGCCGTGGAGCTGCTGCCCAAGGCGGTGGAGCGCAACGTGGCCTTTGTGCCTGGCGCGGCTTTCTATGCCGACAATGCTGACCCGCGCACGCTGCGCCTGTCGTTCGTGACCTCCACGGCCGAGCAGATCGCCACGGGTATCGCTGCGCTGGCCGCGGCAATTAGAGGTGCCACCCCCTGAGCGGCTGCGCCGCTTCCCCCTCTCTCTACGCGCTGCGCGCTACGGGAGGGGGACGCAGCCAGCGGCCTGGCCAAGCCAGTTCCGCGGCTACCTCACGTGGCCGCGCCCGCAGCACACACCAGCGATGGCGCAACTCACCATGAAAGTCAATCAAGCATGCTAAGGATATGGGGACGCCTGTCGTCCATCAACGTGCGCAAGGTGGTCTGGGCAGTGCAGGAACTGGGGCTCTCTGCCGTGCAGCGCACCGACGCTGGCGGGCAGTTTGGCATCGTGCGCGAGCCGCGTTACCTCGCCCTTAACCCCAACGGTCTGGTGCCGCTGGTCGAAGACGACGAAACGGGCGTGACGCTGTGGGAATCCAACCCCATCGTGCGCTACCTGTGCGCCCGGCATTCGCCAGCCGGCCTGTACCCCGAAAGCCTGCGCGATCGCTTTGTGGCCGAGCAGTGGATGGACTGGCAGCAGACGACGCTCAATCCGGCCGGGCGCGACGCCTTCATTCAGTGGATCCGCACGCCCGCTGCGCAACGCAACGACGCGCTGATCGCCGCCTCCGTGGCCGCCACCGAACCCTTGATGGCGATGCTGGACGCCCACCTGGCCCGCCAGCCCTTCATGGCGGGCGAGCGCTTCACCATGGCCGACATCCCCGTGGGCTGCGAAATTCACCGCTGGTGGGGCCTGCCGCAGGAGCGCCCGGCACGGCCGCATCTGGAGCGGTGGTACAACGCGGTCAGTTCGCGCCCCGGCGCCCGGGGCGTGCTGGACCTGCCTCTCTCCTGACTCCGAAGCCACCATGCACCAGCGCCCCTTCAAGCAGATCGACGTGTTCAGCCACCGCCCCGGCTACGGCAATCCGGTGGCCGTGGTGCTGGATGCTGAAGGCCTGGACGATGCGGACATGCGCCGCTTCGCCGCCTGGACCAATCTGTCGGAAACCACCTTTCTGCTGCCACCCACCGAGGCGGGACGCGCCGCGGGAGCGGACTACCGGCTGCGCATCTTCAGCCCCAATGGCGAGCTGCCCTTTGCAGGACACCCCACACTGGGCACCTGCCACGCCTGGCTGCAGGCGAGCAACGCCCCAAGCCAGAACGGCATGGTGATCCAGGAGTGCGCGCTGGGCCTGGTGCGCATTGCGCATGCCGATGGCACCTTGGCCTTTGCCGCGCCCCCGCTCAAGCGCAGCGCACCCAGCCCGGCGCTGGTGCCGCTGATTGCCAGTGCCCTGGGCCTGCGCCCGCACCAGATCCTGGGCGCGCAGTTGCTGGACAACGGCCCCGTGTGGCTGGGCCTGCTGCTGGACAGCGCCGAGACCGTGCTGGGCTTGCGCCCCGACCATGCGCGCCTGAAGGACCTGGGCCAGGACGTGGGCGTGATCCACGTGGGGCCCACAGCCGCCGACACCCGCCAGCCCGGCGCCGTGGTGCGCGCCTTCGCCGCCCCCATGGGCAACCCTGAAGACCCGGTCACCGGCACCCTGAACGCCAGCCTGGCCGAATGGCTGATCGCCGACGGCCTGGCGCCCAAACGCTACCTGGTGGCCCAGGGCGAATGCCTGGGCCGGGCCGGGCGCGTGCATGTGCGCCAGGACGAGCATCACCAGATCTGGGTTGGCGGCCAGGCCGTCACCTGCATCGAAGGAAAAGTACTTCTATGACCCCCTGAGCGGCTAAGGCTCGGTGGCTCGCGCCAGAGGCGCGGCCTCTTCGGCCTGTCCGAGCCTGCGCAGGCAGGCTCGGAACCTCAAGCCTCAGCCCCAAGGGGGCGCACCCGGTGGCCTGGCAAAGCCAGTTCCACGGGTGCACTGGTCTGCGCCGCGCCAGTTTTTGACATGCGGCCCTTGCGAAGGATGAAATCGCCCATGCACCAACGCCCTTTCCAGCAAGTTGACGTCTTCACCGAGCAGCCCTACCGCGGCAACCCGCTGGCCGTGGTGCTGGACGGCACGGACCTGTCCACCGAAGCCATGCAGGAGTTCACGAACTGGACCAACCTGTCCGAAGCCACCTTCGTGCTGCCCCCCACGCCCGAGGGCCGTGCCGCCGGGGCCGACTACCGCGTGCGCATCTTCTGTCCTGGGCGCGAGCTGCCCTTTGCCGGCCACCCCACGCTGGGCAGCTGCCACGCCTGGCTGAAGGCCGGCGGCCAGCCGCAGGCGGCGGGCAAGGTGGTGCAGGAATGCGGCGTGGGCCTGGTCACGCTGCGCCAGGACGGCGCGCGCCTGGCATTTGCCGCGCCGCCGCTCATCAAAAGCGGTCCGCTGGCCGAAGAAGATGTTGCCTTGATTGCGAAGGGCCTGGGCGTGGCGCGCAGCGATATCCTGCACCACGCCTGGTGCGACAACGGCCCCAACTGGCGCGGCGTGATGCTGCGCTCGGCCGAGCAGGTGCGCGCGCTCAAGCCCGATGCCAGCATCCTCGGCCAGCTGGATGTGGGCGTGGTCGGCCCGCGCGGAAAAGTGGGAGTGATCGGCAGCACGGACGCCGAAGGGATTGCATTTGAAGTGCGCGCCTTCTTCCCCGGCAACAACGGCCTGGCCGAAGATCCCGTCACCGGCAGCCTGAACGCAGCCCTCGCGCAGTGGCTCATCGGCGCGGGACTGGCCCCCGCGCAGTACGTGGCGGCCCAGGGCACATGCCTGGGCCGGGCGGGGCGCGTGTATGTGCAGCAGGACGGCGACACGATCTGGGTGGGCGGCAGCAGCGTGACCTGCGTCTCCGGCGAGGTGCTGTTGTGACCGCCGCCGCAGTGCACGCGCCCTGCGTGGACCACCTCGTCGTGCTCGCGGCCGACCTGGCCAGCGGCGTGGCCTGGTGCGAGCGCAGCTTCGGAATCACCCCCACGGCCGGTGGCGAGCACCCGCTGATGGGCACGCACAACCGCATCTTCAATGTGTCCAGCCCCGCGCACCCGCGCGCCTATCTGGAAATTATTGCTATCAATCCAGGAGCTTCCAGCGCTCGTCCAGCAAGCGCCAGGCGCTGGTTTGACATGGATGACGCCACCCTGCAGCAGCAGGTGGCCGCACACGGCCCACAGCTCATCCACTGGGTGGCCAGCGTGCCCGACGTGGCCGAGCGCTGCGCCGCCCTGGCCGCGCTGGACATCGACCGCGGCCCCGTGCTCACGGCCAACCGCCCCACGCCCAACGGCCTGCTGCAGTGGCAGATCACCGTGCGCGAGGACGGCCTGCGCCTGATGGACGGCTGCCTGCCCACGCTCATCCAGTGGGGCGCCGTGCATCCCTGCGACAGCCTGCCCGCGTCGGGCGTGCAGCTGCAGTCCCTGGCCCTGCAGCACCCGCAGGCCGCCACGCTGCAGGCGGCGTGCGATGCCATCGGCGTGGCGAGCTGCGTGGGGGTTGCCGCCGGTGGCGTGCCCCGCATCACCGCGCAGCTCAGCACCCCGCGCGGGCCTGTCGCCATCACATCCTTCACCCCACAGGCCTGACCACCATGCTGTTTTCGCCGCAAGAACTGCTTTTCTTCGCCCTGGCCGCGCTGGTCCTGGTGCTTACGCCCGGCCCCAACATGGTGTACTGCGTCTCGCGCAGCCTCACCCAGGGGCCGCGCGCCGGACTCATCTCGCTGGCGGGCGTGGTGCTGGGCTTTGTGGTGCACCTGCTGGCGGCTGCCTTGGGCCTCACCGCGCTGCTGGCTGCCGTGCCGCTGGCGTTTGACGCCATCCGCTACGCTGGTGCCGCCTACCTGCTGTGGATGGCCTGGCAAGCCGTCAAGCCCGGCGGCGCCGCGCCGTTTGAAGCGCGCAACCTGCCGCACGACAGCCCGCGCACGCTGTTCCTCATGGGCTTCATGACCAACCTGCTCAATCCCAAGGTCGCGATGTTCTACCTGTCGTTCTTCCCCCAGTTTCTGCACCCCGAGCGCGGCCAGCTGCTGCAACAAAGCCTGACGCTGGGCACGGTGCAGATCTGCACCAGCGCCGCTGTGAACTCCTTGCTGGTGCTGGGCGCCGCGCGCGTGGCGCTGTTCCTCAACCGCAATGCTGCCTGGACGCGCGCCCAGCGCTACTTCATGGGCACCGTCCTCGGTCTGCTCGCCCTCAAACTGTTGACGGAAAAGAAAGCCGCCGCATGAACACCCGCCTCGACCCCACCGCCCTGCTGCCCACCCTGTCCGACATCGAAGCCGCCGCCGAGGTGGTGTACCGCGACTTCGCCGCCACGCCCCAATACCGCTGGGGCCTGCTGAGCCAGCGCCTGGGCACCGACTGCTGGCTCAAGCACGAGAACCACACCCCCGTAGGCGCGTTCAAGATCCGCGGGGGCCTGACCTACTTCGACCAGCTCGCCCAGCGCGGCGCGCTGCCCGCCGAGGTGATCAGCGCCACACGCGGCAACCACGGCCAGAGCATGGGCTGGGCCGCGCGTCGCCACGGCGTGGCCTGCACCATCGTCGTGCCGCGGGGCAACTCGGTGGAGAAGAACGCGGCCATGCGCGCTTTAGGCGTCACCCTCATCGAACACGGCGACGACTTTCAGGAGGCGCGCGAACACGCCATCCAGCTCGCCGCCCAGCGCGGCGCCCACATGGTGCCCAGCTTCCACCCCGACCTGCTGCGCGGCGTTGCCACCTACTGGTGGGAGTTTTTGCGCGCCGTGCCGCAGCTGGATGTGGTGTACGTGCCCATCGGCCAGGGCTCGGGCGCCTGCTCGGCCATTGCCGCCAAGCTGGCCCTGCAGCACCCCGTGCGCGTGGTGGGCGTGGTCAGCAGCCATGCCACCACGTATGCCGATTCGCTCGCCGCAGGCCGGGTGGTCGAAGCCCCGGTAACAACCCAGCTGGCCGACGGCATGGCCTGCCGCGTCGCCGATGCCGAGGCGCTGGCCGTGCTGGCCCCGCACATCGACCACATCGTGCAGGTGAGCGACGCCGAGGTTGCCGCCGCCATGCGCGCGATCTTCACCGACACGCACAACGTGGCCGAGGGAGCGGGGGCGGCGGCGCTGGCAGCGGCGTTGCAGGAAAGAGACCGCTTGAAGGGCCTGAACGTGGGGCTGGCGTTGACGGGCGGCAACGTCGATGCGCCGGTGTTCGGCGGCGTGCTGGACTTCGCGCGCCCATGAAAAGAAAAAGGGGCCTGCCGCCCCTTTTCCTCACCATCCATGGATGGAGACGCCGCTGGCCTGCGCCTTACTTGACGGGCGGGCTGCATTTCCCGCCCTGGGCCATCTCCAGCTTGGCAACGTCGGCCTTGCCCTGTGCTTCGGACACCTGTTCCAGGTCAGCCCCGCCCACAAACACGCCCATCTTGATGAACTGCCGAATGAAGTAGTTCTTGCCCGACTCGAAGAAGAGTTCGAGCTTGTTGGGTGAAAACTCCGAAGCCGTCTCTACCGTGTGCTTCTTCCCACCCTCGACTTGGGCGTAGAAAAATACATCCGGCGCACTGGCGCCCACGCATGCGCCGTCGATGCGCAAGTCCTTGATCAGCGCCCGGCCCAGTGCACTGTTGCGATAGAGATAGACGCCAGCCTTGCCCTCGGGCGGTTGCTGGAATTCCTTGGCCTTGGCGGACTGTTCTTTGGAAGCCATGTCGACCGATGCGCAGCCGGTCATCAGCACGGAAAGTGCCAGCGCGAGATAAGTGATTTTCTTCATTGGTGTGGATTAAAAGACAAGCAAGATCCACTGGCCGAACTCCGGGGTCCGCCTCCCTCTGGTCTTGCGGCGGAAATTGTAGTGACCACCAAGGCGCTCGGGTTGCTATAAATTCAATAGCATCAGTCGCTCCAGCGACAAGTGCGTGAACATGGTTTGGCCACAATCTGCACATGGGAACCCTCTATCTCGTGCGCCACGGCCAGGCCTCGTTTGGCGCGGATGACTATGACGTGCTCAGCCCCCGCGGGCGGCAGCAGGCCGTGCGCCTGGGCGAGTACTGGCGCGCGCGCGGACTGGCGTTTGATGCCGTGATGACGGGCACCCTGCGTCGCCACACCGAAACACTGGACGGCATTGCCGAGGGCCTGCAGACCCTGCCGGAGGTCACGCGCTGGCCCGGCCTCAACGAGTACGACAGCCATGCGCTGATCGCCGCCATCCACCCTCAGCCCCTGGGCAAGGCCGACACGCCCGAGCGGTACCGGGCGCACTTTCGCATCCTGTGCGACGCGCTGGCGCAGTGGATGGCCGGCGTCATCAGCCCTCAGGGAATGCCCAGCTGGCTCGAATTTTCCAGCGGCGTGCGGGCCGTGCTGGACCATGTGCGCCATCACCACGCGGGCCAGAACGTCTTGCTGGTGAGCAGCGGGGGGCCCATCTCCGCCGCGGTCGGTGAAGTGCTGGGCACGGCGCCCGAAGTGACCATCGCGCTGAACATGCGCATCCGCAACAGCGCAGTGACGGAGTTTTCCATCTCGCCCAAACGGCTGATGCTGCAGACCTTCAACACGCTGCCGCACCTGAACGAGGCGCCTCACCTGGAGTGGATCACGCACGCGTGAGGCCCATTTTCTTGAGGCAGTCTTTCCGGTCTCAACAGCTGGTATGCCCAGCGCAGGCAGCTATCGAAAACTGAGGTTGCGGACGTGCTGGCTGCGGCCATGGGGCCGCGCCTGCTGCTACGAATCGGACCGCGCGTTACCTGGGGCTGGCAATCAGGGCCCTACCACTCGAGCGCCAGGAACCGGGTTCCCGGAACCGGGTTGAAACTCACCGGCTCTGCCTCGGCAAAGCCCAGCGATTCATAGAGCCGCTGGGCCGCGACAAACTCGGGAAGCACGTCCAGGCACATGCGCCGGTAGCCCGCCTGGCGGGCAACGCGCAGCATCTCTTCGACCAGCCTTCGCCCCAAGTCCATTCCCCGGGCTGCTGGCCGCACATACACACGCTTGAGCTCACAGGCGGCGTCATCCACACGGCGCAGGGCCGCGCAGCCCACCACGCCGCCGTCGATGACGGCCAGCAGGACACAGCCGTCGGGCGCCGCATACTTGCCGGGCAACGCTGAGAACTCCTGCTCATAGTCCTGAAAGTCGAGATTGGCGGCGGGACTCTGGACATACTCCCGAAAGATCGCGGTGACCGTGGGCAGGTCATCGGGAAAGATGGCGTGGCGGATCATCGGCACGCAGGGTGGAGACGATGGGGGTTGCACACCCGCACTCATTCGGTGTCGGGGCGCAAGGTCTGCAGCGGCAGTTGCGCCAGTTCCTGCAACAGCGCCACCAGTTGCTGTGCCGCGGCCTCCACGACCGCCTGCCCCTTGGCAGCCGTGGCCGCCGCCGCATTGCCCACCGCGCCGGCCGGGTGGTAGTCCTGCATCTGCCAGCCCAGCTTGGCGCTCTTGCCATTGCCCAGAATCGCGTAGCGCTCCGAGCGGTCCTGCGAAGTAGAGCGGAAATCCCGCGCATGCTCCATGCGTACCGTGCCGGGGGCCAAGTGGAGCATCATGGATGTCTCGATCTCGCCCGCATGGATGCCGAAACGGTGCTCCTGGGCGCTGAACTGGCCGGCCACCGCATCGGGCAACGGCAGGCTGAACCAGCTGGCGCTGTAGACGATGAGGCCGCAACGCGTGCGCAACTCGCGCGCCACGATGTCCATCACACTCACCTGGCCGCCATGGCCGTTGAACAGCAGCAATTTCTTCACGCCCGCACGGGCCACGCATTCGCCGATCTCTGTCCACAGCGCGATCACCGTGGAGGGTGACAGGGTGAGTGTGCCGGGGTAGCGGATGTGCTCGGGGCTCAGGCCCACGTTCTGCGGCGGCAGGAAGAGCGCGGGCAGGTCGGCAGGCAGTTGCGGCAGCGCCGCATCGACCACCCCTTGCAGCAGGGTGGCATCCACCGACAGCGGCAGGTGCGGGCCGTGCTGCTCGACAGCCGCTACGAGCAGCACGGCGACCACCCTGTCGGCCTGGCCGCTGGCCTGCAGCGCGGCAAAGTCGCGGGTGGACAGCTCAGCCCAGAAGCGGGAAGGCAATGTCGGGGCAGCGGCAGATGGAGGCGCGGCAGAATCGGTCATGGTGCGATGTTAGAGCCTGTTGACGATCTCCCAGGGGTCGCGCAGGGTTGGAGCGAAATCGGGCTGATGAACTCTGAACTTTGACGCCCGGGCTGCTTGCATGGGCATGAGCCCATGCGGCGCACCCGAAGCATCCACGTCCATCACGATGGCGCTCCAACGCGACCCCTGCGAGATGGTCAACAGGCTCTTAGCGCCCGCCGCTACCGCAGCGCTGTGGTAGCCAGCCAATATGCAAAGTGGCCTGCGCCCATCGCCAGCATCAGCGCCAGGGCCATGCCGCTGACGCGCACGGCCAGACCCCGGTGCCGCTGCCATGCGCGCACACCCAGCGCCATGGCGCTGCCTCCAGCGGCCAAAACCGCCCAAAGCATCCACACCAGGCCCCGGCCCAGGCAGCCAAAGCTTTCGCAGTACAGCGTGAAGCCGTAGTACGACAGGGCCACCAGCAGCGCGCACAGCATCAGCAGCAGACCGTCCAACACCCAGGCCATCCGCTGGGCCGTGCGCGAAGGTGGTATGGCGGCAGCGGTGGAAGCAGGTGCGTTCATGAATGCCTCGGCAAGAGATGCCCGCCAGCTTAGCGCCGGGCTACGCACCCCGCGCTGCCGCCCATCCCGCTACCATCGCCGCATGACCCACGACCTCTTCCGCCAAGACGCCTACCTGCGCGAATGCAGCGCCCACATCACCGCCACCGCCGAAGCCGGCATCGTGCTGGACCGGACCGTGTTCTACCCCCTGGGCGGCGGCCAGGCCGGAGACAGTGGCGTGCTGGTGCTGGAGGACGGTACCGAAATCACCATCGCCGACACCCGCAAGGGCAAGGACGCCGACGGCCATCCCACCAGCGACATCGTCCACATCCCCGCCCCCGGGCAGGAAGACCGCGTGGCGCAGCTGGCGCCTGGCATGGCCGTCACCGCCCGCATCGACTGGGAGCGCCGCCACCGCATGATGCGCCTGCACACGACATCGCACCTGCTGTGCCATGTGGTGCCGCAGCTGGTCAACGGCTGCTCCATCACGCCCGACTATGCGCGGCTGGATTTTGCGATGACCGACCCGCTGGACAAGGAACAGCTCACTGCCGCCATCGCCACCCTGGTCGCTGCTGCGCACCCGCTCACCGTGGCCTCGATCAGCGACGAAGAACTGGACGCCAACCCCGCCCTGGTCAAGAGCATGAGCGTGCAACCCCCGCGCGGCACGGGGCGCATCCGCACCATCCGCATCGGCGGCGAAGGTGGCGCGCCACTGATCGACCTGCAGCCCTGCGGCGGGACGCACGTGGCCAATACGTCAGAGATCGGCCCCATCGTGGTGACCAAGATTGAAAAGAAAAGCGCCACCACCCGCAGGGTGGTGCTGGGCTTTGCCCAGTGAGCGAGGCGAAAGCGCTTTTCTTTGGGGTGCACTCATTTGTGCACAGCACAAGTGAGGGCGCACCAAAAGACATGGTCCTGAGCCACCACCCGCAGGGTGGTGCCGTGCTTTGCCCAGTGAGCGAAACAACGACCTGCGCGCTCGACCGTCAACAATCTTGAGCCACCGCACCCGCCAGTTGCATTGGCTTACGCAGGGGGGCGAACAACAGGGACAATAGCGCCCGCGCGCAGCACCAGCCTGACTGACCTTGGGGCTGTGATGACCGGTTCCTCCAGAGCTGCAGCGCTCACCCTTGCCCTGCCGCCATGCCGATCTCCCTGCGCCCTGTCTCGTTCGCCTCCCTGCGCCAGCACCGCTGGTTCCGCCCTGCCGTTCGCGCATTGGTCGGTTTGATCGTGTTCTGGCTCGTGGCCTGGATCGCCGTGCCACCCCTGGCCAAGGGGCCGCTGGAACGCGCGGCCTCCGAGCAGCTGGGCCGGCCCGTCACCGTGGGAGCCGTCGACTTCAAGCCCTGGAGCCTGGAGTTCGCGCTGCGCGACGTGGCCGTGGCGGGTGCCGACGGTGCACCGCCGCAGCTGACCATTGGCCGTGTTTACGCCGATGGCGAGTTGCAGTCGCTGCTGCGCTGGGCGCCCGTGGTGGATGCATTCACCATTGAGAACCCCGCGCTGCGCCTCACCCACCTGGGCGACGGCCGGTATGACGTGGACGACATTCTTGCCAGGCTCACGGCGCCAGCCGATGCATCCGAGCCCGACACCGGCCCCGCTCGTCTGGCGCTGTACAACCTGGCGCTCTCGGGCGGCAGCGTCGACTTCACCGACAAAGCCGTGGGCAAGACCCACGAGGTGCGCGCGCTGGCCCTCACGGTGCCTTTCATCAGCACCCTGCCCTCGCAGCGCGACGTGAAGGTGGAGCCCCACCTGGCGTTCGCGCTCAACGGCAGCCACTTCGACTCGTCCGCCCAGGGCACGCCCTTTGCGCAGACCGGCCAGGCCGACGCGCAGCTGCGCCTGGACGGGCTGAACCTGGCGCCCTACCTGGGCTACCTGCCCGCCAACCTGCCCATCCGGGTGCAGAGCGCCACCCTGGATGCGGACGTGAAAGTGGCTTTCGAGCAGCACCCGCGCATGGCCTTGAAGCTCAGTGGCAGCGTGCAGGCCGGCAAGGTGCACCTGACCGACCGCCAGGGCGCCGACCTGCTGCGCTACGAAAGCCTCAAGATCGACATGGCCGACGTCCGCCCACTGGAGCAGGTGGTGCGCCTGCGGCATGTGGAGCTGACGGAGCCGGTGGTCACGGCCACGCGCGACGCTGCGGGCCAGATCAACCTGGCGCAACTGGCGCTGCCCGCACAGTCCTCTCTGCCACCAGCCCCGGGCAAGCCCGAAGCCCCAGAGGCAGCCGAGGCCTCTGCGAGCACTGCATCGGCCCCGGCGACCCCCGCCTCCCAAGGCAACGGCAAAGCAAAAGTCAGGGCCAAGGCCCCCAAGGCAGCACCCGCATGGGTGGTGGAGGTGGCTACGGCCGCCGTGCGCGGTGGCACCCTGCGCTGGGCCGACCAGACCACGCGCCCGGCAGCGGCGCTGCAGGCCACCGAGTTCACGCTCGACGCCACCGGCCTGGCCGTGCCTTTCGCCAAAGAGAACGCCAAGCCCTTCACCTTCCAGGGCGGGCTCAACCTGCAGGGCAGCCCGCTGCGCTTTACCGGCGAAGCCACCGACCAGAAGGCCGTCGTCCGCGCCACTCTGAACGCGCTGCCGCTGCAAATGGCGGCCCCCTACCTGGCCCAGACGCTGGAGCCCATGGTGACCGGCCAGCTCACCGGCGACGTCGGCGTGCAGTGGCAGGCGCCGTCATCCCAGGCCGGCCAAGCCGCGCAGGCAGGCGCCACGGGCATCACGATCCAGGCCGGGCCTTTGGCGCTGGAACAGCTGGCCGTGAAGCAGGGCAAGGCCACGCTGGCCAGCCTGGGCAAGCTCGAGATCGCCGGAGCCGAGGTGCCGCTGGACACCCGCACCGCCACGCTGGAGCGCTTGGCCATCACGCAGCCGCAGTTGGCGGTGGAACGCGGTGCGGACGGGCGCTGGATGTTCGAGCGCTGGCTCAAGACCACACCTATCGCCGCCACGCCCGCCGCGCCGGACACTACCGCCGCCGGCTCTGCCCCGCCCACCGGCGCCGCTCCGTGGAAGCTGCGCGTAGCCGACTTCTCCCTGCAAGGCGGTACCGTCTCGCTGGCCGACAAGGCAACGCAGCGCCCGGTGGCGCTGGAGGTGACCGCCCTGGGCATCACCGCCCGCAATCTGGCCACTGACGGCAGCAAGCCTGAAGCTTTCCAGCTCACCGCCCGTGCAGCGGCGCCAACCAAGGGAAGCAGCGCCAGCAAGGCTGCGCCCGGCAAGCTCGATTACCAGGGCACGCTGGCGCTGCAGCCACTGGCCATGCAGGGCGCACTGGAGGCCAGCCGCCTGCCCCTGCACACGCTGGACGGCTACCTGGCCGACCAGCTGGCAGTGGAACTGCTGCGCGCTGATGTGGGCTACCGGGGACAGGTCGCGCTGGCGCAGACGGACAAAGGCACCAGCCTGCGCCTGTCGGGCGATGCGGTGATCGAGGAACTCCAGGCCAACAGCACCGCCGCATCGACACCCAAGACCGAAGCCCAGGTGGGCGAGGAGCTGCTGGCCTGGAAAAGCCTGAACCTGCGGGGCCTCTCGGTGGCCACCGCGCCAGGCACCGCGCCGCGCGTGGAGGTCAAGGAGACCAGCCTGGTCGACTTCTTCGCGCGCATCACGGTCAACGAAGCCGGCCGCATCAACCTGAGCGACATCGCCAAGACCCCGGCCGAAGCCCAGGCGGCCAATGCCGCAGCCGCAGCCACCACGGCAGCGGCGCCCGCAGCCTCCGCCCCCGCCTTGGCGGCATCCACGGCCTCCGCCGCTGCCGCCGTAGCCCAGTCCAACCCCCTCGCCCCCGTGGTGGTGTTTGGCCCGGTGAGCCTGGTCAACGGCAAGGTGCTGTTCTCCGACTTTTTCATCAAGCCCAACTATTCGGCCGACCTGTCCCAGCTGACCGGCAGGCTGAGCGCGTTTTCATCCGAGGCGCCCGGTGGCGAGCCCGTGCTGGCCGACCTGGAACTGCGCGGCCGCGCCGAGGGCTCGGCATCGCTCGAAGTCACCGGCAAGCTCAACCCCCTGGCCAAGCCGCTCGCGCTCGACATCGTGGGCAAGGTGCAGGGCCTGGAGCTGCCGCCGCTCACGCCCTACTCGGTGAAGTACGCCGGCCACGGCATCGAACGGGGCAAGCTCAGCATGGACGTGAACTACAAGGTGTTGCCCAATGGCCAGCTCACGGCCAGCAACCGGCTGGTGCTCAACCAGCTGACCTTTGGCGAGCCGGTGGAGGGCGCCCCCAACAGCCTGCCTGTGAAACTCGCCGTGGCCCTGCTGGCCGACCGCAACGGCGTCATCGACCTGGACCTGCCCATCAGCGGCTCGCTGAACGACCCGCAGTTCCGCCTAGGGCCGGTCATCGGGCGGATCATCGTCAACCTGATCGGCAAGGCGCTCACCGCGCCATTCAGCCTGCTGGCCAACGCGCTGGGGGGCAGCGGCAGCGAGATGAGCCACGTGGACTTCGCGCCGGGCAGCGACGCGCTCTCACCCGAGGCGCGGGAGAACCTGGACAAGGTGGTCAAGGCCCTGGCCGACCGGCCCACGATCTCGATCACCGTGACCGGCACCGCGAGCCTGGAGGCCGAACGCGAAGGCATGCAGCGCGAGAGCCTGCAGCAGTTGGTGCTGGCCGAAAAGCGCCGCGCGAACCCCGCCGACACCGCGCCCGTCTCGCCCGCCGAATACCCCGCGCTGCTGAAAGAGGTGTACCGCCGCGCCGACATTGCCAAGCCGCGCAACCTGATCGGCCTGGCCAAGGACCTGCCCGTGGCCGAGATGGAAGCCCTGCTGCTGGCCCACCAGCGTGCCACCCAGGGCACGGCGGCCGAGCTGGCACAGAACCGCGGGGAGGCGATCCGCGACTACCTGCTGTCGCAAAAACTCCCGGCCGACCGGATCTTCGTGGCCGCCCCCAAGGCGGGCACCCAGCCCAATCCTTCGCCCCGCGCAGAACTGAGCCTGAGTACCCGGTAGCCCCGGGGCAATGTGCTGGCTGTCGTGCGGGTTGCGAGGGGCGCGCTGGTTCTTGGACCCTGTTCAAGGTCTTCCCGGGGACCGCGCACAATGGCGGGTCACTGGAATCGACAGGCGGGTGCCGGAACCAACGGCGCGGCGCCTGCTCCCACACCGCAACCATGCTCGACCGCCTACTCCATCGCCTGGCCCATCGCCTGGCGTTTACTCTGCTTTTGATAGCTGCCAGCGCTTATTGGACAAGCGCCAGTGCCCAATTTAGTGCAAAAACCAACCGCCAGTCCACCAGCGTGGTGACCACGCCATACGTGCGCGCCGAG
>NZ_JALEGG010000254.1 GCF_022763525.1 Acidovorax sp.
GCTGAGGCAAACTACTACCGGCAACTCGCCAGTCAGGCCACTGCGGAAGTGGGCTGACTTAAACCAAAAAGCCTCCGCAGAAACCGGGGCGATTCACCCCATGAAGATGCGATAACTGAGCAGGAGACAAACACTCTGAAAGTCCGGATCGTTCCATTTGACGGTGTCGCGCCTTCGCGCTTCCTCAAATTTTTCGAGGGCAACGACCGTAAGGACAGCATCACGGGAATGATGCGAAAGAAAGCCGCGCGACCGGTGACTGCTGTCACTATGGAAGCTGTCTCGTCGCTTGAAGGCATCGCGATCCGTTCTATACAATAGTGCGGTTTGCCGGAACACAAGATCGTTGCTTGATGTCTCGTGTCAAAAGATCTGGAGCCTCCCATGACCCGCGATTCCGAGAAGCAATTGGAGCTGGACTTCGACGGTAAGATCGAGTCGAGCGAACGGACCTTCCACGCGCCAAGCGCACGTGTGCCGAGCTCGGTCGTTTGCTTCAGTGCACACCTCCAATTGCGCCGCGCCTACGAAGAAAAAGCGAAAGACGCCAAGATGCTTGAACGCATCACTAGTCGAGTTCGGTATTTCCGGTAACCTCCCTTCGCGTTGGTGTAATAGTCAGACAGCAACAGAAGCAACACGTCAATCTGTCCCATTTTTCAGGCCAACTGACCCCTGATGGCTGTGTGGCTCGACCACTTGACGCTCAGAGGGAGAAGCCGGGTTTTTCGCTTCTGAAGCCTGACGTGACAGTGACAGACGGCGCGGGTTTTGGTTAGCAGCGTGTTGATTTCCACGCAAACCTAACCCACCAGGGGGTTAGTGGGTCACTTCTGCGTGGAAATCAACACCTAGCCGCTTGCTAGTCGTCTGAAGACGAATGGTTTCGGTTGCTCACCAACCCGCCATACCGCGAGGTCATTGGCATCTTCCGCTCCCCGGTCAGGCCACCAGCTTCAACAGCTGCGGCTCATTTCTCATCTGAATGCACCAACGTGCGACTGACGACAACTCGGCTGACCGATTTGTCAAGTCGCGAATCTTCGCGCGCACCTCCAACAGCTTAGCCTTCGCCGCCGGGTTCTTGCCGCCTGCACACTTGGCCTTGGCAGCCAGGAAGTCCTCGACGAGGACATCGACTTTCTGCCACACGCTGCGGCGCGCCTCTGCCAGCGGCACATGCTCGTTGAGCTTCAGGCGCTTCACGGTCTCGGTGACACGCTGCTGCTCCCAAGGCGAGCTGCCCGGCATGGGGATGAGCTTGCCCTCTTCATCGAAGGCGATGAGCGAGACATCGTCGTCGTCGATCGGGTCCAGCAGGTAGGCCGTCTCTGACTCTTCGCAACGCGCGTCGAACGTCGAACAAAGTGATCCCTGCTGCAAGGGGAACCAACCGCCCTTCTTTCGATTGCCAACGTTGCCGCAGACCCGAAAGTTCATGTAGTCGAAGGCCAGCCACCAGTAGCCGTCACGTTCAGTTCCGTCCAACGCTTTAGCCTCCTTCTTAGGGCGGAAGTGCTCCACGTCGTAATGCGAGTAGAGGTCGCGCACCTCGGAGAACCAACACTTACCGCCCGAGAGCGCCAGCATCCACTGCTTCAGAGCTCCCCAATGTGCGCTATTGGCGTCGATCAATGCGTTACGGTCGTCACGCTTGCCCGCGGCCTGCAATGCAGCCATGTCAGTTACCAGCTGCGCCGACTTCGCCAGCCAAGCGTTCCACTCGGCCTGCGTCCAGGGCGTCCAACCCGGAATATCGATATCCGTCGGCCGCTTGTGCTCCAGGTCGATGAAGATCACGTGCCGCCCTCCTCGCGCAGGATCTCGTCGATGATTTCGTCGGCCAACATCTCCTGCTCGGCCTGCTCCTCCGGACTGAGCGTCGGCTTGCGGAACTTCCGGTGCTCTGCCATCTTGCGCACGAACAGCGCGTAGTCAGGATCCCTGAAGTCCGCCGTCGAGAAGCCCAGGTCCGACAGCTCGGCCGACAGGCGAGTCAGCTCAGCATTCTCCTCTGCGGTTCGGGGCTGTTTGACGTAAAGCTCGTTGCGTCGGAACAGGCGGCGCTCGGTCTCAATGTCCAGCGTGGACGACAGGCCAAATAGCTCACTCTTGAGCAAGCCCGTTACACCCATGCCCTGCGGGTGTTCGTCCGGTACTTCCACCACGGTTCGATCTGCCTGCCGCCGCAGAATATGTACCTGCTCGCGCTTGAGGCTGCCGATCATCATGGGGTCGTGTGTGGTGATCAAAACCTGCGACTGCACCGGATAAGTCGAAGAGCTCAGCATCAGATCACCGGATAGGGTGTTGGTGGACTCGCGGTCCAGTACGCCCTCAATGTCATCGAAGTAACGCAGCTTCCAAATCGGATTCAAGTGCGTGTCCGGCTCATCAAGCAGGAACAGGCAGTGGTCTTCGCGGGTGATGCGCATCAGGCCCAGCACGGTGAGCATCTGCAGCTCGCCTTCTGACAACTGGGTGAAGCTGACCTTGCCGTCGTGTCCATCCTTGCCATCCACGTGTTTCTTGACGGTAATGCGCACTTCCTCGATCAGGTCGCCGATGTAGGCGCCCTCGGCGTAGCGGAAGAAGCTGTCTGTGCCGCCAACCAGGCGGCCCAGATCCTGCAGCTTGGCCTGGTTGGGCACATACAGGTAGAGCTGGCGCTGTTTCTCGGTACGACCGCGAAAGTCGATTTGCTGGGTCACTTCCTGCTCGATGGGCGCCCAGGCCACTTGCCACAAGCTGTCCAGGAACTCGCTCACCACGCTGCCGCGTGCGAACCAGAAGCGCGGGTCGCCCTCGTTCAGCTCAACCTCGTCGAACTTGCCATTCCGCCGTTTCTCGCGCAGCCGGTACGGCTCCTTCAGCACGAACAGGGCCGACTCCAGCGACTCTATGTGCAGGTTCTTCAGCACCTTCTGGAACACCGGGTCGTCCGACAGCAGACAGGCCAGCAACACCAGCTGGCTGTGACCGCCTCGGCAATAGAACAGGCGGCGCAAGCGGTCGTCGCCGGCCTGCTTCATCCGGGTCTCGCGGCGCTGCTTGGCCTCTTCGATGGCGCGAATGTCGGCTTCGGTGCCCTTGAAGTTGGTCAGCATCTGTTCCGGCAAGACCTCGTCGGTGGTGATGTCCTGTAGCCGGTTGAAGCGCTTCTGATGGTCCTGGAACAGCGCCTCGATGCGCTCGTTTCGGCCCGAGTAGTAGGCGAACACGTGCGAGGGCAGCAGGCGCGGGCCGCGACGCTCGTCGCGCGGCGTCTTGTCGGGCGGGTCGTTCTTGTTCAGGTACTCCTGGGTCACACGATCGCCATCGACCCACACAAAAGGCGGACTCTGCTTGGCAAGGTCCGCCTGAATGCGCACCACATGCCCGCGAATCTCGTACTCCAGCGTGTAGTCGAACGCGGCTCCCCGGTTCAGGTCAACGTCGCGGAAGATGGTGATCAGCGCCTCGATCAAATTGGACTTTCCCGTCCCGTTCTGGCCGATCAGCGCGTGGCTGCGGATGGCCTTGGGGAGTGCCGCGCCCTCAGCGCCTGGCCGGGGTTCAAGGTGGGTGGCAAAGTCGATGACCAGGTTGCGCAGGTTACGGAAGTTGGGAATCGCTAGGTGCCGCAACTGCATGCTCAGGTCCCCGCTGTCTCAGCCGGCTTCGCGCGTACCGTGGCCACCGTAGGTTCGATGATCCAGCCATGCGTTACCTCGGTCTTGAGCTGCGCATAGAAGGTCTCGATCTCCCTGCCGAAGCGTTGATACAGGTCGCGAGCCGACATCTCGCCCTGGTTGCGAGCTAGCAGGGTGGCTAGCGGTGCCTGGTCTTTGACATCTGGCAACGAGCCAAGGCGCAGGGTGGCGATGAGTTCGACTTGCGGTGCCTTCACAGCTGTGTCCTCGTCTTGTTCGATGTTGATCCCGGTAAGTGCAAACACGGCGGCCGCTGCAAACAGCGAGGCCAGATCGCGCCGGTGCTTCAGCTGGCGCCGCCATTCCTCGCATAGATCGTTGAGCGCCGCCAAGGAGTCCAAGATGCGACGCTGCTCCTCCAGGGGCGGTATCGGTAGCGGAAAGCTGCGAAGCTGTGTCATGTTGATTGATGCGAGGTTGGTCGTCTGCTTCGACGCGCCAGCAAAGTAGTCCCTGCCGACATCAGAATTAAAGACCAACTGCACCCACTCCGCGAGCAGCTGTGCGCTGGGAACGCGCGCCTTGAAGACGTGGTTCTGATGAAGACAACGCTCGAGACCGCCCGGCCAGATTGCCGTTCGGCCAACCTTGTCCCAGTCCCCGCCCTCAGTGATCAGGAGATCGCCCTTAAAGACCTGGTACTTCGGCAGCTCATCCTCTGCAATCTCGATCGACTTGAGACTGTCCAATTTGAAGTACCCGCGCTGAACGTTCGCAACTGCCAGGTAGGGGCACACCACCACTTGCTTGCCACGAAGGTCTCGCCCTTTTGTGACGCCGCCAATGACTACGGCGACCTCATCGAACGCCGCAATCGCCCACCGCGATGGGTATGCGATTTCGCTTTCCGCCATGCCCACGATCTTCTGACGTCGCATCAAGCCGCTGGCGATGTACTCCGAACGAAGAGCTGAACAGTCCGCAGCGATGCGCGCAAGATCGGGGGCAGTTCGGCCGGCCTCAACCAGCACGCCACGTACAGCCAAGCTCTTCAGTTCGATAACGAAGTCATCCACATCGGCCGGCTCGCTGAACAGGCAACTAAAGCTGGCTTGCAGGCGTTGCCAGCTCGTCTGCAGTTCGTGAGGGCTTTGGGCGCCGGCTAGGGCTTGAAGCACGGCCTGCCTCAGGGCGCTCTGCAGCTTACGGCGGTCTCGCTGCTGTTGCTCCAGTTGGTCGCACATCGACATCAGCTCGTCGAACTTGGCGACGATGCGATGCTGTTCTTCGACTGGTGGCAGCGGTATACGCGCGCTGGCAATCTGCCCTCCGGACAGATGATCGACAGTTGTGTAGTTCTTTACTCCCTGGAGCGCCATCAGCTCAAACTGCAAGGCTAGGCAGACGTACTTCTTGCTGACCTCTGGGAAGTAGAACTGCAGCCGCGTTACCCGTTGATTCAGAAGTGCAGTGTCGGACTCCCACATCGCAACTCTGAAATCTCCGTCCATTGCGATCAACCAATCCCCGCGCGATACGAGGAACTCGTCGCGATAGTCCCCTGAGTAGAACGTCGCGGGACTAGAGACGCCGACGTCGCGCACCCGGATGATGGGAAGACCTACGCCGCCCTGATTGAATCGGTCGGCCTTGAACGCAAAACCGGCCTGCGGGTACGCAAGTTGGTCTAGTGGCACCAATGCCCAACCCGGAGGCAGTTCGTGATGGCTGGCACTGGTGGGCGCAGCGCGGCCCCTTGTGCGTCGATAGGTCCTTCCCAATGACTCCGGACTTGACCGTTCAAGGAAGCGAGGCGCAGGTTCTTCGCGGCTGTCCTGAGCGACAAGCTTGCCTTGTACCGCAAGTCGCCTGACAAGCTCCCGAAGCCGAGGTACGCCAAGCGGTGCGTTTGTGAAATGCCCGAACTCGGCCAAGAACTGCTGCGCATCCATCAGGCGTCCTCGTCCACGAAGTGGTGAGCCAGGGCGGCGGCTAGCTCGCTCTTGAGGAGGTTCTCGGTCTCTTCGATCTGGCCGAGCAGTGTCTTGTACTTGTCCAGCAACACGTCGGGGTCGTGGCTTTCTTCCTCGGGTGCGTTGGGATTCTTCAGGTCTAGGTTGAAGATCGGCCAGTAAAGGCGATCGCCAGCGGCTTTAGCGTCGCGCGCCTGCATGCGGACTGCTTCGGCCTGCAAGCGCAATCTGTCGATCTCGATCTCCACAGGCTGGCGCAGCGCGGCATCACTCACGCCTCTGATGGACTCACGCAGGTCGCGAATCCGGTTGTCCAGAGCGTTGGCCTCATTGCTCAACTGCTCGCTGCGGTCCCAGTGCGGCTTGGCAGCGGCTTCTGCCTGTTCGCGCTTAGTCTTGAAGTCCACCTTCCAGGCGAACTCGTTCTCCACTCGTTCGGCAAAGTCGTTGGCTTCATTGCCCCACCAGTCCTGCTCGGGCTTGAACTCCTCAAAGCGGATGGGTTTGGTCTTGCTGTAGCTCTTGTAGCCAGGCGGGTACGGGTGCTCGTAGTACCAGATAGTGTCCGTATGAAAGTGTTCGGTGCCATCCTCCACCGCGGTGCCCTTGGTGAAGAACAGCAGGTTGGTCTTGATGGTGGTGTACGGGGCGAACACGCCCTTGGGCAGGCGCACGATGGTGTGCAGCTTGCATTGCTGCATGAGCCGCCGCTTGATCTCGTTCTTGATGCCGTCCCCAAATAGGAAGCCATCCGGCAGTACGACACCAGCACGACCATCTTCTTCGAGCAGCTTGACGATCAGCTGCATGAACAAGTCGGCCGTCTCCTTCGTCGGATGGTGATAGCCCGCTGCGATGCTGTCGTCTTCGTAGCCGCCGAATGGCGGATTGGTCACGATGCACTCGACTCGATCTTGGGCCTTCCAATCGTTCCAACCCGTAGCCAGGGTGTTCTTTCGCTCAACCTGTCCATCCACGTCTACATCGTGAAGGACCAGATTGGTTGTGCAAAGCAGATGCGGAAGTTGCTTCTTCTCGATCCCTCGAATCAGTCGATCTACGGCGCGTCGGTCTTCAACCTTCGACTTGGTCGTGACTTGATGTCGCAAGTGATCGATCGCAGCGGTCAGGAAACCGCCTGTTCCGCAGGCTGGATCAAGCACCCGTTCACGCTTGTCGAGCCTGGGGTTGACGCGATCTACCATGAACTGCGTGATGGCACGAGGTGTATAGAACTCGCCCGCGTTACCAGCGCCTCGCAGGTCGTTCAGCATCTGCTCATAGACGTCACCCAGGTTGGCGCGCGTCTTGAAGTCGTGGAAGTTGATGGCCTCTTCCAGCTTCTCGATCACCGCCAGCAACTGCGTGCCAGTCTTCATGTAATTGTTGGCGTCTTCGAAGACGCTGCGAATCACCTTGTGCTGCGGGCTGATGCTGGCGTCCAGCTCTTTCAGCGTTGGGAACAGTTCGTTGTTGACGAAACTGATGATGGCGCTGCCGGCAATCTGCGGCTTCTTCTTGCCATCGGAGTCTTCCACGTAGGCCGCCCAATTGCGCCACCGCATGGCGTCCGGTAACGGCGACTTGTAGTTCGGGTCGTCGTCTTCCCACTCCTCCTCACGCTGGTCGAATACCTTGAGGAAGAGCATCCACGTAAGCTGGCCCAGGCGCTGTGCATCGCCGTCGACGCCGTCATCCTTACGCATGATGTCCTGAATGGACTTGATGGTGCTGCTGAGGTTCATTTCGTTGTTCTCATGTCAGGCCACCCGAAAACGGGTCAGGCTTGCTTCTTCTCGTTCTCTTCGTAGAGGGCTTGTTCCAGGGCCTGCACGGCCTGGGTGAACTGTTCGACGCCGCCGAAGATGCCGCGCCGGATCTGTGTCTTGCTTCCGAATTGGTCGAAGGGCGGTAGCTCCAGCACCTTGGCGTCTTCGATGTTCTGCACCCCATGGTCGGCGAACTTGTCGAGCAGGGCTTCGAGTACCGCTCGGGCCTGCTCGCCGTACTTGCCGAACACGTCGCGCTTCTTGACGTTGTTGGCGCGCTCGCGCCGGGTCAGGGGCTTCTGGTCGAAAGCGACATGGGCCACCAAGTCGAACACATCCAGCTCAGCGCCGTTGGGCACCGCCTGCTGCAAGACCTCCAGCGGGACGCCGTGGTCCGCCAGTTCCTCCAGCACAGCCTGCTTGCGCTCTGCGCTGTTCCACCGGCGTAGGAAGTCGGTCAAGCTGCCGAATTCCGCCTGCAGCGCCTTCTTGATGTCGTCCTTGAGCAGAACGCGGTAGTCCTCGGTGATCAACTTGCCGTCGGCATCCAGGTACTGGGAGCGCTCCACCGCGACGCGCACATTCACGTCGTCGATGACGTACTTGACTTGGCCTTCGCCACCGCCACCTGTGGTGATGCCCGGCGGTGTGACCTCCTCGCCGGGCTTGCCTGGCCCAGGGGATGGAGGATCGGGGTCACCCGTGCCGGGCGGAACATCAGGGGGCACCACCGGCTCATCGTCTTTGGGCTCGTAGATCACCACGGGCTCGCCGTCGAAATCCGGATCCGCGAACAGGCGCGTGGCGCCCTTGAAGTCCATGATGGTGAAGTACAGCTTCTGGTAGTCCTCGCGCAGGCGCGTGCCGCGACCGATGATCTGCTTGAACTCGGTCATCGAGTTGATGTTCTGGTCCAGCACAATCAGCTTGCAGGTCTTGGCGTCCACCCCCGTGGTCAACAGCTTCGACGTGGTCGCGATGACCGGATACGGCTCGTCGTTGTCGATGAAGTAGGACAGCTGGGCCTTGCCCTCGTTGTCATCGCCGGTGATGCGCATCACGTAGCGGCGGTTGCTGGCAGCGGCGGGGATGATCTTGACCAGCTCCTGGCGCATGCGTTCGGCATGGTCTTGGTCGTCACAGAACACGATGGTCTTGGCCATCGGGTCCGTGGCTTTCAGGTACTCCCAAACCTTGCGAGCCACCAGCCGGGTGCGCTTCTCCAGCACCAGGTTACGGTCGAAGTCCTTGGTGGTGTACTGGCGCTGCTCGACAGGCTGGCCAAGCTTGTCGACCTTGCCCTTCTCCGGGGTGTAGCCGACCGCATCCACGTCCGTCGCGATGCGGATGACCTTGTAGGGTGCAAGGAAGCCGTCCTCGATGCCTTGCTTCAGCGAATAGGTGTAGACCGGATCGCCGAAGTAGGTGAGGTTGCTCACCTCCTTGGTCTCCTTCGGGGTGGCGGTCAGGCCCAGGTGCGTGGCGGCACTGAAGTAGTCCAGCACGTCCCGCCAGGCCGAATCATCGGCAGCGCTGCCGCGGTGGCATTCGTCAATGACCACCAGGTCGAAGAAGTCGGCAGGAAACTGCCGATAGATCTGCTTCCACTCCTCGCGCCCGGTCACGGCCTGGTACAGCGCAAGGTAGATCTCGTAGTTCTTCTTGACCTCGCGGTTGGTGACCTTGTGCATCACCTCGCCGAACGGGGCGAAGTCCTGCTGCATGGTCTGGTCGACCAGGATGTTTCGGTCCGCCAGGAAGAGGATCCGCTTCTTGGCCTTCGCCTTCCAAAGCCGCCAGATGATCTGGAATGCGGTGTAGGTCTTGCCCGTGCCCGTGGCCATGACCAGCAGCACGCGCTGCTGACCCTTGGCGATGCCCTCGATGGCGCGGTTGATGGCGACGCGCTGGTAGTAGCGCGGCTCGCGGCCACTGCCGTCCGTGTAGAACGGCTGTTCCACCAGCGCGACGGCGGTCGGTTCAGTCAGCCCCTTCCACTGCTGGAACACGGCCCATAGTTCAGCGTGGGTTGGAAAGGCGTCGAGGGGTACCTCACGCTCGGTCGGTGAGGTCAGGCCCGTTCGGTCGTGCACCAGGAGTGCCGAGCCGTTGCTGCTGATCGCGAAGGGAGCGTCCAGCATCTCTGCGTAAGCCAGCGCCTGCTGCATGCCCTGCCCCACGGGGAAGCGGGCTTGCTTGGCCTCGACCACCGCCAGAGGAACGTTCGGTCTCGCGTAGAGAACGTAGTCGGCGCGCTTCGGCCCGCCCTTTGCCTCGGGGTTGCGGACGCGGGCGGCCAGCCTGCCTCGAACCATGACGCGACCGTCCGTGAGGCTGACCTCCTCCCGGAACTGCGCCTGTTGCCATCCAGCGGCCTGGATAGCGGGCGTGATGAACTTGGTACAGATGTCCCGTTCGCTGAGAGGATGCGTCTCCAAATCATTCTCCCTGTCCACACCACGGCGTAGATTTGTCTGTATTGGAAGAGAGTGTTTTCACTTCCCTCCCTTGATTGTTTCCTCGTCAGAGACGTACTCCAGCAAATCGCTGACATTGCAGCCGTAATGTCTGCATATAGTGTTGAGGGTTTCGAGGTCCACGCGGCTTATTGTTTCTCTATACAGCCCCGCTACCGTATTGCGCGATAGACCAGTCGCACGCTGCAGATCAACGATTTTTTCCTTGTTCTCACCTAACAGCCGGGAGAGGTGTATTCGGATCATCGAAGTAGCTACAAACTATGGAATGGTAGTGGACTAAAAACATCAGGTAGTTGATGTTTTTGGTGTATGAGGGTATCACACAGTGTGAATACTGCCTTTGCCGGACCAGCCAATGCTCTATGCAAGTCTGGACGGAGCAGAGCGTCTGCCGGTCAGGAACCGGAAAACGGAATGAATCGCCTCTATTCCCGAGCGCTTCTAAAGCATGCCAGTTGCGGTTCGCTTTACGTCGAGGAGAAGCACGGGGTGATGAGCGCTGCACGCTCGCAATTGGGCGAGATCAATGAACCAATTGACAAATTAAGGGAATCCGAAGCGGCCCCTTAATCAGACCGAGCTGCTGCAGGCTCGCTGCGCGACAGCAAAACTATGCCAATGATGACAATCCGATAACGGGGACCGCCATCACCTTGCCATGGCTGGACGGTTGTGATTTGCAAGTACTGGGAATCTTTGCAAGATCAATGAGAACCTACACGATCAAACGTCGATGTTGCCCGCCCGCAAAGCGTTCGTTTCGATGAAATCCCGGCGCGGCTCCACCTCATCCCCCATCAGCATGGTGAACACCCGATCCGCCTCAATCGCATCGTCGATCTGCACGCGCAGCAGGCGGCGCACGTTGGGGTCCATGGTGGTTTCCCACAGCTGCTCGGGGTTCATCTCGCCCAGGCCCTTGTAGCGCTGGCGGCTGGTGGTGCGTTCGGCTTCGCTGATGAGCCACTTCATGGCCTGGCGGAAGTCGCCGACCTTTTCTTCCTTCTGCTTGTCGCCTTCGCCGCGCATGGCCTTGGCGCCTTCGGCCAGCAAGCCGCGGAAGGTTTCGGCGGCCTCGGCCAGGGCGGCGTAGTCGGCGCCATGCACAAAGTCTTGCGTGATGACGCTGCTCTTGACGTTGCCGTGGTGGCGGCGGCTGATGCGCAGGATGGGCTTGTCGGTGCGCACGTCGAATTCTCCGGCCACCTCGGCGGGGGTGCCGGTGGTGTTCAGTTCGCGCAACTTGGCCTGCAGGGCGATGGCGCTGGCTTCGGCTTCGGGCACGGAGTCAAGCTTCAGGACCACGCCATCGGCCACGGCGCGCAGGGCCTCGGCGTCCATGAAGTTGGACAGGCGGTCGATCACGCTCTCGGCCACTTGATGCTTGCGCGCCAGCTCGGCCAGGGTGTCGCCGCTCAGCACTTGCGGGTTGGCGCCGCCGGTGCTCACGCTCGCGTGGTTCAGCGCAATGCGCAGCAGGAAGCCGTCGAGCGCGGGGCCGTCCTTCAGGTACAGCTCTTCCTTGCCGGCCTTGACCTTGTACAGCGGCGGCTGGGCGATGTAGATGTGGCCGCGCTCGACCAGCTCGGGCATCTGGCGGTAGAAGAAGGTCAGCAGCAGGGTGCGGATGTGGGCGCCGTCCACGTCGGCGTCGGTCATGATGATGATGCGGTGGTAGCGCAGCTTGGCCACGTCGAAGTCGTCGCCTCCGGTGGTGCCGCCCGCCTTGCCAATGCCGGTGCCCAGGGCCGTGATCAGCGTGAGGATTTCGTTGCTGGTCAGCAGCTTTTCGTAGCGGGCTTTTTCCACGTTCAGGATCTTGCCGCGCAGGGGCAGGATGGCCTGGAACTTGCGGTCGCGGCCCTGCTTGGCGGAGCCGCCGGCGGAGTCGCCCTCCACGATGTAGATCTCGCACATGGCGGGGTCTTTTTCCTGGCAGTCGGCCAGCTTGCCGGGCAGGCCCATGCCGTCGAGCACGCCCTTGCGGCGGGTCATTTCGCGGGCCTTGCGGGCGGCCTCGCGGGCGCGGGCGGCTTCCACGATCTTGCCGCAGATGATCTTGGCGTCGTTGGGTTTTTCCTGCAGGTAGTCGGTGAGCAGGCGGCTCACGATGTCTTCCACCGGTGCGCGCACTTCGCTCGACACCAGCTTGTCCTTGGTCTGGCTGCTGAACTTGGGCTCGGGCACCTTCACGCTCAGCACGCAGCACAGGCCTTCGCGCATGTCGTCGCCGGTGACTTCGACCTTGGCCTTCTTGGCCAGCTCGTTTTCTTCGATGTACTTGTTGATGACGCGGGTCATCGCAGCGCGCAGGCCGGTCAGGTGGGTGCCGCCGTCACGCTGGGGGATGTTGTTGGTAAAGCACAGCACCTGCTCGGTGTACGCGCTGTTCCACTGCATGGCCACTTCCACGCCGATGTGCGTGCCAGGGATGCCGCCGTACGTTTCGGCTGGGCGCTCGCCCGCCGCGTAGAACGAGGTGGGGTGCAGGACGGTCTTGCCCTTGTTGATGAACTCGACAAAGCCGCGCACGCCACCCGCGCCCGAGAAGTCGTCTTCCTTGCCGCTGCGCTCGTCTTTCAGGCGAATGCGCACGCCGTTGTTCAAAAACGAGAGTTCGCGCAGGCGCTTGGCCAGGATCTCGTAGTGGAAGTCGTTGTTCTCTTTGAAGATCTCGGTGTCGGGCAGGAAGTGCACCTCGGTGCCGCGCTTTTCGGTCTCGCCGGTCACCTTCATGGGGCTGACTTCAAAGCCGTCCACGGTGTCGAGCAGGCGGTCCTGCACGAAGCCGCGCGCAAACTCCAGCTGGTGCACCTTGCCTTCGCGGCGCACGGTCAGGCGCAGCCATTTGCTCAATGCGTTCACGCAGCTCACACCCACGCCGTGCAGGCCGCCGGACACCTTGTAGCTGTTCTGGTTGAACTTGCCGCCTGCGTGCAGTTCGGTCAGGGCAATTTCTGCCGCCGAACGCTTGGGCTCGTGCTTGTCGTCCATCTTCACGCCGGTGGGGATGCCGCGGCCGTTGTCGGTGACGCTGATGGAGTTGTCGGTGTGGATGGTGACGACGATGTCGTCGCAGTGGCCGGCCAGGGCTTCGTCGATGGAGTTGTCCACCACCTCGAACACCAGATGGTGCAGGCCGGTGCCGTCACTCGTGTCGCCGATGTACATGCCGGGGCGCTTGCGCACGGCCTCCAGGCCCTCGAGGATGGTGATGGCGCCTTCGCCGTAGCTTTCGCTGGCACCGGCCTGGTTGGTGTCGATCTTGTTCGGAACAGGCTCACCCGTGCCGGTAGGTTCTTGCTCGGGCAGGTTGTTGTCAGCGGTCATGGTGGGCCTTGGGGTCCGTGGAAACCGGGCGGTCTCCAATGTGTTCAATAGTCAAATTGGGCTCTGGCGCTTATCCAATAAGCGCGAACAGCTATCAATACGATAGTAAGCAACAGCAGCTGTGGTGCGGCACGGCAGGCAGGCGGTGCCGCCTCAGATGCGCATCGGCATCACCACATACTTGAAGCTGTCGTTGTCGGGGATGGTCATCAGCGCGGAGCTGTTGCCGTCCGAAAGCTCCACCTTCACCATGTCCTGGCCCATGTTGGCCAGGGCGTCGATGAGGTAGGTCACGTTGAAGCCGATTTCGATGGTGTCGCCACCGTAGTCGATGTCGAGCTCGTCCACGGCCTCTTCCTGCTCGGCGTTGTTGGACGCCACGCGCAGCGTGCCGGGCTCGATGTTCAGGCGCACGCCCTTGAACTTGTCGCTGGTCATGATGGCGGTGCGCTGCAGGCTGGCCAGCAGCGGCGCGCGGCCCAGGGTGACGCTGTTCTTGTGGTTCTTGGGGATCACGCGGTTGTAGTCGGGGAACTTGCCCTCGACCAGCTTGGTGACGAACTCCATGCCGCCAAAGGTGAACTTGGCCTGGTTGTTGGCGAACTGCATTTCGATGTGCGGCTGGTTTTCGCCGCCGGCGTCCGACAGCAGGCGCTGCAACTCGATCACGGTCTTGCGCGGCAGGATGACTTCCTGCTTGGGCACTTCCACATCGAGCGTGGCGCTGGCAAACGCCAGGCGGTGGCCGTCGGTGGCCACCAGCGACAGCTGCTTGCCTTCGGCCACGAAGAGGATGCCGTTCAAGTAGTAGCGGATGTCCTGCACGGCCATTGCGAAGGACACCTGGCCCAGCAGATCCTTCAGCACCTTCTGCGGCACGCTGAACGCGGGGCCGAAGGCAGCGGACTCCTGCACCAGCGGGAAGTCCTCGGCCGGCAGGCTTTGCAGGGTGAAGCGGCTCTTGCCACCCTTCAAGACCAGCTTGGACTGCTGCGATTCCAGGCTCACCGTCTGGTCGCTGGGCATGGTGCGCAGGATGTCGATGAGCTTGCGCGCGCCCACGGTGGTGGTGAAGTCGCCGGTGTCGCCGCCCAGCTCGGCGGTGGTGCGGATCTGGATTTCGAGGTCGCTGGTCGTCAGCTGCAGGGCATTGCCCGTCTTGCGGATCAGCACGTTGGCCAGGATGGGCAGGGTATGCCGGCGCTCCACGATGCCAGCCACCGATTGCAGAACCGCGAGAACCTTGTCTTGTGTTGCCTTCAGGACGATCATGTCATCAACCTCTTGTGGTTTTTGGGACGGTGCTAGGACAGCAGCTGCGCAGGTGGTGCCTCCCCCCGCTGCCTAACCCGCCATTTTGCCCGTTTAACTGCCCATTGAACGGGCGCTTACCGCTCGGTGCCTTTCCCACGCGCCTTCAACCTTTGAGCGTTTGTTCCAGCACATGGAGCTGCTGGTTCAGCTCGGTGAGCTGCTGACGCTCGCCCGAGATCTTGCGCACGGCATGCAACACCGTGGTGTGGTCGCGCCCGCCAAACAATTCTCCAATTTCGGGAAGACTCTTTTGCGTCAGCTCCTTGGCCAGATACATCGCAATCTGGCGCGGCCGGGCAATGCTGGCCGGGCGCTTCTTGCTGTACATGTCGGCAACCTTGATCTTGTAATAGTCGGCCACCGTCTTCTGGATGTTTTCCACACTGATCTGCCGATTCTGGATGGACAGCAGGTCGCGCAGCGCCTCGCGGGCAAGCTGGATGGAGATTTCCTTCTGGTTGAAGCGCGAGTACGCCAGGATCTTGCGCAGCGCACCTTCGAGTTCGCGCACGTTGGAGCGCACGTTCTTGGCCACGAAGAAGGCGACTTCCTCGGGCATCTCGGTGCCTTCCACGCGGGCCTTGTTGATCAGGATGGCCACGCGCATCTCGAGCTCGGGCGGCTCGATGGCGACCGTCAGGCCCGAGTCGAAGCGAGAAACCAGCCGCTCGTGGATGTTGGCCAGGCCCTTCGGATACGTGTCCGATGTCATCACGATGTGCGACTTCTTGGCCAGCAGGGCCTCGAACGCATTGAAGAACTCCTCCTGCGTGCGGTCCTTGTTGGCGAAGAACTGCACATCGTCGATCAGCAGCAGGTCGAGCGAGTGGTAGCGCTCCTTGAATTCGTCGAAGGTGCGGCGCTGGTAGGCCTTAACCACATCCGACACGAACTGCTCGGCATGGATGTAGAGAACTTTGGCGTCCGGCTTGTCCTGCAGCAGGCGGTTGCCCACAGCGTGCACCAGGTGGGTCTTGCCCAGGCCCACGCCACCGTAGATAAAGAGCGGGTTGTACAGGTGGCCGGGCGAGCCCGCCACGTGCATGGCGGCCGAGCGCGCCATGCGGTTGGCCGTGCCCTCCACGAGCGTCTCGAAAGTGAGGGCGGCATTCAGCCGGTTGCGAAACGCGCCAGCCGCGGCATCGTCGTTGCTGGCTGAGGGGGACTCCGCCGGGCCAGACGCACTCGCTTGTTCAGGTGCTGCCGGCCGAACATAAGTACGGGCAACGGATTCACGCTGAGCGAGCGCTAACTCCAGAGTTACCGGCTGGCCATACAAACCTTCCAGCAGCGCGGCGATCCGGCCCGCATACTGGGCGCGGATCCAGTCGAGCTTGAAGCGGTTGCCCACGAGCACGGTCACCTTGGAAAAGTCGGGCGCCACCTGGGCTACCAATGGTTTGATCCAGGTGTTGAACTGCTGCTCGGGGAGGTCTTGCGCCAGCTGCTCTACGCAGGCTTGCCACAGGCCCTGGCCGGCATCGGAGGCGGGCGAAGGCGGGGTGCTGCGGGAGGGTTCCTCGGTCATTTCAGGGGGGCTTCTTGTTGTGGATAGGAGGAACGGTGCTGGGCGGCGGATTGTAGCTTGTCAAGGAGTTATCCACAATTTGACAGGCTGCTGACCCCATGCTGAGCCGCTGGGCCGCCACCCTCGGCCGCCGGAATGAAATTATCCCGCCAGCCGAAAGGCATTGCCAGCGTGAGGCAAGCCTGCGATAATTTTGGGTTTCCCTGAATGTGTTCAGGGTGATTTGACCCGGCGCGCCGAAATTTGCGCCCCTTGCATGCCGATAAATGCGCCGTTGCCACGGTGCGTTGCCCAGCAAGTCGCAGGGGTTCGAGAGCAGCATCCGGAACTGAACCTCAAGGAATAGCACCATGAAACGTACTTACCAGCCCTCCAAGACGCGCCGCGCGCGCACCCACGGTTTCCTCGTCCGCATGAAGACCCGCGGCGGCCGCGCTGTGATCAACGCACGCCGCGCCAAGGGCCGCAAGCGCCTGGCCGTCTAAGGCCGTCACGTTCTGCGGCCGGCTCCCGGTTTGCACCGCCAGGTTCCAAACGGGGTGCCTGCATGCAACGGCTGAAAACCCGTCCGCAATTCCAGGCGGCCATGGCGGGAGGCACTGTCTCTCGCACGGCGCACTTTGCGCTGCATCGTCTGGCATTGGATGCCGGCAGCAGCGCTGCGGTACCAGGGTCTGCCAATTCCGCAGCTTCAGGGCCCGGCTCCTTGCCATCATTGCAAGGGCCGCAGGCCCTGTTTGCCGTTCCGGGCGTCTGGCTGGGGGCCATGGTGCCCAAGCGCTGGGCCCGCCGCGCCGTGACGCGTAACACCATCAAGCGGCAGATCTACACCGTGGGCGCCACGTTCGAAGCGCGGCTTCCGCGGGCGGCCCACGTGGTGCGCCTGCGCTCGGCGTTTGACCGCAAGCAGTTCGTGAGCGCCACGTCCGACCAGCTCAAGCAGGCCGTGCGGGCCGAGCTGCTGCAGCTGTTTGGCCACGCCACGCGGCGGGAAGAGCGACCAGGACGCGCTGGAGCTCGGGGCGTTGGTGCCGAGGTTCCCGCACCCGGCGCAGCGGGCGCAGCAGAGCCGGTGATGCCATGCTGATGCAGCGCTTGTTGATCGGTGTGGTCCGGGGCTACCGGCTGTTCCTGAGCCCCTGGCTGGGGTCGGCGTGCCGGTTTGAGCCGACCTGCTCGGTCTATTCGCTGCAAGCGCTGGAGCAGCACGGCGCTGCGGCGGGCAGCTATCTCACGGTGCGCAGGCTGGTACGCTGCCACCCCTGGTGTGACGGGGGTCACGACCCGGTCCCGCAGGACCTGCCGCGCAGCATGCGGCTTTTCTCGCGGCTTCATCATCCTTCCAACACCCAACCATCCTCACCAAAGAAGTCTTCATGAACGACATTCGCCGCACCATCCTGTGGGTGATTTTTGGCTTTTCCATGGTTTTGCTGTGGGACAAGTGGCAGCTGCACAACGGCAACAAGGCCACCTTCTTTCCCACCACGCCGGCCGTGACGGCTCCCGCCGCTTCCGGCGCGGCGTCGGGCGCGTCGGGGGCTGCCAGCGTGCCGTCCGCGAGCACGCCCGTGACGGCAGCGGCGGGCGCCTCCGCCGTGCCGGGCCAGCCAGCACCCGCTGCGGCAGCACCGGCTGCCCGCGAGCGCATTGAAGTCAAGACCGACCTCTACCGCCTGGTGTTTGACAGCGAAGGCGGCTCGCTCACCCATGCAGAACTGCTCAAGCACGCGGACATGGCCGACAAGGCCCGCAACTTCCTGTTGCTGGACGAAAGCGCCCAGCGCGTCTATGTGGCGCAGACGGGTCTGATCGGCGGCGCGTTCCCGACCCACAAGACCACGATGGCCGTGGTGCCCGGCTCCCGCGAGCTCAAGGATGGCGAGGACGAGATCAGCATCCGCTTCGAGTCGCCCGTTCAGGGCGGCCTGAAGCTGGCCAAGACCTGGACCATCAAGCGCGGCGCCTATGACATCGCCGTGAAGCATGAGGTGGTCAACACCGGGGCCGCGCCTGTGTCGCCCCAGATGTACCTGCAGCTGGTGCGCGACGGCAACAAGCCACCAGGGGAGTCGTCGTTCTATTCCACCTTCACTGGCCCCGCGGTCTACACCGACGCCAAGAAGTACCAGAAGATCGAGTTCAAGGACATCGACAACGGCAAGGTCGATATTCCCAAGGATTCGCCCAACGGCTACGTGGCCATGGTGCAGCATTACTTTGCCACGGCCTGGCTGTTGGCCGATGGTGTGCAGCGCGAGCTGTTCACCCGCAAGGTCGACACCAACCTGTACTCCGTGGGCATGCTGACCTCGCTGGGCACCATCGAGCCCGGCGCGGCCAAGACGGTGGACGCGCGCCTGTTCGCCGGCCCGCAGGTCGAGACGATGATGGAAAAACTGTACCCCGGCCTGGAACTGGTCAAGGATTACGGCTGGCTCACCATCCTGTCCAAGCCGCTGTACTGGCTGCTCGACCAGCTGCACAAGCTGTTGAACAACTGGGGCTGGTCCATCGTGGCGCTGGTGCTGTTGCTCAAGATCGCGTTCTACTGGCTCAACGCCAAGGCCTACGCCAGCATGGCCAAGATGAAGGCCATCAACCCCAAGATCATGGAGATGCGCGAGCGCCTGAAGGACAAGCCGCAGCAGATGCAGCAGGAGATGATGCGCATCTACCGCGAGGAGAAGGTCAACCCCATGGGCGGGTGCTTCCCCATCATGATCCAGATTCCCGTGTTCATTGCGCTGTACTGGGTGCTGTTGTCCAGCGTGGAAATGCGCAATGCGCCGTGGATCGGCTGGATCACCGATTTGTCCACGCCCGATCCGTATTTCATCCTGCCCTTGCTGATGACCGCGAGCTCGCTGCTGCAGACCGCCCTGAACCCCGCGCCGCCGGACCCGATGCAGGCCAAGATGATGTGGTTCATGCCGCTGATCTTCAGCGTGATGTTCTTCTTCTTCCCCGCCGGCTTGGTGCTGTACTGGCTGACGAACAACATCCTGTCGATTGCGCAGCAGTGGATCATCAACACCCGCATGGGCGTGCCACCGCAGTTCAATCTGCCGAGTTTTAAGTGACATCCCCCTGAGCGGCTGCGCCGCTTCCCCCTTCTCTCGAACTGCTGCGCAATTCGGGAAGGGGGACGACACCAGCGCGGCGGGGCGACCCTTGCGCGGTGTCTCGCGCCTGGGCCGTGCCAGTCTCGGCGCTCTTTCTCCTATCGATTGCCGCCCATGCTCGCCCGCCACCACGATCCCATTGTTGCCATCGCTACGGCCCCCGGGCGCGGGGCCGTCGGCATCGTGCGGGTGTCTGGGAAGGGGCTCTCCGCCCTAGTGCAAGCGCTGTGCGGCCGGGCGCTCAAGCCCCGCGAGGCCACCTACCTGCCCTTTCGCGATGCCCACGGTCAAGCCATTGATCAGGGCTTGGCGCTGTACTTTCCCGGCCCGCACAGCTACACCGGAGAGGACGTGCTGGAGCTGCAGGCCCACGGCGGCCCGGTGGTGCTGCAGCTGCTGCTGGCGCGCTGCCTGGAGGCGGGTGCCGCACCCGATCCGGCCACGGGTCAGCCGTGCCTGCCGGGTCTGCGGGTGGCGCAACCGGGCGAGTTCACGGAGCGCGCGTTCCTCAACGACAAGATCGATCTGGCCCAGGCCGAGGCGATTGCCGACCTGATCGACGCGAGCACCGAGGTTGCGGCCCGCAGTGCCAGCCGGTCGCTGACGGGCGCTTTCTCGGCCGAAATCCACAGCCTGCGCGATGACCTCATCCATCTGCGCATGCTGGTGGAGGCCACGCTGGATTTTCCTGAGGAGGAAATCGACTTCCTGCGCAAGGCAGATGCGCGCGGGCAGCTATCGAATTTGCAGCGTGTGCTGGACGGGGTGATGCAGCGGGCGCGCCAGGGGGCCTTGCTGCGCGAGGGCATCAAGGTCGTGATTGCCGGCCAGCCCAACGCGGGCAAGAGTTCGCTGCTCAACGCGCTGGCCGGGGCGGAGCTGGCCATCGTCACGCCCATTGCCGGCACCACCCGCGACAAGGTGCAGCAGACCATCCAGATTGAAGGGGTCCCGCTGCACATCATCGACACCGCGGGCTTGCGGGACAGCAGCGACGAGGTGGAGCGCATTGGCATCGCCCGCGCGTGGGACGAGATCGCGGGCGCCGATGCCGTGCTGTTCCTGCACGACCTGGAGCGTCTAAATGCTCCTGAGTACATAGCAGCAGACGCCGGTATAGAAAGCGCCCTGGCCGAAAAACTCCCTGCGTCGATTCCCGTGATCGATGTGTGGAACAAGCTCGATAGCGCGCCGGCGGCTGGCGTGTCTTCCGCGCCGGCGCTTCCCGGGGCCGGAGCGCCCGGCAAGCGGCCCGGCGTGTGGCTGTCTGCCCGCACAGGCGAGGGGCTGGACGGGCTGCGGCGCACCCTGCTGGAGGTGGCGGGCTGGCAGTCGGCGCCGGAGGGCATCTATATTGCGCGCGCGCGCCATGTGCAGGCCCTGCAGGCCGTGGGCGCACACCTGCAGGAGGCTGCGGCCCAACTGGATGCCCAAGGGCCGGCGCTGGATCTGCTCGCCGAGGAACTCAGGCTGGCGCAGAACGCGCTCAGCACCATCACCGGCGAGTTTTCGTCGGACGACCTGCTGGGGGTCATTTTTTCCAGCTTCTGCATCGGCAAATGAGGCGGGTCCTGGGGGTTCTGCCTCCGGCCACGGGCGTGGGGCGGCCGCCTGTCGCCAATCTTGTAAATGGACGTAAACAGCGCTTGTGTCGAAACTGTAACAGGGGTACTTTCGGCAGACCATGAACCTCCCCACGCCAGTCGTTTCCAAAGTTGATCTCCAGGGGCTGATTGATGCCATCGCCCAGGCCAACGCAGACGACAGCATGACCAATCCCCTGACCCCCGCGCAGTGGGATGTGCTGTCTTCCTATCTCTTGCCGGTGGTGCTGCCGGCCGGGCAAGTCTTGTTCAACCAGGGGGCCACCGACCGCACGCTGTACCTGGTGGAAAGCGGCAGCCTGAGTGTTCACTACCAGGACGAAAAAGAGCGCCTGCGCCTGGCGATCGTGGGGGCGGGGTCGGTGGTGGGCGAAGGGGCGTTCTTCTCGCACCGCACGCGCAGTGCCACCGTGCAGGCCAGCGGCCCCTGCAAGCTGTGGAGCCTGCCGGCAATCCGGTTCACGGAACTCGCCAACCGCCAGCCGGCCATCGCGCTGGGGCTGGCCATGGCCGCGGGTGGCGTGCTGGCCAAACGGCTGGGCAATCGCCGCCGCCGCGTTGCTGCCACCTGACAGGCGGTCGCCATCGGGGTTTCCGAGGCGTGCTGGCCCGCTTTGAAGGCC
>NZ_JALEGG010000255.1 GCF_022763525.1 Acidovorax sp.
GTGGGCCATGCAGATGGGCAAGGCGCGGCGGCGCAGTTTTCTGCGCTGGGCAACATGACGACCGACGCGACGGGCAATGTGTACGTTGTTGACGGCCTGTTCTACGATACCAACAAGGTAGGCCCCACCATCCGCAAGATCACGCCTTCCGGCATGGTGTCTACACTGGCGGGCAGTCCCGCTGCGGCGCCTGGCTACGCGGATGGTCCTGCCGCTGCCGCCAGGTTAACGGTACAGCTGGACGCATACTGGCGGGAACAGACGGCCAGCCTCGCCACAGACAGCAAAGGCAACGTGTACGTCACAGACCCGTTCAACAGCGTAGTCCGCAAGATCGGCACCGACGGTCAGGTCAGCACCGTCGTAGGCCAGGCCTGGAAGTACGGATTTGTGGCGGGGGACCTGCCGGGCATCATCAACCGACCAACCGGCATCGCGGTCCGCGACAGCATGATGTACCTTACGGTGCCAAACGCCGTGGTACAGGTGAAGCTTCGGTAAAGGCGGCGATCGCCAAGGCGCGCCGCTAGGTGACGGACGAGGCGGGCGTGGTGCACGAGCACACGCAGGTCCTGCTGGGCGAGGCCATGGAGCGCGGCCCCATCATGCTCAGCTGGGAGCACGTGGCCAATGCCACCGAAAACGCCGCGCGGGGCCATAACGTGGTGGTGCACGAGTTTGTGCGCAAACTCGACATGAAGAGCGCCGAGCCCAATGGCTGTCCACCCCTGCCCGCAGGTTTCATGGGCGCGCGCACCGGCCGCGCAGCCTATGAAGCCTGATGGTCAGCGTGGGAGCCCGCGTATGAGCATTTTCGCGAACGCGTGATCATGGCCGAACGGTTTGGCGCCGAACGCCCTTGGCTGGACGCGTAGGGCGCCACGTTGCAGTCGGAATTTTTCGCGGTGGCGTGCGAGGCGTACTTTGTGAATCGGCATCGGTTCGCGCAAGAGTTTCCGAACCTGATGCCGGTGCTGGACGCGTTCTTCCGGTCAAGGGGCTACAACTAGCCGAGGCGCCCGCTGTCAACGAACCTGGAGTCTGCGCGGGAGAAGGAGCCTCGGCAGCAACGCGCGCTAACCCGGTCTCGCGCGGTACCTCCTGTGCCAAGGGTCCCCTGGGCTTGTGGGCATGTTTGGGGGCACGCGGTTGGGCCCGGTTTCACGCCGACAACGCCTGCTCCACCGCCTGCTTGGCCTCGTCCAGGCCGCCAAAGAACCGCGTGGGCTGGGGTTGGGCCTTGGGCAGGTGGGGTGGCGCAGGCCAGAGGCGTTCGTCCATCCAGGCAGCCGTCCACCCGCCGATGTCCTTGCGTTTGACAGAGCAGACAGCCTGCCCATCCACCGTCCCGACCCAGGTGGTGGGCGGATTGTGTTCCCAGATGACATGTGCCATGGCGCGCTCCAGCAGTTGCCAGGCCATTGTAGAAACCGGTTACAAAACGTGGCAATCGCGGCCAACCCCAAGGCCGCGCGGCCCTGGTTGGCCGGAACCGTCTGCTCAGCCGGCCGCCAATGCGCGCCGTGCCGCCCGCGCCACGCTGGCTGCATCCACTCCAAAAAACTCCCGCAGCGCCGCCCGCGTATCGCTGCGGCCGAAGCCGTCCGTGCCCAGCGTGGTGAAGCGGCGGCCTTCGGGGACGAAGGCGCGCACTGTTTCGGGCACGGCGCGCACGTAGTCGGTGGCGGCGATGATCGGGCCGCGCGTTGCGGCCAGTTGCTCGGTGAGCCAGGGCACGCCCGGCTGCGCATCGCCCGCCAGTGCGCGCTGCTCGCACGCTACGCCGTCACGCGCCAGCTCGCTCCAGCTGGTCACGCTGAGCACGGTGACCTCCACGCCTTCCGCGGCCAGCAACTCCGCGGCCTTCACCACTTCGGTCAGGATGGCGCCGGAGCCCATCAACGTCACGGATTTAGATGAAATCGGGCTCTGGCGCCGTTCCGACAAGCGCGACCAGCTCTTAAAAACATAGCAACCGCGCAGGATACCTTCTGCAGCGCCCTCAGGCAGATCTGGCTGCGCGTAGTTTTCGTTCATCAGCGTGACGTAGTAGAAGACGTCGCGCTGCTCGGTCACCATCTCGCGCATGCCAGCGTCGATGATCACGGCCATCTCGCCCGCGTAGGCCGGGTCGTAGGCCTTGCAGTTGGGGATGGTGGCGGCCACGAGGTGGCTGGTGCCGTCCTGGTGTTGCAGCCCTTCGCCACCCAGCGTGGTGCGGCCCGACGTGGCGCCCAGCAAAAAGCCGCGCGCCCGCTGGTCCGCAGCCGCCCAGATGGCGTCGCCCACACGCTGGAAGCCGAACATGGAGTAGTAGATGTAGAACGGCAGCATGGCCAGGCCGTGCACGCTGTAGCTGGTGGCGGCTGCTGTCCAGCTCGCAATCGCACCCGCTTCGCTGATGCCTTCTTCGAGAATTTGCCCATCAAGCGCCTCGCGGTAGCTCAGCACCGAGCCGATGTCCTCCGGCGCGTAGCGCTGGCCCACGCTGCTGTAGATGCCGACCTGCTTGAACAGGTTGGCCATGCCAAAGGTGCGCGCCTCGTCGGCCACGATGGGCACGATGCGCGGGCCTAAAGTGGCGTCCTTCAGCAGTGTGCCCAGCATGCGCACAAAGGCCATGGTGGTGCTCATCTCCTTGCCGTCGGCCTGCAGCGCAAACTGGGCGTAGCTGGCCAGGGGCGGCACGGGCAGCACGTCGCAGGCCGTCTGGCGGCGCGGCAGGTAGCCACCCAACTGCTGGCGGTGGCGGCGCAGGTACTGCATCTCCGGGCTGTCTTCGGCTGGCTTGTAGAACGCCAGGCTGGTCGCCTGCTCGTCGGTGAGCGGCAGGTTGAAGCGGTTGCGGAATTCGATGAGGTCCGTGTCGTCCAGCTTCTTCTGGCTGTGCGTGGTCATCTTGCCCTGCCCCGCCGTGCCCATGCCGTAGCCCTTTTTGGTGTGGGCCAGGATCACCGTGGGCTGGCCCTTGTGGGCAGCGGCGGCAGCGTAGGCGGCGTGGATCTTCACCAGGTCGTGCCCGCCGCGCTTGAGGCGGTCGATCTGCTCGTCCGTCATGCCTTGGGCCAGCGCGGCCAGCTCTGGGCTTTGGCCGAAGAAGTTGTCGCGGTTGAAGCGGCCGTCCTTGGCGGCAAAGGTCTGCATCTGGCCGTCCACTGTGCCTTCCAGGGTGCGCACCAGCGCGCCGGTCAGGTCGCGGGCGAACAGGCCGTCCCAGTCGCTGCCCCAGACCAACTTGACCACGTTCCAGCCCGCGCCCGCAAACAGCCGCTCCAGCTCGTCGATGATGCGGCCGTTGCCGCGCACCGGGCCGTCCAGGCGCTGCAGATTGCAGTTGACCACCCAGACCAGGTTGTCCAGCCCCTCGCGCGCAGCGAGTGTGAGCGCGCTCATCGATTCGGGCTCGTCCATCTCGCCGTCGCCAAAAACGCCCCACACCTTGCGGTCCTCACAGTTGAGCAAATTGCGGTGCGTGAGGTAGCGCATGAAGCGCGCGTGGTAGATGCTGCTGATGGGGCCGATGCCCATCGACCCGGTGGGGAACTGCCAGAAGTCCGGCATGAGCCACGGGTGCGGGTAGCTCGACAGGCCTTGCGCGCCTGCGCTGGGGGCGGTGATTTCCTGCCGGTAGTGCTGCAGGTCGTTCTCCGTCAAATGCCCTTCCAGAAACGCCCGCGCATACACGCCCGGTGCGCTGTGAGGCTGGAAGAACACCAGGTCACCCCGGTGCTGGCCTTCGCCCACGCCTTCGCGGGCGCGGAAGAAGTGGTTGAAGCCGCTCTCGAACAGATCGGCCGCACTGGCGTAGCTGGCGATGTGCCCGCCCAGCTCGCCATACGCCTGGTTGGCGCGCACCACCATGGCCAGCGCGTTCCAGCGCATCAGCGACGCCAGCCGCTCCTCAATGGCCAGGTCGCCCGGGAAGGTGGGCTGCGCCTGGGCCGCCACGGTGTTCACATACGGCGTGTTGAGCTGCGGCTGCCAGCCCACGCGCTGCGTGCGGGCCAGGCGCACCAGCTCCTGCAACACAAACCGCGCGCGCTCGGGGCCTTCGGTGGCCACCAGGGCCAGGAAGGCATCGCGCCATTCGGCGGTCTCTTGCGGGTCGATGTCGGCCAGGGTGTCCTGGGGGCTGAGGAGGTGGGGGGGCAGTGGGGCGTTCATAGGAGCACACTGTAGAAGGGTTGGGCAAAAATGTGATGCCGAAACGCGCCAATCAAGCGCCATTAAAAGCACAATATGCCGCACCAACAAAATATTGCAGCATATGAAGCTTGACGTGACCGATCTGCGCATTCTGGCCGAGCTGCAGGCCGATGGTTCGCTCTCCAATGTGGAGCTGGCGCGGCGCGTGCACCTGTCGCCCTCTCCCTGCCTGGCGCGGGTGAAGGCGCTGGAGGCGGCGGGCGTCATTGCCCGCTATGTGGCGCTGGCCAACGCGGCGGCGCTGGGGCTGGGGCTGAATGTGTTCATCAGCATCAGCCTGAAGACGCAGAGCAAGGAGGCGCTGGCCGACTTCGAGAGGCGCATTGCCGAGCACGACGAGGTGATGGAGTGCTACCTGATGAGCGGCGACTCCGACTACCTCATCCGCGTGGCGTTGCCCGACATTGCGGCACTGGAGCGGTTCATCCTGGAGCAGCTTTCGCCGATCCCGGGGCTGGAGAAGATCCGCTCCAGCTTCGCGCTCAAGCAGGTGCGCTACAAGACGGCTCTGCCGCTGCCACACGCTCGGAGCTGAGCCCGGCGTTAATGCCAGCGCTCAGGTCCATGGCGCGGGCCAGGTCCAGCGCCTGGCCGATGTCGGCCAGCAGATCGTCCAGGTCTTCCAGCCCCACCGACAGGCGCACTAGGCCTTCCGCAATGCCGTGGGCGGCGCGCTGCTCGGGCGTGTAGGTGGAATGCGTCATGCTGGCGGGGTGCTGGGCCAGGGTTTCGGCGTCGCCCAGGCTCACAGCGCGGGTGACGAGCTGCAGCGCATCCATGAAGCGCACACCCGCCTGCAGGCCGCCGCGCAGCTCGAAAGCGATCATGCCGCCCATCTGGCGCATCTGCTGCTTGGCCAGTGCGTGCTGCGCAAAGCTGGGCAGGCCGGGGTAGTGCACGGCCGCCGCAGCGGGGTGGGCGGCGATGAATTCGGCCACCTTCTGCGCGCTCTGGCAATGGCGGTCCATGCGCAGGGCCAGGGTTTTCAGGCCGCGCATCACCAGGTGGGCGTCTTGCGCCGACATCACCGCGCCGGTCATGTCTTTCAGGCCGTACAGGCGCACGCGCTGGGCCAGCTCGGCATCGGCAAACACCGCTGCGCCTGCGGTCAGGTCGCCATGGCCGCCCAGGTATTTGGTCATGGAGTGCACGCTCACATCAGCACCCAGCAGCAGCGGCTGCTGCAGGTAGGGCGTGCAGTAGGTGTTGTCCACCACCACCTTGGCCCCCTGGGCATGGGCCAGGGCCGACACGGCAGCGATGTCCACCAGGCGCATGTTGGGGTTGGCGGGGGTTTCGAGGTAGACCACGCGGGTCTTGGCGGTCAGTGCCTCGGCCACACGGGCGGGGTCGGTCATGTCCACATGGCGCACCGTCACGCCAAAGCGGCCCAGGCCGTGGTGCAAAAACGAGAAGGTGCAGCCATACAGCGTGAGGTCGGCCAGGATCTCGTCGCCCGGTTCCAGCATCGACCACAGCGTGGCCGTGATGGCGCCCATGCCCGAGCCGAACACCACGGCGCCTGCGCCCTCCTCCAGCGCCGCCAGCCGCCCTTCGAGCAGCGCCAGCGTGGGGTTGGCGATGCGGGTGTAGAAGTAGCCCGGCTCCTGGCCCGCAAAGCAGCGCGCGCCGTAGGCCACATCCGGGAAGGCATAGGTGGCCGAGGTGTGGATGGGCGGCACCAGCGCGCCCTGATGGTCGGCCGGGTTGTAGCCGTGGTGGATGGCGCGGGTGCTGAAGCCGGTAGCGGGGCTGCGGTCGGCGGTGCGGGTCATGTTTGTCTCCTGGTGGGCCGACCACAGACGGAATGCGGGGGTCGGATGTAGAGATTCTTGAGCCCATCGGCAGGCAAAATTTCGCCTTCTTTGCCTCATAAACCAATCCAATGGGCAAAATTTGCCCCAAACCCTCACCACCCGACCACCATGCACCCCTACCCGCTCGACCCCGTGGACCGCACCCTGCTCAACGCCCTGCAGCGCGACGGCCGCGCCACCGTGGGGGACCTGGCCGAGGCGGTGTCGCTGTCCACTTCACCCTGCTGGCGGCGCGTGCGGGCGCTGGAAGAAGCCGGGGTGATTGCGGGCTACCACGCCCACCTGCACCGCCAACGCGTGGGCTGGGGCGTGCTGGGCTTCGTGCAGCTGGCGCTGCACGACCACACCGCCGAAACCACCTCGGCCCTGGAGCGTGAGGTGATGGCCATGCCCCAGGTGCTGTCGTGCCACAACCTCTCGGGCCGCTACGACTACCAGCTGGAAGTGGTGGCGGCCGACCTGGAGTCGTTTGCCGAATACGTGCGCACCCATGTGCGCAGCTTGCCGGGCGTGCGCGAGATTTCGACGAGCTTTTCGCTCAAGGAAGTGAAGCGCACCATGGCGCTGCCGGTGTAGCTAGCACGTGTGCTGCAGGCTCCAACCCTTCAGCGCGGCAGACGTTGCAGCTCGCTGGTGGCCACGCGCTTGCGCAGCTCGCGGATGAGCGCCTTCGCCCGCGCCTCGTTGGCAGGCCCCATTCGCACCAGGATTTTCTGCCCGCTGGAGAGTGATTCCAGTGCCGGGTCCACGAACTCGTAGCGCACCCAAGGACGCTGGTTGGGCATGTCGGCTTTGACGGGTGTGAGCTTCACACGCAGTGGGCCTGCGGGTTCGGGCGCACGCAGCAAATGGTCCAGCACCGCCACCATGCGATCGTTGAAGTAGCGGCGGGGATAGCCCAATTCTTCATACGCCTGCTGGAAGAGCGGGTACAACCGCGCATACAGGGCCACTGCAGGCTCCAGCGGCACCGCCTCGGCAAACGCAAGGAAAGCGTCGTAGCGGGCAGCATTGGCAGTGGCAATCATGGTAGGCGCATCCCCCTCGGCGTCCACCAAAAACCGCTGCGGCATGGGTTGCACCGGCCACATGCGCGACGGGGCCTGTGCGCGGGCCAGGTTGTCCACCGTGGCGACCACTCGCCGAATGAAGCCCTCCGTCAACAAGAAGGAAGCGACCTTCTCGCGGCCCAGCAGTTCGGCCAGCAGCTCCACCACCCTCGGGTCAGACTCCGCCAATGCGGGCAAGGCGGTGTCCGCCGGTGCCAGCGCATCGACAGGGTTTTGCGGCCCCGAGGCTTCGGGCATGGGAGGCGGGGCCACGGGAGTTTCGGGGGCGGTGGCTGCTGGGGACTGCGCCACCGGCGATGTCACCGGGCGCAGCCAGAACCACCAGGCAGCTCCGGCACCTACGGCGCAGGCCAGCACGGCGGCAATGATCCAGGGCGTGGGCGATGCGCGCTCTGGCGCGGGGCGGAACTCGGCGGTTTCGTTGTCAGGCATCAGGTCTCCTTCAAGGCGGGAACAACCTTTTGTCCGAGCGGCCGCGGTGCCAAGTGTTCCCCATCACGCCCCATAGGCGCTGCTGGATTGGAAACCGACTGTGGAGGGCGCAGGTAACGCGATGTAGACCCTGTAGACCCAACCCCCAGCCTACGGCTAAAACGCCGTCGGCGTGGTCGACAGCGACTCCAGCCACGCCACCGTGGCCGCCAGTTCGGACGGCCGGATCTCGTGCGCGCTGGGGAACTCGTGGTATGTCACCGTGACCGGCAGGGGCGCCATGTGATGCGCAATGGCGTGCGCGTGGGCCAGCGGGATCACGTTGTCGTGCGTGCCGTGGCTCAGCCACAGCTGCTTGCCGCGCAGCGCATCCGCAGGGGCGGTGAGCGGCACCACCTGCTGCAGCAGGCGGCTGTGCCAAATCATCGCGGCGTGCATCAGCGCGGGCCGGGTCAGCAGCAGCGACAGCGCCATGATGCCGCCCTGGCTGAAGCCGCCCACCACCACGCGCTCGGGCGGAATGCCCAGCTGCTCGGCGGCAGATTCGACCGCCTGGGCCACCAGGGCACGGCTTTGGGCCTCTTGCTGCTCGTTGATGGTGCGGTCGCCATTGGGCTCGATGGAAAAATCAAACCACGCATGCGAGCCTGGCCCCATGCGGAACGGCGCCCGCAGGCTCAGTACATGAAACCGCTCAGGAATCTGGGGCGCCAGGCTGAAAAGGTCCTGTTCGTTGCTACCCACGCCGTGCATCAGCACCAGCAGCCAGGGGCGGGGCGTGGTGGAAGCAGCGGGTCGCTGCAAAAAAGTGAGCGGTAGATTGAGCATAGACAAGCGCCAGGGGCAGTTTTTATTTCAAAATCCGGGGCCGTTCCGTCAATGGACAGGTTCCAGGGCAAACGCGTCCATCGACAGCATGCTGTACATCACCTCGCGACTCAAGTAGTTTGCGCGCAGGTCGGCCCCCGCTGCGCCCAGCGCGAAGAAGATCGGCAGAAAGTGGTCTTCGGTGGGGTGCGCGCGGGTAGCGTACGGCGCCTGGGCGCGGTAGTCGAGCAGCGCCGGCATGTCGCCGCGCACCAGCGCATCCTCGATCCAGCGGCTGAACTCCAGCACATAGGGCGCGGCCTCGCGCGCTCCACCAAAGAACTCGGCCAGGTTGTGCGTCATGCTGCCCGAGCCAATGACCAGCACGCCTTGGCTGCGCAGGCTGCGCAAGGCGGCACCCAGCGCATACACCTCGGCCGGGCCAGCGCCGACCGGCAACGCCACCTGCACCACGGGTACGTCGGCCTGCGGAAACAAATGCATCAGCGGCACCCAAGCCCCATGGTCAAATGGCCGAGCCGCATCGCCTTGCGCTGCCACGCCTGCGGCCTGCAGGAGGCCCATCACCTCCTGGGCCAGCACAGGCGAGCCCGGCGCGGGGTATTGCAGCTGGTACAGCGCGGGCGGAAAACCGCCGAAGTCATGCCAGGTGGCGGGCAGTGGGCCGGTCATGACCTGCGGAGAGCGTGCCATCCAATGGGGTGACATGATGACCACGCCGCGCAGACCGGGGTGCAGCGCCCTGAGTTTCTCGCCCCACTGCGTCAGCGCGGGGCCGGTCGTGCCCGCATCCAAGGCGAACAGCGGCGCGCCATGCGAGACGAACAGGGCAGGAACGGCGGCGGGAGTTGGGGCAAATGCAGTCATGGCGATTCCATCCGTGAATGCTCTGAATGTAGGGCGGATGGCCTCCCCCACCAAGTGTCGCAGCCTCAACAGATCGTTCCACCCATGGCGCCAATCACCGTCAGGCAAGCGGTGGGCGGTGAGCCGCTTTGGCTTGGTTCAAGATACTTCGCGCACCTTGCCTCGCAGCGCCTTGGTCGCGCTGCGCTGGGTCTTGCCAGCCAGGCGTCGCAGTTTCGACCCGTACGTGGGCTGGGTCGCCCGCCGCACGCGAGGGGGCACGGCCACCGTATTGACCAGGGCATTCAGCCGCGCCATCGCATCGGCACGGTTTTGCTCCTGGCTGCGGTACTGCTGGGCCTTGATGACGACCACGCCCTCCTGGGTGATCCGGCTGTCGCGCAGGGCCAGGAGCCGGTCCTTGACATCGTCGGGCAATGACGACGCAGCCACGTCAAACCGCAGGTGGACCGCACTCGATACCTTGTTGACGTTCTGCCCGCCCGCCCCCTGGGCGCGCATGGCAGTGATCTCGACCTCGTCTTCCGAAACCTGCAGGGGCAACGCGGACATCCGCAAACCTCGTCCGCGCGCGCCCGCCCATCAGCCTGCGGGCTGCTGGGCCAGCAGCTGCGCCAAGCCGTCGATGGCCAGGCTATAACCCATCACGCCAAAGCCGCACATCACTGCCTTGGCGGCAGCGGCCATGTACGAATGGTGGCGGAACGCCTCGCGCGCGTGCACATTGCTGATGTGCAGCTCAATCAGCAGGATGCCCGTGCCCTTGGTGGCATCGTGCAGCGCGATGCTGGTGTGGGTGTACGCCCCGGCGTTGATGACCACGCCAGCCAACTCGCCCGCCGCGTGCAGGCGGCCGGCCTCGTGAATCCAGTCCACCAGCGCGCCTTCATGGTTGCTTTGGTGAAAGCGCAGCGCGAACCCATGGCGCTCGCAGACGTCAACGCACAGCTTTTCAACATCAGCCAGCGTGGCGGCACCGTACACGGCGGGCTCGCGCGTGCCCAGCAGATTGAGGTTGGGGCCGTTCAGGACAAAAACGGTCTTTTTCTTCACAGACATGCAGAACTCCGAGAACATGGCGCCTGCCACATTGGCAGGCCAGGATTCGGGATTATGCGGCGCGCCTGCCGAGCCTCGCCGCGCCGCATCTGCAGTGCCTGCACGACACCCGGAAAGAAAAAGCGGCCCCAAGGGCCGCTATAAAGGGCAGCCTGTGCAAAGACGCTGCCCATGAGCGACTTGCGCCCAAGAGGTGTTTTACAGCCAAAGCACCGGCTCACCGAACGCCGGTGCCATGGGGCGGGTCAGCCAGCAGGCCGATCAGCGATCCCAACGGTCGTAGTGGCGATGGTGCCGGTGATGCCGGTGGCCGTGACCGCGATGGCCGTAATACACCACCGGTGGCGGTGCGTAATACGCGGGGGGAGCGTAGTACACGGGCCGGGGCGGAGCGTAGTAAACGGGCGGGGGCGGCGCCACATAGACGGGCGCGGGCGCATAGTAGCCATTGCTGGCCCCTACCACCACGCCAGGCACGCCAATGCCCACCGACCAATTCACGTCACGGGCCTGGGCTGCGCCCGTGCCGGCCAACAATGCCAGCGCCACGCCAGCCGCGCCGGCCATGGCATAGATAGAACGGGTTTTCGTCATGGAAATCTCCTGTTTGAGCGAGGGCAGCCAGCCAAACGGACTCACCTCACCGGTACACAACGCACCAAGTGACCGAAAGGATGGCATAAAAGTGTCTTTACGTTGTGTCTGGGTGTATACGCGCCTGTTTCTATGCGTAAACCGTCACGAAACCGGCGCCTAAAATGGCTGGATGAGCACCCACTCCCCCGTCAACACCGCCGCCGCGGCCACTTCCGCGGCCCCGGAAACCGCCAAGCCCAGCAACTTTTTGCGCCAGATCATCGAGCACGACCTGGAAAAGGGCACCTATGCCAGCCGCCGCTGGGCCGGCAGCCCCGGCGATGCCGCGCACCATGCCGGCGCCCAGCCCGACCCGGCCAAGATCCGCACCCGCTTCCCGCCCGAGCCCAACGGCTACCTGCACATCGGCCACGCCAAGAGCATCTGCATCAACTTTGGCCTCGCGCGCGACTACGGCGGCGTGTGCCATCTGCGCTTTGACGACACCAACCCCGAAAAAGAAGACACCGAATACGTCGACAGCATCATCGACGCGGTGAAATGGCTCGGCTTTGACTGGAACGGCCACCCCAGCGCTCCGCCCTACCAGGCCAGCGACTATTTCGACTTCATGTACCGCGCGGCAGAGTACCTGATCGAGGCTGGCCATGCCTATGTGGACGAGCAGACGGTCGAGCAGATGCGCATCAACCGCGGCGACTTCGGCAAGCCGGGCGTGGACAGCCCCTTCCGCAGCCGCTCTCCGGCCGAAAATCTGCGCATCTTCCGCGAGATGAAGGCCGGCATGCATGAAGACGGCTCGATGGTGTTGCGCGCCAAGATCGACATGGCCAGCCCCAACATCAACATGCGCGACCCGGCCATCTACCGCATCCGCCGCGCCACCCATCACAACACCGGCGACACCTGGTGCATCTACCCGATGTACACCTACGCGCACCCCATCGAGGACGCGCTGGAGCAGATTACGCACAGCCTGTGCACGCTCGAGTTTGAGGACCAGCGCCCCTTCTACGACTGGGTGCTCGAGCGCCTGATCGAAGGCGGCCTCCTCGCCAGCCCCCCCCCCCGGCAATACGAGTTCGCGCGGCTGAACCTCACCTACGTCATCACCAGCAAACGCAAGCTCGCCCAGCTGGTGTACGACCACAAGGTGAGCGGCTGGGATGACCCCCGCATGCCCACCATCGTCGGCCTGCGCCGCCGCGGCTACACGCCCGAATCGCTCCAGGTGTTTGCCGAGCGCATTGGCGTGACCAAATCCGACAGCTGGATCGACTACAGCACCCTCGAAGGCTGCCTGCGCGAGGATCTGGAACTCAAGGCCTTCCGCGGCATGGCCGTGCTCAACCCCGTCAAGCTCGTGCTCACCAACTGGGACGAAGTCATGGGCGCCGGCCATCTGGAGCCTTGCACCCTGCCATCCCTGCCCCACCCGCCCGAAGGAGTGGAAAGCCCCGAGCGCCACTTCACCATCGGCAAGGAGGTGTGGATTGAGCGCGAAGACTTTGAAGAAGCGCCCCCCAAGGGCTACAAGCGCCTGTTCCCGGGCAACAAGGTGCGCCTGAAGGGCGGCTACGTCATCGAATGCACCGGCTGCAACAAGGACGCTAAGGGAGTCATCACCGAAGTGCTGGCCACGGTGGTGCCCGACACCAAGAGCGGCACCCCCGGCGCCGACAGCGTGAAGGTGAAGGCTGCCATCACCTGGGTGGGCGTGGCCGACGGCGTGCATGCCGAGGTCCGCATGTACGACCGGCTGTTCCTGGAAGCCCAGCCGGATGCAGGCGGCAAGGACTTCATTGAAAGCCTGAACCCGAACAGCCTGAAGGTGGTGACAGCTATCGTGGAGCCGTCACTGGGCCATGCCCTGCCGGATGACAAGTTCCAGTTCGAACGCCACGGGTACTTCGTCGCAGACCGGCTGGACCACCAGCCCGGCAAGCCCGTGTTCAATCTGGCGGTCGGGTTGAAGGACAGCTGGGGCAAATGACCGCCCCCTCACAAAGGCGCCTCGTGCGCCTTTTGTGTTTTCTGGCCCATTTGCAGTAACCGACGCCGGTGAGCCGTTACGGTCAGCGGCCGCTTGCGTAGAACGTGTTCAAGATCTTGGATGCCAGTCGATGACTCGACGAAACCGGCTGTCGCGCAGTGACATGCGCGGTTCACAACGCGAGGCGGGCACCGCTCGCGTGGCAGCTTGAAGCGCCGCTCTTTTGAGCTACAACCGTCGCATGCCTCTACCCCCACAACCCAACCCCCCGGCGTTCAGCCCCACTTTCGCCCATGTGCCGCCTGGCCCGCTGGCAGGGCCCCTGCAGTTGTTGCCCATCAACGCCACGGTAGTGGCCGTACACACCGCCGATGGCGCGCATGTGGGCTCGCTCAAGCTGGTTGGCGGGATCTGGAAGTTCAAAGCCATAGGCTACGATGCAGCTGGCCGCATGGAGCCGGGCCACGGCCCTCTGACGGAGCAGCACAACATGGCTTTCGCCACGCCCGATGCGGCCGAGGTGAGTGCGAGGTTGCTGGGGGCGCTGGCGGGTGGGGCGAGTTCATCCGCTTGAATCTCCGTGCGCCAATTTTGCTTCCATTTTTATAGCTGACTGCGCTTGTATTGCAAGCACCAGGGGCCCCTTGTTCGACGCGAGCGGAAAGTGTGCGCTGCGTATCGGGATGGGCTGCAAGGCGCAAAACGCAGCAGACCGCCCGAGCCCGTGCTGTCACCACCGCAGGGATTTATGCAGGCCATCCCTTGCACTACCTGAGCTCAGCGCACACAAACTCCACCGCCGCACACACAGCAGCCACCTGCGCCTCAATGCACTGCTCCGGCGTCGCTCGCGGGCTGTCGGGGTACACCTCGGTGGTGGTGGTGTAGCGCGCCCCGGTGACGCTGGCACACAACCCCCACTGCTTCATCGGGTAATGGATCACGCCCGGCGCCACCACGGGCGACCCGATGATTTCGTTCTTGTCGTCCGCTGGCGCGATGTGCGTCACTTGGCTGACGGCATCGATGATGGCCTGCTGAAAGGCGGGCTGGGGGTTGTCGGTGTCATCCACCAGGTAGAAGCCGTCCGGGATGCTGCCGGGCTCGAACACCTTGCCGTCGCGCGCGGCGACGGCGGGGCGGTATTCGGACTCGTCGGTATGGGTGGTTTCATGCAGGTCGATGTGGGCGGCAAATGGGCCGTACTGGGCCTGATGCTGGGCCACCAGGCGCATGAGGGCGGCGGATTCCTGTGCGGGCGAGCCTTCGCGGAACGAGCGGTTGGGGTCGATGGCGTCGAAGTTCCAGCGTTGGAACCGTTCGTACGCCCAGGGACTCACGCAGGGCACCACCAACAGGTTGGCGCGGCCCGCAAAGCGCTGGGCCTGGGTGTCTGCAAAACGCAGTGCGCCATGCACGCCGCTCGTCTCGTAGCCGTGAACGCCACCGGTGACCAGCACGCTGGGCAGCCCGGGTTGCCAGTCGCGGCTGCGCAGGGCCCGCAGGGGAAAGCGCTCCGCCGGGTGATGCGCGTCGGCATAGACGACGTCGCCATACAGCTCCACGTCAAACCGCCCCCGCAGTGCCTCAATGGCCGTGAGCACGTCGTCAGCGTAGCTGCGCTGGCGCACCTGGCGGGCGCGCCATTGGTCGCGCTCCGCGGCGCCCCAGGGTTGGCCGGGCGTTCCGATGGGGTAGAAGGTAGAAGCTGCTTCTTGCATTTGGGATGGCAATGGAGTGGCAACGGGCCCGGGTGCAGCCCCTGCACGGTAGATGCGTTCATTCACAGGATACGCGATGCCTTCCTTTCCGGTGCGGCCGGGCAGGAGCTTGCCGCGACGGCTGGAGGCCCTGGCACACTTGCCATCCTTGCCGCCGCTGCCCATGCCACGCCGCCCTCATCACCACGTCTACGTCGTCGAGCTCTCCAAGGACGTGCTCCTGGAGCCACGCTTTCGCAGGTGCAACCCAGGCTACATCGAGGGCAAGCCCTGCGTATATGTCGGCATGACGGGGTTGGACCCGGATGTGCGGTTTGACAAGCACAAGGCAGGCATCCAGGCCAACCGGTTTGTGACGCAGTATGGGCTGCGGCTGTTGCCCGACCTGTACGAAGGCTTCAACCCGATGCGGTATGAGGAAGCA
>NZ_JALEGG010000256.1 GCF_022763525.1 Acidovorax sp.
CACCGAGCGGCCCCGCGGCGCAGTGGCTGCAAGGCCAGGGGTGGCAGCCCTTCGCATTCCAGCGGCAGGTGTGGCAGGCGATGGCCGAAGGCCGCTCGGGCCTGCTGCACGCCACCACAGGCGCGGGCAAGACCTATGCGGTGTGGCTGGGCGCGCTGCAGCATCTGGCTCCATCCCTAACCGTTCGGGCTGAGCCTGTCGAAGCCGGCGCACGCATGGTTGCAGGCCCTGCGAAAGGCTCAAGGCGAACGGGAAAAGAAACGCATCCCTTCGTGCCAACGAACGAAAGCACCCGCACCCACCGCGCCACCGCGCCGCCCCTCACCGTGCTGTGGATCACCCCCATGCGCGCCCTGGCGGCCGACTCGCTGCGCGCCCTGCAAGCGCCCCTGCCCGCGCTGGCCCCGCACTGGACCAGCGGCCTGCGCACCGGAGACACTGCCAGCGGCGAGCGCGCCGCGCAAGACCGGCGCCTGCCCACGGTGCTGGTGACGACGCCCGAGAGCGTCTCACTGCTGCTGGCCCGCGCCGATGCGCACACGCGCCTGGCCAGCGTGCAGCTGGTGGTGGTGGACGAGTGGCACGAGCTGGTAGGCAACAAGCGCGGCGTGCAGGTGCAGCTGGCGCTGGCGCGCCTGTCGGGCTGGAACCCCGCGCTGCAGGTGTGGGGCATGTCGGCCACGCTGGGCAATTTGAAGGAGGCACTGGCCACGCTGGTGCCCGCGCGGCCACCCCGCGCACCGCGCCGCCCGGCGCCGCTGCTGGTGCAGGGCCGCATCGACAAAACGCTGCAGGTGCAGGTGCTGCTGCCCGAACGGGTGGAGCGCTTTGCGTGGGCGGGACACATGGGGCTGTCGCTGCTGCCGCAGGTGGTGCAGTCGATCGAAGCCAGCGCATCCACACTGGTCTTCACCAACACCCGCTCGCAGGCCGAGCGCTGGTACCAGGCGCTGCTGGAGGCGCGGCCCGACTGGGCGGGGGTGCTGGCGCTGCACCATGGCTCGCTCAGCGGCGAGGTGCGCGGCTGGGTCGAGGCCGGCCTCAAGCACGGCGCGCTCAAGGCGGTGGTGTGCACCTCCAGCCTGGACCTGGGCGTGGACTTTTTGCCGGTGGAACAGGTGCTGCAGATCGGCTCGGCCAAGGGCGTGGCCCGGCTGGTGCAGCGCGCGGGCCGTTCGGGCCACGCGCCGGGGCGCACCAGCAGCATCACGCTGGTGCCCACGCACAGCCTGGAATTGGTGGAAGCCGCCGCCGCCCGCCAGGCGCTGGCCGAGGGCCGCATCGAAGACCGGCACACGCCCCGCGCACCCCTGGATGTGCTGGTGCAGCACTTGGTGACGATTGCGCTGGGCGGCGGCTTTGTGCCCGACGCGCTGCTGGCCGAGGTGCGGCGTGCGCCCGCCTACGCCCGGCTTTCCGACAACGACTGGCAGTGGGCGCTGCAGTTCGTGCGCCAGGGCGGCGCTTCGTTGGCCAACTACCCGGACTTTCACCGGGTGGTGCCAGACGAAGATGGTGTGTGGCGCATGCCCGATGCGCGCCTGGCCCGGCGCCACCGCAGCAACATCGGCACCATCGTGAGCGACGCGAGCATGCAGGTGCAGTTCGTCAGTGGCGGGCGGCTGGGCTCGGTGGAGGAGAGCTTCATCGCGCGCCTCAAGCCCGGCGATGTGTTCATGTTCGCCGGCCGCCTGCTGGAGCTGGTGCGCACGCAGCAGATGACGGCCTATGTACGCACCGCCCCCAAAGGCAGCGCCGCGCTGCCGCGCTGGAATGGCGGGCGCATGCCGCTGTCCAACACGCTGGCCGACGCCATGCTGCGCCAGCTGGAGCAGGCCGAGCGCGGTGTCTTCGCATCGCCCGAGATGCGCTGCGCCCAGCCCCTGCTGGCGCTGCAGGACGCGTGGTCCGCCCTGCCCACGCCCGGCCGGCTGGTGGCCGAAGTGCTGCACACGCGCGAGGGCTGGCACCTGTACCTGTACCCGCTGGCCGGGCGGCTGGTGCACCTGGGGCTGGCGGGGCTGCTGGCGTGGCGTGCATCGCAGCAGGTGGCCAACACGTTCTCCATCGCCGTCAACGACTATGGGCTGGAGCTGCTGTCGGCCAAGCCGGTGGACTGGCCCGCGTTGCTGCCGCACCTGATTGGCGATGCCACCCACAGCACCGTGGGCAGCGGGCTTGAAGATGAAGTGCTGGCCAGCCTGAACGCCACCGAAATGGCACGCAGGCGCTTTCGCGAGATTGCGCGCATTGCCGGGCTCATCTTCCAGAGCCACCCCGGCGAGCAACGCAGCAGCCGCCAGCTGCAGGCATCCTCCTCGCTGTACTACGACGTGTTCGCGCAGTACGACCCGGACAACCTGCTGCTCGCCCAGGCCCGCGCCGAGCTGCTGGTGCAGGAACTGGACATGGAGCGGCTGGCGCGCACCCTGCAGCGCATGAAGGGGCAGCAACTGTCGGTGCACGCGCTGCAGCGCCCCACGCCATTTGCGTTGCCGCTGATGGTCGAGCGTTTTCGCGAACGCCTGAGCACCGAATCGCTGGGGGACCGGCTCTTGCGCATGGCGCAGGCGCTGGAGCTGGCGGCCGACGCCACCATGGGCACCCACCGCGCCAGCGAGGCCGCGGCGGCGCCCCTGGCATGGGAGGCTCCGGACGCCCCCGCCGGCACAAGACCCCGGCGCCCACGCGGCCGCCGCGCGGCCCGATGATGCTGGCCTGTGACCGCTGACTCCCGCCCCTCCCTTCCACCCATCCCGCCACGCAGCGCCACGGCGCTGCCCGCTTCTGCAACACCGCCTGCGAAGCCCGGCGCAGTCCCCATCGTGCTGCCGTGCGGCACCCAGCTGTGGCTGCTGCCCCAGCGTGCCGTGTGGTGGCCGGCGCAGCAGATGGCCCTGGTGGCCGACGTGCATTTCGGCAAGGCCGCATCGTTTCGCCACGCGGGCCAGCCGGTGCCGCACGGCACGACGGCCGACAACCTCGCGCGGCTGGACGAGGTGCTGGCCATCACAGGCGCCACGCAGCTGGTCTTTCTGGGGGACTTCCTGCACGCCCGCCCGGGCGCCGCGCCCGCCCTGTGGCGCCAGCTGCTGCCGTGGCGGCAGCGCCACGCGCAGGTGGCCATGACGCTGGTGCGCGGCAACCACGACCTGCATGCGGGCGATCCTCCGCCTTCGCTGGAACTGGCGCTGGTGGACGAGCCCTGGCAGCCCAGCGTGGAAACCCCCGTGCTGGCCTGCCACCACCCCCGGACCGTGGCCGGCCACACGGTGCTGGCGGGGCACTGGCACCCCGCCGTGCGCCTGCGCGGCCCCGCGCGCGACACGGTGCGCGCGCCCTGTTTCGGGTGGGGCGACGGCCAGCTCGTCCTGCCGGCATTTGGCGCCTTCACGGGCGCCTCGCCGGTAGCGCTGGGCAGCGACTGGGCGCAGTTCGCCGTCACGCCGGCCTGCGTGGTGCGGTTGCCGCCCGGGTATGCCTGAAGCACCACGCGCCGGCTCCGGCCCGCCCCGCCACACCCCATCCCTACCACTTTCTGACGAAAAAAAGTGGCCTAGAGGCCATGATAATTTTGCATTGTGGGATTCGATTGCAAAAACGGCGGGCACCGACAGCCCCGAGCAAGGAGAATCAGGGAGCATCCGCGTTTGGCCCCGCTGCCCCGGGCAGCCGGGGGCATTTACAAACTCTGTTCGTGAGACAAGCCATGACGACTCAGCAACCCACCATCATCTACACCCTGACCGACGAGGCGCCTCGCTTGGCCACGGCTTCGTTCCTGCCCATCGTCCGCACGTTTGCGGCGCCTGCAGGCATCAACGTGACCGAGAGCGACATCTCGGTGGCAGCGCGCGTGCTGGGCGAGTTCCCGGACTACCTCACCGACGAACAGAAGGTGCCCAACACCCTGGCCGAGCTGGGCAAGAAAACGCTGCAACCCGACGCCAACATCATCAAGCTGCCCAACATCAGCGCGTCCGTTGCGCAGCTCAAGGCCGCCATCGCTGAACTGCAGGCCAAAGGCTATGCCCTGCCCGACTACCCCGACCAGCCCAAGGACGACAAAGAGAAGGAGATCAAGGCCCGCTACGGCAAGTGCATCGGCTCGGCCGTGAACCCCGTGCTGCGCGAAGGCAACTCGGACCGCCGCGCGCCCAAGGCCGTGAAGGAATACGCCCGCAAGAACCCGCACAGCATGGCCGAGTGGAGCCAGGCCTCGCGCTCGCACGTGTCGCACATGCACGCCGGCGACTTCTACCACGGCGAAAAGTCCATGACGCTGGACCGCGCCCGTGACGTGAAGATGGAGCTGATCACCAAGAGCGGCAAGACCATCATCTTGAAGCCCAAGGTCAGCCTGCTCGACCGCGAAGTGATCGACAGCATGTTCATGAGCAAGAAGGCCCTGCTGGCTTTCTACGAAAAGGAAATCGAAGACGCGCGCAAGACCGGCGTGATGTTCTCGCTGCACGTGAAGGCCACGATGATGAAGGTGTCGCACCCCATCGTGTTCGGCCACTGCGTGAAGATCTTCTACAAGGACGCGTTCGAGAAACACGCCAAGACGTTTGAAGAGCTGGGCGTGAACGTGAACAACGGCATGGTAGACCTGTACAGCAAGATCGAATCGCTGCCGCAAAGCCAGCGCGACGAGATCAAGCGCGACCTGCACGCCTGCCACGAGAACCGCCCCGAACTGGCCATGGTCGACTCGGCCAAGGGCATCACCAACTTCCACTCGCCCAACGACATCATCGTGGACGCCTCCATGCCCGCGATGATCCGCAACGGCGGCAAGATGTGGGACGCCAACGGCCGCCTGAAGGACGTGAAGGCCGTGATGCCCGAATCGACCTTCGCCCGCATCTACCAGGAGATCATCAACTTCTGCAAGTGGCACGGCGCGTTCGACCCCAAGACCATGGGTACGGTGCCCAACGTGGGCCTGATGGCCCAGCAGGCCGAGGAATACGGCAGCCACGACAAGACCTTCGAGATTCCTGAAGACGGCGTGGCCAACATCACCGACCTGGCGACGGGCGAAGTGCTGCTGTCGCAAAACGTGGAGCAAGGCGACATCTGGCGCATGTGCCAGGTCAAGGACGCCGCGATCCGCGACTGGGTGAAGCTGGCCGTGAACCGTGCCCGCAACTCCGGCATGCCCGTGGTGTTCTGGCTCGACTCGTACCGCCCGCACGAGGCGCAGCTGATCACCAAGGTCAAGATGTACCTGCACGAGCACAACACCACCGGCCTGGACATCCAGATCATGAGCCAGGTGCGTGCGATGCGCTACACACTGGAGCGCGTGATCCGCGGCCTCGACACCATCAGCGCCACCGGCAACATCCTGCGCGACTACCTCACCGACCTGTTCCCCATCATGGAACTGGGCACCTCGGCCAAGATGCTGTCCATCGTGCCGCTGATGGCTGGTGGCGGCATGTACGAAACGGGTGCCGGCGGCTCTGCGCCCAAGCACGTGCAGCAGCTGGTGGAAGAAAACCACCTGCGCTGGGACAGCCTGGGTGAATTCCTGGCGCTGGCCGTATCGCTGGAAGACCTCGGCATCAAGAACAACAACCCCCGCGCCAAGCTGCTGGCCAAGACGCTGGACGCCGCCACGGGCAAGCTGCTGGACAACAACAAGAACCCCTCGCCCAAGACGGGCCAGCTGGACAACCGCGGCAGCCAGTTCTACCTCGCCATGTACTGGGCCCAGGAACTGGCCGCGCAGACCGAGGACGCCGAGCTGGCCGCCAAGTTCGCGCCCCTGGCCAAGCAGCTGACCGAGAACGAGCAGAAGATCGTGGACGAGCTCAATGCCGTGCAGGGCCAGCCCGCTGACATCGGCGGCTACTACATGCCCGACCTGTCCAAGCTCGACACCGTGATGCGTCCCAGCGCCACGCTGAACGCCGCCCTGCAAGCAGTGAAGTAAGAGCCAGCAAATGGCTTAAGGCCTACCGGCCTCCAGCGCTTGCCCAACAAGCGCTGGTAGCTACTAAATTAGTAGCACATTGAACGCAGAGGCCCCGCTTTCGAGCGGGGCCTTTTTGCTTCTGAAGACCGTTATCGGAGCACCGGCCGCTCGCGGTCAGCCACCCGGCTGGCCAGCGGCGCGGGCGCATAGGCGGGCAGGAAGGCGCAGCCCTTGCCGAATCGGGCCTCGTACGCGGGGCACTGCTGGGCAATGCCTTCGGGCGTCGGCTTGGCGCCCTCGTCCACCCAGCGCAGCAGGGCCGCCATCAGCGTGGGGTAGGTGGGGTCGCTCAGGTAGCTGTGGGTGTTGTGCTGCGTGAAGGTCTGCACCAGCCGCACGGCGCTGCCGCCCTGCTCCATCGTCGCCTTGAACTCCGCATCCAGCTCGACAAAGGCGATGGGATCGTCGACGCCCTTGACGGTGAGCACGGGCACCGGGATGCGCCCGGTGGGGTCCGTGTCCTGGGCCAATCGCGCGAAGGCCTGGGGGTCAGCCCGGTAGCGCAGCACGCTGGCGTTGAGCGCAGCATCGTCCGCCGACCCCTGGTAGACCACGCCCCAATTGCCGAACGGGCTCGCGCCGCCGGTGCGGTGCTGTACCACGTCGCGGAAGTGGAACGTGGCCCAGTTCAGGTGGCCCTGGATCGAACTGGCGGGGATGCGGATCACGTCCACAAGGGTCTGCACCTTGCGCTGCTGCTCAGGCGTGCGCTCGGCCACGGGCTTGTTCAGCGCGAGGCATTCGTTCACACGCACCGCCAGGTCGGCCTGCGTCATCACCGCGTCGCGCGGCAGCCCGGTGTTCAGCGGGTATTGCGCCTCGGTGGAGCGCGGGTGGTTGTTGCACAGGTACTGGTACACCACGCGCAAATCGGTGCGGAAGTCGTACGAACGGGTGCCGCCCGCCAGCACGCCGCTGGTCAGCAGCACGGCGTCATAAGGGCGTTTCGCGCCGAACGTGGCGGTGAACATCTCGGCCCCTTTGGCCGCCACGCTGGCGCCCCACGACTGGCCGTGCAGGATGGTGCGCTTGGGCTGCGCCACGTGCCGCACGAAGATCTGCCGCAGGCGTTCCGTGTCCTCGGCCGCCGCGCGCACTTCCACACCGCCCTGGCGAAAGGTGCTGCCCGCCCACGCATAGCCCGCGCGGACCATGATGGACCAGCGCTCCAGGTCCTCCACCGCACGTTCGGCCTTGGGCGCGCCCAGCGTGGGCCCGCCATGCGCGTGCATCACCAGATGGCCGTTCCACTGCGTCGGCAGGG
>NZ_JALEGG010000257.1 GCF_022763525.1 Acidovorax sp.
CCACCCTGCTGCGGCTGCGGCACGTTGACGGTGGGCAGCGGCGGCACTGCGGCCGCCGGCACGTACGGCGCCACCGCCGTCGTGGCCGGCGACGACAGCGCCAGGCCCGCATCGCGCAGCGCGGCGAGGATGCTGAACAGCAGGTCGCTGCGCACACCGCCCGCGTTGCGCGGGTTGCTCACATAGCCGATGGCGAGGAAGGTAAGCGTGCCGTTCACGATGCCTTCGAGCTGCACGATGGGCTCGGGGTTGTCCAGCACGCTCTCGTGCGCCCTGAAAGCCTGCAGGATCAGGTCGCGCATGCGCTCGGCGTCCGTGTCCAGCGGCGCGGGCAGGCGCAGCAGCACGCGGCCGGGGGCGCCGGTCGCCGTCATGTTGCGCACGGTCTTGGTGATGAATTCCGAGTTGGGCACGATGACGGTGGAGCGGTCGCCGAGCTGGATCTCGGTGGCGCGCACGTTCACGCGGCGCACGTCGCCTTCCGTGTCGCCCAGCACCACCCAGTCGCCCACCTTCACAGGGCGTTCGGCCAGCAGGATCAGCCCCGAGATGAAGTTCTGCACGATGGCCTGCAGGCCAAAGCCGATGCCCACCGACAGCGCGCTGGCCACCCAGGCGATGCGCTCCACGCTGATGCCGAGGCCCGCCAGCGCCACCGCCACCACCAGCACCCCGCCCACATAGCCCAGCAGCGTGACGATGGAGCTGCGCATGCCGGGCTCGAGCGATGTGTTGGGAAAGTACCGGTCGCTCAGCCACCGCTTGAGCACGCGGATCACCACGAATCCCGCCACCACCACGGCCAGTGCGGTGAGCAGCGCCTGGGGTGCCAGCGTGATATCGCCCACCTTCAGGCTGTGGTCCACCGTGCTGCCGCGTCGGAAGACCTCGTCCGGTCCGGTGCCGAAGGGCGCCATGAGGGCGATCGCCATGTAGAACAGCAGCACCACGCGCAGTACGCCCGAGGCGAGCACCGAGGCCTGGTCCAGCAGCTTCGCGTCGAGCCCCAGCCCCTGATGCAGCCGCTCGCCAAAGCCGCCCTTGGACGAGAGCACGGCCTCGCACACATCGTCCACCAGCTGGAACAGCAGGTAGGTGGTGCCAAACACGACACCCGTCCACAGCATCTGCCGCGTGAGCGTGCCCGCCAGCGCGACGTACCCGAACACCACCATGAGCACGGTGGCCATCGTCGCCACGCCCGCCGCTGCCACCAGCAGGCCCACCCAGAGCGGCCTGGATGCGGCCTCCGCGGGCTCTGCGTCGCCTGCGTTGCCTGCGTTGCCTGCATGGGCGCCGTCGCCGTCGGACCCGTCGGCGCTGCCTGCCGGAGGGCTGGCGCGCAGGTGGCGCAGCGCGAGGGCGACAAGGGCGGACAGCAGCAGTGCCGTCGCCGCGTGCACCGAAACCTCGGCCGCCAGGCTCGCGCCAACGATGCTGTTCACCTCCGTGAGCAGTCCGCTGACCGCCGCCACGATCGCGACCCACCAGGGGTAGGGGCTCAGGCGCTGCGCCAGTTCGTCGGAGATGCCGGGCAATCGCCACGAACTGCGTTTGCGCGACAGCAGCGCGTGGCCCAGGCCCACGATGAAGGCGGCGAAAACCGCCTGCTGCACGGTGGCCTTGGCCAGCGCCTGCAAGCGCTCAGGCAAGGCGCCGCCTGCTTCCAGTCCGGTCCAGGCCAGCTGCACTGCCATGCCGATCAGGAGCACGTAGGCCAGGATGGACGATGCGGCCAGCAGCGAGCGCCGCAGCCGCCCGGCCGGCAGCCGTGCGGGCGCCAGCCGCACCAGCAGCCGCTCTGCCAGCCAGGTACCGGCCACGGCCAACAGCAGGGCCCCGGCCAGGCTGAGCAGGAACGCGGTGCGGTGGGGCGGAGCCAGGGCCGCCCTGGCAGCGGTGCGCAACTCGCTGGCCAAGGATTGCAGCCGGGCCTGGTCGGCGGGCGCAGCGCTGCGCAGGGAGCGCCAGAAGGTGCCGCCCAGCGGAGGGTCGGTGCGGGTGGTGAGGGCCGCCTGGAACTGCTCGCGCCGCTGCCGGATGAGTTCGGTGCCGCGCTGCTCGGCGTCCACGCTGATCAGGCGCGCGAGCTTGAGTTCGCCATCGATCACCGCGCGCTGTTTGGCCAGGCTGGCGCGCTGCTCCGCCACGTCGGGCGCATCGGGCGGCGCGCCCTTCTCGGGCGCGGGGCCCAGCCCGGCAAGGCGGGAGTCGATGTCGGCCAGCTCTTCGGTGCGGCGCGCGGCGATCTCTTCGGCTGCCTTGCCAATGGCGTTGACATCCCCCAGCAGCTTGCGGCCATCGTCGTCTTCGCCGAGTTGGGGTGGTACGGCCTCCAGCTGCTTGCGCAGTTCGTCCACGCTGGGCAGCGGGACGTCGGTGGCGGCGGGCCTGCCGGCACTGGCCGCGGACGTGGGGGCGGATGCGGTTTTGGCGGCCCCCTGGGCCTGGGCAGGGCTGCTCGCCCAGCCGGTGAGAAAGACTGCAAGGACCAGGAGCAGGGACAGCCGCCTCCAGTGGGGTGCTGTGGCGTGGAGTGGACCGACCGGCGCTCGGGGCGGCGCGACCCTGGCAGAGAAGGTGCGCGCTGAGGCGCGAAGCATGGGCCGGGGAGGCCGGGGACCAGTGGCCCCCCGCAAGCAATTCAGACAATCCAGAAACATCGCCGGATTGTCATGCGCAGCGGCCCGAAGCCTGGCGCGCGCGCTGTAGGCCGGCAGAGCCAGTGCGTGTGGGCGGTTGCCGCCAAAAAAAGCCGAAGGTGGCGCTGTCGGGTCAACGGGTGGGGCTGAAAAGGTCCACCCGGTCGGTAATGATGCCGTCCGTGCCCAGGGCGATGAGCCGCTCTGCGGCCCATTCGTCGTTGACGGTGTAGCTCAGTGTGCGCAGGCCCCAGCCCCGCACCTGCGCGACCAGCGCGCGGTCCCACAGCGCGTGGTTGCACACGATGGCCACGCAGCCGAGCTCGCGGGCCACGTCGAAGCAGCCGTCCCACAGCGTGTCCAGCAGCAGCGCGCGCGGGATGTGCGGTGCGGTGGCGCGGGCGCCGGACAGGGCGTCGGGCTTGAAGGATGAGAACAGCGGTTGCACGGCCTGGCCCTGCCACAGGCGGGCGGACAGATCGCCCACCACCTGTCCCGTTTTTTCATCCTGGCCGGGCGTGGGCTTGATCTCGATGTTGAGGAAGTAGCCGTTGGAGATGCAAAAGCGTGCCAGGTTTTCCAGCGTGGGCAGCGGCTCGCCTGCGTGGGCGCGGGAGTGCCATCCGCCCGCGTCGAGCTGGGCCAATGCGGTCCACGGTAGATCGCCGCCGGTGCCGTGGCCGTTCGTGGTGCGCTCCAGCGTGGCGTCGTGCATCAGGAAGGGCACGCCGTCGGCGCTCAGCTTGGCATCGCATTCGAACATGCGATAGCCGTGCTGCGCGCCCAAGCGGAACGCGGCCAGTGTGTTTTCAGGGGCCAGCTTGCCAGCGCCCCGGTGGGCGATCCAGCGCGGGTAGGGCCAGGGACTTGCAGGACTGGTGCTCACATCCTTTTTCCTGTTTCGGCGTTGAAGCTGTGCAAACGGTCGCCTCGCGGCTGCACATGGATCACGGTGTCGGGCGCGGGCGCGTGGGCGCCTTCTTCCACGCGCACGATGATCTGCTCGCCATGGATGCGGCCATAGATCAGGCGTTCGGCGCCCAGCAGTTCCACGGTCTCCACCGTCACGGCCCAGCCGTCGCCGGTGGTCACGTCCAGGTGCTCGGGGCGGATGCCCAGGATGGTGCCGGCCTGCACGCCTGGCGCGTTCTTGAGCAGGTTCATGGGCGGCGAGCCGATGAAACTGGCCACAAAGGTGGACGCGGGCGTGTGGTAGACCTCTTCGGGCGTGCCGAACTGCTCCATGTTGCCGGCGTTCATCACGATCATGCGCTGGGCCAGCGTCATGGCCTCGACCTGGTCGTGGGTCACGAACAGGCTGGTGATCCCGAGTTCGCGGTGCAGCTTCTGGATTTCGAGGCGGGTCTGCGCGCGCAGCTTGGCGTCCAGGTTGGACAGCGGCTCGTCGAACAGAAACACCTGGGGCTGGCGCACGATGGCGCGGCCCATGGCCACGCGCTGGCGCTGGCCGCCCGACAGTTCGCGCGGCTTGCGCTCCAGCAGGTGGCTCAGTTCGAGGATCTTGGCGGCCTTGTCCACGCGGCGCTGGATCTCGTCCTTGGGCACCTTGGCGATCTTCAGGCCATAGGCCATGTTCTCGAAGTTCGTCATGTGCGGGTAGAGCGCGTAGTTCTGGAACACCATCGCGATGTCGCGCTGGGCGGGTTCCAGGTTGTTCACCACGCGGTCGCCGATGCGCAGTTCGCCGCCGGAGATTTCCTCCAGCCCCGCGACCATGCGCAGCAGCGTCGACTTGCCGCAGCCCGAGGGGCCCACGATCACGATGAACTCGCCGTCCTTCACCTCGGCGTTGACGCCGTGGATGACCTGGTTGGCCTTGGGCCCGTGCCCGTAGCGCTTGATGATGTTGCGAAAGGAGAGGGATGCCATTTTGCTATGAAATTAGTAGCTGCTAGCGCAGATGAATAGAGCGGTAGGGGCCGGTTTGGTCTTTACTTTTCGGTGTCCACCAGGCCCTTGACGAACCAGCGCTGCATGAGCACCACCACGACGGCGGGCGGCAGCATGGCCAGGAGGGCCGTGGCCATCACGATGTTCCACTCGTTGCCCGCGTCGCCGCCGGCCAGCATGCGCTTGATGCCGATAACCACGGGGTACATGTCTTCGGACGTGGTCACGAGCAGCGGCCACAGGTACTGGTTCCAGCCGTAGATGAACTGGATCACGAACAGCGCCGCGATCGACGTGCGCGACAGC
>NZ_JALEGG010000258.1 GCF_022763525.1 Acidovorax sp.
AGTTGCGCACCGAAGGCGCAGGAGGTAGCCGGCATGTGTACGCGGGCTTCGATGCCGTCCTGCTCGCGCAACCGGCAGTCCCGGCGCAGGCGCTGCTAGCCAGCTCCTCACTGGAAACCCCATTGGCGGATGCACTCGCCTCCGTGGCGATCGCACCGTGCTGGACCCTCATGCTCGCCGACCCGCAAGCCGTGCGCCCCGGCCTGACCACGCTGGGGCCGCAATGGAATGCGGCGCGCAGCACGCACCACCGCATCGCCTGGCTGGCGCGTGAATCATCCAAGCCGGGGCGCAACGTGATCGAGCGCTGGACGGTGCAGGCCAGCCCCGCCTGGTCGGCCGAGCATCTGGAAGACGACGAAGCCCGCGTTCAGGCCAAGCTCATCAAGGCCTTTGCCGAAGTGACGGGCATTCGCGCCGCGCCGGCGCACGCCGACACGCGCCGCTGGCGCTATGCCCAGACCACCCACCCGCTGGGCAAGACCCATCTGTGGGACGCTGCGCTGGCCTTGGGGGCCTGCGGGGACTGGTGCCTGGGGCACCGCGTGGAAGACGCGTTCATCTCGGGCCTGGAGCTGGCGCTCGCGGTGGCATGAGCGGGCATGGCGCAGCCTGGGGGGGCCGCTACGTCGGCCGCTTTGCCCCCTCGCCCACCGGCCCTTTGCACGCGGGCTCCCTGGTTGCCGCCCTCGCCAGCTGGCTGGACGCGAGAGCGCACCGCGGCCGCTGGCTGGTGCGCATCGAAGACGTAGACACGCCGCGCTGCGTGCCGGGTGCGGACGAACTCATCCTGCAGCAACTGGCCACGTGCGGCCTGGCGCCCGATGAGCCGCCGCTGTGGCAGTCCACGCGGGGTGCGTTGTACCAACGTGCGCTCGACCAGCTGGTAGCGCAGGGCGACGCCTACCCCTGCGCCTGTTCCCGTAAAGACATCGAAGATGCCCAGGCCGCGCTGGGCCACGCCCGCGAACGCCACGCCGCGCTACCCTACCCAGGCACCTGCCGCCATGGGTTGCAGGGGCGCACCGCGCGCTCCTGGCGCTTCAACGTCACGGACTTTCAAAAAAAACAGCCTTTGGCCCAGGAAGGACAAGCGCTGGCAGCTATTAATTCAATAGCAAATCAACCTATACACTGGCAGGACCGCCGCCTGGGGCCCCAGCAGCAGGAGGTGGCCAGCGCCGTAGGAGACTTCGTTCTGCGCCGCGCGGATGGGCTCTGGGCCTACCAGCTGGCCGTGGTGGTGGACGATGCTGATCAGGGCGTCACCGATGTGGTCCGCGGCGAAGACCTGGCGGACAACACGCCGCGCCAGATCCTGCTGCAACGGGCCCTCGGCGCAGCCAGCCCGCGTTACCTGCACACGCCGCTGGTCTGCGGCGATAACGGTGAAAAACTCTCCAAGCAAAACGGCGCCCGCGCCCTTGATCTGGCCGACCCGCTGCAGGCATTGGCGGATGCCGCGCGGGTGCTAGGCCTACCGCCACCGTCCGGCATGCACAACCCCTGCATTTCGGATGCGTTAACCCTGTGGGTCGCCGCCTGGGGACGAAACTACAATGGCGCACCGTGACCGTACCCATGACCGCTTCCTCCACCGCCTCCGCACCCGTGCCCCCTACTGCAACCCCTGGCGGGGCCCCCGCAGGCGTCACCCATCCCAAGACCATCAAGAGCTTCGTGCGCCGCGCTGGCCGCACGACCACGGGCCAGGCCAAGGCTTTCGAAGATTTCGGGCCGCGCTATGTGCTGCCGTACACCCCCACGCAGCTGGACGCCGCGGCCGCTTTTGGCCGCGCAGCGCCTCTGGTGCTCGAAATCGGTTTCGGTATGGGGGAAGCCACAGCCCACATCGCCCGCGTGCGCCCGGACGACAACTTTCTGTGCTGCGAAGTGCACGAACCCGGTGTAGGCGCCTTGCTCAAGCGGATCGGTGAACAGGGCCTCACCAACATCCGCATCCTGCAACATGATGCCGTGGAGGTCATCGACCACATGCTGCCGCCGGACAGCCTCGACGGCGTGCACATCTTCTTTCCCGATCCCTGGCACAAGAAAAAGCACAACAAGCGCCGCCTGATCCAGCCCCCGCTGGTGGCCAAGCTGGCCGCCCGCCTCAAGCCCGGCGGGTACCTGCACTGTGCCACCGACTGGCAGCCCTACGCCGAACAGATGTTGCAAGTGCTCAGCGCTGAGCCCTCGCTTCAAAACACCGTTTCGGGCTTTGCCCCGCAGCCCGACTACCGGCCCTTGACCAAGTTCGAGAACCGCGGCCTGCGGTTAGGCCATGGGGTATGGGACATCGTTTTCCTGCGACGACATTGACGCCATGCCGCCGACAGCCCAACATACCTTGACCATGAAGCCTATTCTCCAGAACCTTGTGGAAATGACGGGTCACCGTGATCACCTGCGGCTGGAGGTGTCGGTGCTGTCAACGCTGCAAAAGCTCAGCGGCATCCTCGAGGTCCGGGCCCTGGAACTTTTCAGCGACGGAGGTGTGCATTTCGTGCGGCCCCGCACGTGGGTCGAGAATGGACAGTTGGTTTCCACTGATTCCGAGGCCGCAGCGGATCCCCGGCGCGAACCGCTGGAGCACTATGACGCGCTGCGAGAGTGCATTGCCCACCACGGGGACAGTGCGCTGGCATCGCCGCGCAAGGGGCGCCACATGCTCTGGTTGCCGGTGTGGATGCACGACAAGGTGAGTACCTGTCTGGAGATCACGCAGTCGCGGGGCTTTTCGGCGCACAAGCTCGAGGTACTGAAAGGCGTTTTCCAGGTCTACCAGAACTACCAGAGTCTCTTGGACTACAGCGAGCGAGATGCTCTTACGGGCCTGTTCAACCGCAAGACTTTCGACGAACAATTCTCGCGCCACGCCGTGAACGGCTTGGCTAGTGGCCGCGTAGACGCGGTGGCCGAGGCCCTCCCTGCGGATGAAGGCCCCCTGACCGGCGAGCCAGTGCAGCAATGGCTAGCCGTGGTGGACATCGACCACTTCAAGCAGGTGAACGACCGCTTCGGACACTTGTACGGCGACGAGGTGCTCATCCTCATCGCCAACATTCTGCGCAGTTCCTTTCGAAGCCATGATCGGGTCTTCCGTTTCGGGGGCGAAGAGTTCGTGGTGCTGCTGCGCTCCACCACCCTCAGCACCGCCCACAAGGTGTTCAACCGCTTCCGGCTCGCCGTGCAGGAGTACCATTTCCCGCAGGTCGGCCAGGTGACGGTCAGCATGGGGTTCGTGAGCACTGCGCGGGGCTCTCCGGTGGAAATCCTGGGCCAGGCCGACCAGGCGCTCTACTACGCGAAGGAACATGGCCGCAACCAAGTTTGCTTCTACGACGATCTGGTGACCAGCGGCCACCTCGCTGCGAAGGTGGCGAACGACGACGTCGAGTTGTTTTGAACCGGCCCTTGCCAAACCAGCGCTCCACCAGACGGCCACCGTGCATGTAGGTGGGCACATGGACGCGCGTTCCATGTCTTAAACCTGCCCAGATCAAGATCTCTTCAGGGAGACGTGGGCGTGCCAGAGTGCCATCGCGAGGGACCTGATCCTTCGCACGCACCGCATGGACTCTCGCCCCTGCGCGCAGCCAGCCGGGCACCAGGACTCCAGTTCATCGACCCGATTGCGCTCCACCCCTTTCGGACATGCACCTTGCTGGGGTGGCTTGCAGTGTTGCAACGCTTGTGTGGATCACGGGGCTACCCACTGCGCCATACAGGGAAATGCAGGCTTTCCGTCACCCCCCCTTTTTGCGGGAACGGCTGCCGCACGACGGCGGCAGCGCCGCCGTGGTTGCCGGAGTGCCTGAGGGCGTCAAGCCAGTTGCTGCGTGACCCAGCCCGCCACTGAGGCGAGCGCAGCTGACAGCTTCGAGGCATCGCTGCCACCCGCCATGGCCATGTCGGGCTTGCCGCCCCCCTTCCCGCCCACCTGCTGGGCCACAAAGTTCACCAGTTCGCCTGCCTTGATCCTGCCTACGCTGTCGGACGTCACGCCGGCGGCCAGCTGTACCTTATCGCCATCCACGGCGGCCAGCACGATGGCGGCGGTCTTGAGCTTGTCCTTGAGCTTGTCCAGGGTGTCGCGCAGCGTCTTGGCGTCGGCGCCCGGCAGCGCGGCCGCCAGCACCTTCAGGCCCTTGACGTCCACTGCCTGGCTCACCAGTTCATCGCCCTGGCTGGAAGCGAGTTTGCCCTTGAGTGCAGCGACTTCCTTTTCCAGGGCGCGGGCATTCTCCAGCGCTTGGGTGATGCGGCTGTTCAGTTCAGCAACGGGTGCCTTGAGCGTGCCTGCAGCCTGGTTCACCGTGTCCTCCAGACTCTGCAGGTAAGCCAGGGCATTCGCGCCCGTCACGGCCTCGATGCGGCGCACACCTGCAGCCACGCCGCCTTCGCTCACTACCTTGAACAGACCGATCTCCCCTGTACGCTGCACATGCGTGCCACCGCACAGTTCGCGACTGGAGCCGATGTCCAGCACCCGCACGGTCTCGCCGTACTTCTCGCCAAACAGCATCATGGCACCGGTCTTCTGGGCCGACTCGATGTCCATGACACGTGCTTGCGTGGGGTGGTTGGCCAGAATTTCTTCGTTGACGCGGCGCTCGATCTCGCGGATCTCGGACTGTGTCACCGCGCCGTTGTGTGTGAAGTCAAAACGTGTGCGGTCGGCATTGACCAGGCTGCCCTTTTGCTGCACGTGGGTGCCCAGGACCTCGCGCAAGGCCTTGTGCATGATGTGCGTGACCGAGTGGTTGCGCATGGTGGCAGCACGCACCGCCGTGTTCACCTCGGCCTGGACGGTGTCGCCCACGTTCAGCGTGCCTTCCTGCAGCGTGCCGTGGTGGCCAAACACATCGGCCTTGATCTTGAGAGTGTCGTCCACCGCAAACCGGGCCGACCCGCTGGTGATGGCGCCCTCGTCACCCACTTGGCCACCGCTTTCGGCGTAGAACGGGGTCGTGTCCAGCACAACCACGCCGTTTTGACCAGCTTTCAGGGCAGCAGCGCTTGTCCCATCTACGTAGATGGCCACGATTTTTGCAGTCTCTGCCAGCTTCTCGTAGCCGGTGAACTGATTGGCGGCGCCGGTGTATTCCAGCACTTTGTCCATCTTGAACTTGCCAGCGGCGCGGGCCTGGGCCTTCTGCTTTTCCATGGCAGCCTTGAAGCCGGCCTCGTCCACCTCGACGTCACGCTCGCGGCACACGTCGTTGGTCAGATCCAGGGGGAAGCCGTAGGTGTCGTGCAGCTTGAAGGCCACGTCACCCGGCAGCACCTTGGCGCCGCCTTCCAGCGCGGCATCCAGAATCTCCATGCCGTTGGCCAGCGTTTCGAAGAAGCGCTCTTCCTCGGTCTTGAGCACCTCGGTGATGCGCTGCTCCTGCTCGCGCAGCTTGGGGTACGCGTCGCCCATCAGGCGCACGAGGTCGGCCACCAGCTTGTGGAAGAACGGGGTCTTCTTGCCCAGCTTGTAGCCGTGGCGGATGGCGCGGCGCACGATGCGGCGCTGCACATAGCCACGCCCTTCGTTGCTGGGGATAACGCCGTCGCTCACCAGGAATGCCGTGGCGCGGATGTGGTCGGCGATCACGCGCAGGCTCTTGTTGTCGAGGTCGCTCACGCCGGTTTCGCGTGCGGCAGCCTTGATGAGCGCATCGAACAGATCGATCTCGTAGTTGCTGTGCACGTGCTGGAGGATGGCTGCCAAGCGCTCCAGACCCATGCCGGTGTCCACGCACGGGGCGGGCAGCGGTGTGACCGAGCCATCTTCCTTCATGTCGAACTGCATGAACACGTTGTTCCAGATCTCGATGAAGCGGTCGCCATCTTCCTCGGGGCTGCCAGGAGGGCCGCCCGGGATGTGCGGGCCGTGGTCATAGAAGATTTCCGAGCAGGGGCCGCAAGGGCCGGTGTCGGCCATCATCCAGAAGTTGTCGCTCTTGTAGCGACCACCCTTGTTGTCGCCGATGCGGATCACGCGCTCGGGCGGCAGGCCGATTTCCTTGGTCCAGATGTCATAGGCCTCGTCGTCTTCCTGGTACACGGTGGCCAGCAGGCGCTCGGGCGGCAGCTTGTAGACCGTGGTGAGCAGCTCCCACGCCCACTTGAGCGATTCGCGCTTGAAGTAGTCGCCAAACGACCAGTTGCCGAGCATTTCGAAGAACGTGTGGTGGCGCGCGGTGTAGCCCACGTTTTCCAGGTCGTTGTGCTTGCCACCGGCACGCAGGCAGGCCTGCACGGACACGGCCCGGTTGTAGGGGCGCTTGTCGGTGCCCAGGAACACGTCCTTGAACTGCACCATGCCCGAATTGGTGAACATCAGCGTGGGGTCGTTGCCCGGCACCAGGGGGCTGGACGCCACGACCGTGTGGCCCTTGGAGACGAAGAAGTCGAGGAACGACTTGCGGATGTCGGCGACAGAAAAAGTGGGTGTGCTGCTCATGGTGTGGTGGAGTGGTTTCACACAGCGGGGCGCCTTGCAGACCGGTGCCTGCGGACGGCCCAGCGGGACCAACCTTTCATTATAGGTTTGGCCCAGCGCACAGCCGTTTTGGCCAGAGCGACTCCCCACGGCTCCCCCTCCTCCACCAACGGGCCGTCCCGCCCGCACAAAAAAAGGTGTTCCGCCGCACAACCCCTCTTTGCAGCATTCAAATATCTCGTTAATATATTTACAACATACCAATCACCTTCACCCAGGAGCCTTTACGCATGAATCCCCAACCCCGCTGGCAAGGCATCTTCCCCGCCATCACCACCAAGTTCCACGCCGATGAGTCCATTGACGCCGACGGCACGGCCCGCCACATTGACTTCCAGGTCCGCAACGGCATTCACGGCCTCGTCACCTGCGGCTCACTGGGCGAGGCCAGCACGCTGACGCTGGAAGAAAAGCTGAAAGTCGCGCAAATCGCGCTGGAGGCAGCAGACGGCCGCATCCCCGTGCTGGCCAATGTGTCCGAAACCAGCACCCGCGAGGCGTTGCGCTACATCGATGGCGCCAACAAGCTGGGCGTCGCCGGGTTCATGGTCATGCCCTCGGTGATCTATGTGGCCGATGCGCGCGAAGCCATGGCCAACGTGCGCGCCATGGCGGCGGCAGCACAGCGCCCGTTGATGGTCTACAACAACCCGGTGGCCTACCGCGTGGACTTGAAGCCGGAGCACATGCTGGAGTTGGCCGACTGCGAATGGATCGCCGCCATCAAGGAAAGCACGGGCGACATTCGCCGCATCACCGACCTGCGCAACACCGTGGGCGACCGCTACCAGCTCTTCCTGGGCGTGGACGACCTGGCCTACGAAGGCCTGGCGCTGGGCTGCGACGGCCTGCTGGCCGGCGTGGGCTGCGCCTTCCCGCGCGAGACCGTGGCGCTGTACGAGCTGATGAAGGCCGGCAATTTTACCGAGGCCCTGCCGCTGTACCAGTGGATGACGCCCATGCTCCACCTGGACGTGTCGAACAAACTGGTGCAGAACCTCAAACTGATCGATGTGCTGGTGGGCGTAGGCACCGAGCACATGCGCCGCCCTCGCCTGCCGCTGGTGGGCGATGAACGCGAGTTCGTCACCCGCGTCGTCCAGAAAGCCCTGGCATCGCGGCCCGAGAAGTACCGCTCAGTGCCCTGAAAAATAACTGATCGAGGCTTCCGCACGCTGATTGACGTTCCAGGCTCTGGCAGACTCCCGGCGCGGCGTTTAGCGCCGCATCTGCCTGTACCCAGGCGCAGCGCCCATCGGCTCCCGGCTACCCGCCCGGCTCCCAGGGCGTTTTCCGCAACCTTCACGGAATATTCACCATGCAATTCCCCTCCCTTCCCTCCACCCTCGTGGCTGCCGCAGCGCTGGCCTGCACGGCCTCTGCGTTCGCGCAGGAACAGGTCATCAAGATCGGGCACAGCGGCCCGCTCTCCGGCCCGAACACTTTTGCCGGGCGGGACAATGACAACGGCGTGCGCCTCGCCGTCGAAGAGCTGAACGCTCGCAAGATCAACGTCGGCGGCAAGACCCTGAAGTTCGAGGTGATCTCCGAAGACGACCAGTGCGACGCCAAGACCGGCGTAGCCGCGGCCCAGAAGCTCGTGGACTCGGGCGTGAAGTACGTGATGGGCCCTTACTGCTCCGGCGTGGCCATTCCCGCATCGCGCGTGTATGACGGCGGCGGCACCCTGGTGTCCACCGTGGGCACCAACCCCAAGGTCACGCAGGGCGGCTACAAGTCCGTGTTCCGCATCATTGCTAGCGACTCGCAAATCGGCGGCAGCATGGCCGCCTACGCGGCCAACGTGCTCAAGGCGAAGAAGGTGGGCGTGATCGACGACCGCACGGCTTTCGGCCAGGGCGTGGCCGAGGAGTTCGCCAAGGAGGCACAGAAGCTGGGCCTGACCATTGTCGGCCGCGAGTTCACCAGCGACAAGTCCACCGACTTCATGGCCATCCTCACCAGCCTGAAGGCCAAGCAGCCCGAAGCCGTCTTCTACGGTGGCTATGCGCCCCAGGCAGCCCCCATGGCCCGGCAGATGAAGCAGCTCGGCATCACCGCCAAGCTGCTGGGGGGCGACACGCTTTGCAGCCCCGAGATGGGCAAGCTCGCTCCTGACGCCGTCAACGATTTCGTGTACTGCGCCTATGCCGGCATGCTGATGGATGCCAACGACACGACCAAGGCCTTCCGCGACAAGTTCAAGAAGCGGTTTGGACAGAACCCCGATGTGTACGGTCCGGCGTACTACGACCAGGTCATGTTCATCGGCGAGGCCATGGCAAAAGGTGGTTCCATCGATCCCGCCAAGGTGGCCGAGTGGATGCGCAAGAGCACCCACCAGGGCGTGCTGGGCGAATACAGCTACGACGATAAGGGCAACCGATTGAAGGCCCCCACGGTGGTGAATACATTCAAGGACGGCAAGCCGACCCCGCTGTCGAGCCAGTAAGCACCTGCGCGCCGCCGCCGCGCCATGGCGTCGGTGGCATGTTTCCCCCTCGCGGCCTTCCGAAGGCCGCGAGCAGTACGGACCTCATTGATGAAACGCATCCAGATCCTTGATTCCCATACCGGTGGCGAGCCCACGCGGCTGGTCGTGGGCGGCTTTCCCGACCTGGGCGCGGGCAGCATGGCCGAACGACGCGAACGCCTGGCGCGTGAGCACGACGCCTGGCGCGCCGCCACCGTCCTGGAGCCGCGCGGCAGCGACGTCGTGGTGGGCGCTCTCCTTTGCTCGCCGCTGGACATGCACAACGCAGCCGGCGTAATCTTCTTCAACAACACCGGCTACCTGGGCATGTGCGGCCACGGCACCATCGGCCTCGTGGCATCGCTGGCCTACCTGGGCCGCATCCTGCCCGGCGAGCACCGCATCGAGACACCCGTGGGCACCGTCACCACCACACTGCACGAGGACGGTTCGGTGAGCGTGCGCAACGTGCCTGCCTACCGTCTGCACCACCAACTGGCGATTGACGTACCAGGCCATGGCCGCGTGGTAGGCGACGTGGCCTGGGGCGGCAACTGGTTCTTTCTGGTGGCAGATCACGACCAGCGCGTGGCCAGCGACAATCTGGATGCGCTCATGGCCTACACCTGCGCCATCCAGCAGGCCCTGAAAGACCAGGGCATCCGCGGCGACAACGGCGGCGAGATCGACCACATCGAACTCTTTGCCGACGACGATCAAGCCGACAGCCGCAACTTCGTGCTGTGCCCCGGCAGGGCCTATGACCGCTCGCCCTGCGGCACAGGCACCAGCGCCAAGGTGGCCTGCCTCGCGGCTGACGGCAAGCTGCAACCGGGCCAGGTATGGCGCCAGGCCAGCATCATCGGAAGCCAGTTCGAGGCCAGCTACACGCTGCAGGACGATGGCAAGATCATCCCCACGCTGCGCGGCCGCGCGCACATGAGCGCCGAGGCCACGCTGCTCATTGAAGACGGCGACCCCTTCGGATGGGGCATCAGGTTGTGAATCCCCGCCGGAGGCACTTCGCGCCTTCCCCCCGCTCTCGCGGCGCTCCACGCTACGACCGAGGGGGCGACGCCAGCGGCCTGGCAAAGCCGGATCCGCGGCATCAGCAGGTCCTGGGCTGGGCTCGCACCTCGCGCGTTTGTGCCACATATGGCTGCCCCACAACCAAGCGATCATGCAGCACACCGATGTGATCATCATTGGCGCCGGCATCGTGGGCGCCGCCTGCGCGCAAGCGCTGGCCCAGACGGGGCTGTCGGTGCGAGTCATCGACGCGCGGCTCGGCGGTGCCACGGCAGCGGGCATGGGCCACCTGGTGGTGATGGATGACAGCGCGGCCGAGCTGGCGCTGAGCCGCGCGTCGCTGAACCTCTGGCACCACTGGGCACCGCACATGGATGCGGGCTGCGCCTTTACCAACTGCGGCACGCTGTGGCTGGCCGCCAATGATGCAGAGCTGCAGGCCGCGCACAGCAAGCGCGCCGCACTGCAGGCGCAGAGCATTGATTGCGAATTGCTCGATGCCGCCGCATTGGCCCGCGCAGAGCCAGCGCTGCGCCCGGGCCTGGCGGGCGCACTCCAGGTGCGTGGCGACAGCGTGGTCTATGCGCCGCGCGCTGCGCAGTGGCTGCTGGACCAGGCAGCCATCGACGCGCCCCTGGTGTCCGAGCAAGCCGAAGTCGTGCAGATCCATGGCCGGACCGTGACGCTGCGCGATGGCAGCCGGCGCAGCGCAGACGCCGTCGTGCTGGCGAGCGGTATCCACGCCCCGCAGCTGTGCCCCGGCCTGCCGTTGCGCCCCAAAAAAGGCCACCTCGTCATCACCGACCGCTACCCCGGCACCGTGCACCACCAGTTGGTGGAGCTGGGCTACATCACCAGCGCCCACCACAGCGATGGCACCTCAGTGGCCTTCAATGTGCAGCCCCGGCCCACCGGGCAGTTGCTGATCGGCTCTTCGCGCGAGTTCGACACCACCGACCCCGCCGTCAATGCGGACGTGATGGCCCGCATGCTGCAGCGCACGCTGGACTATCTGCCGGGCTTGGCCGAACTCAACGCCATCCGCACATGGACCGGTTTTCGTGCCGCCACGCCCGACGGTCTGCCGCTGATCGGCCCCCATCCTGACCGCCCGCATCTGTGGCTGGCCGTGGGCCATGAAGGGCTGGGCGTGACCACCGCTCCTGCCACTGCGCAGTTGCTGGCCGCGCAGATCGTTGGCGGCCCTCCGCTGATCGACCCTGTGCCCTATGCGCCTGCACGCTTTGTTGCTTCGGCCAGTCTGAGCAGTTCATGAACCCATTCAACTCCACTGCCGTGCAAATCACCGTCAATGGCACACCCTGGCAGGTGCGTGCGGGAACCAGCGTCGCCGCAGCATTGGGGCAGCTTGCATCTGGCACGACGCGCACGTCGATCACCGGCGAGCCGCGCGCGCCGCTGTGCGGCATGGGCATATGCCACGAATGCCGCGTACGCATCCAGGGGCGCATCCGCCTGGCCTGCCAGACCGTCTGCGCCGATGGAATGCAGATCCACACCGACATGGGTACGGCCCCAGGGAACGCCCCATGATGATCCCGCAACGCTTGGCGCACCAACACTGCGACGTCCTCATCGTTGGCGCGGGCCCCGCCGGCATGGCCGCTGCGCTCGCGGCTGCGCCCAGCGGCGTCTCCATCACTCTCGTGGACGACAACCCGCAACCCGGAGGCCAGATCTGGCGCGATGGCCCGCAGGCGGCCCTGCCCCACCTCGCCTGGCAACACCGCGCGGCCTTGGCGCGGCATGCCAACATCCGTGTGCTGACCGGCACTCGCGTGGTGGGTCTGGGTGCCACATCACCCGGCGATAAGGCCCCCGCCCTGCTGCTCGAAGACCCCGACCACGGCTGGACACAGCATAGCCAGCACATCGTGCTGTGCACCGGCGCGCGCGAGTTGCTTCTGCCCTTCCCGGGCTGGACGCTGCCCGGCGTGACGGGCGCGGGGGCGCTGCAGGCCCTCATCAAGGCGGGGCTGGACGTGCGCGGGCAGCGCATCGTCGTCGCGGGCACCGGGCCGCTGCTGCTCGCCGCTGCGGCCACCGCCAAAAAGGCAGGCGCTACCGTGGTGCGCGTGGCCGAACAGGCACCGTGGAACGCACTCGCGGGATTTGCTGCGCAATTGCCGCGCTGGCCTGCCAAGGCCGTGCAGGCCCTCTCGCTGATCGACTTCAGCTTGCGCGCATGCACCCATGTGTTGGAAGCGCAGGGCAGCGGCCAGGTGCAATCGGTGCTGTTGCAGCGCGGCCTGAACGCCCACGAAACCATCGCCTGCGACCGCTTGGCCTGTGGATTCGGCCTGGTGCCCAACACGCAGTTGGGTCAGATGCTGGGCTGCGCATTGGGCGGCCCCCTGAGCAGCGGCCAGGGCCTGGCCGTGGATGCGCTGATGCGCACCAGCGTGCCGGGTGTGCTCGCTGCTGGCGAAAGCACTGGCTTCGGCGGCAGCGAACGCGCGCTGATCCAGGGCGCAATCGCGGGCCATGCAGCGGCTGGGCAGGTTCCACAGGCCGAGGCGCTTTTGCCGCAGCTCGCTCGCTGGGAGAGCTTTGCTCGGGAACTGCAGAAGTCGTTTAGGCTGAACGAGGCGCTCAAGGCACTGGCCCGGCCGGACACCCTGGTGTGCCGCTGCGAAGACGTGCCCTACGCCGCATTGGCCGAACGCCAGGGGTGGATCGATGCCAAGCTGCACACCCGCTGCGGCATGGGGGCGTGCCAGGGCCGCGTCTGCGGCGCGGGCATGCAGCACCTGCGAGGCTGGACGCCAGCGCCTCCCCGGCATCTGCTGGCACCGGCACGCATTGGCACGCTGGCTGCTGCAGCCATGGAACCGGGCGGTACGCACCAGCCCTGAAGTGCGCAGCCGGTCCACTAAAAACGTGTTTACGATCTTTTCAGGACTTGCCCGAAGGGTTGGAGTGAAATCGGGCGACAAGGCCGCCCCGGCTGCTTGCATGGGCACGAGCCCATGCGGCACATCCGAAGCATCCACGTCCATCACGATGCATTCCAACGCGGCCCCGAAAAGATCGTTAACACGTTCTAAGATTCCGCCTTCCCGCCGCCCCACCCCTATGACATTCCGCCCCACCCTCCCACAAAACGCCACGCCCAAGCGGCGCGCGGCGGATGTGGCCTACGACGCCATCGAGGCCATGATCTGCACCCTGCAGCTGCAGCCCGGCAGCCCGGTGGTAGAGGCAGAGATCGCCGAAAGCACGGGCCTGGGCCGTACCCCCGTGCGCGAAGCGCTGCTGCGCATGGTGTCCATCGGGCTCATCGTGCAACAGCCGCGCCGGGGCCTGCAGGTGTCCAACATCGACTTGGCCGACCACCTGGACGTGATCCAGACCCGCCGCGTGCTGGAGCGCCTGCTCGCGTCCTGCGCCGCCCGCCGCGCCACAGCGCCACAGCGCCAGGCCATCGTGCGCTGCGCCGAAAACATGATGGAAGCGGCGGCGCGCAACCACCTGGACGACTACATGCAGGCCGACCACGCACTGGACCTGGTTACGCACCAAGCCAGCCAAAACCACTCCGCCGTGAAATGCGTGGCGCCACTCATCGTGCAATGCCGCCGCTTCTGGTATGCCTATCAGCACGAAGGCGAAGTGTCGGAAGGCGCACGCGCGCACCTGCAGCTGGCCCACGGCATCGCCAGCGGCAACGAGGCCCAGGCCATGGCGGGGGCAGAGCAGCTGATGGACTACCTGGAAAGGTTCGCGCGCCGCATCATTGATCGTTAGAACGTGTTTACGATCTTTTCGGGGCCGCGTTGGAGTGCCATCGTGATGGACGTGGATGCTTCGGATGCGCCGCATGGGCTCGTGCCCATGCAAGCAGCCGGGGCGGCCTTGTCGCCCGATATCACTCCAACCCTTCGGGCAAG
>NZ_JALEGG010000259.1 GCF_022763525.1 Acidovorax sp.
TGCGCTGGAGCTGAGCCAGCTCCAGCAGCGTGGCCGCCAGCTGGCCCGCCACGCCCTTGATGCGGACGATGCGGGCCCAGTCTGCCAACCGGGCATTGGTCTGCGCATAGCTTTGCGCCAGGGCGCGCAAAAACTCGGCGTCGGCCAACAGGCCCCGGCGCTCGGCGCAGGCAATCGGCACCTCGCAGATGCGCCCTGCCGTCAGCGCGCGGCAGGACAGCGGGGCCGGCTCTTCCACCAGCACCGTTGTGCCCAGCGGCTGCCCCGGCCCGAACACGCCCACCGGGCGCTCGGCCCCCTCCGCGCCGCCACCGCGCATCACCACCACCGTGCCGGTCTTCACGATCTTGAAGCTCCTGGAGGCGGCCTGGCCTTGCCGCAATAGCAGTTCGCCTTTGCGCACGGAGCGCTCGGTCACCAGCGCGCGCCAGCGGGTCTGGCGCTCGGCATCCAGCCGGCCCAGCACGCAATGCTGCCGCCCAGCGCAGAGCGCACAGCCGCCCGCAGGGGCTGGGGCAGGGGATTCAAAACTCATGGCGGGCAAAAGAAAAACGAGCAAACGCGAGGCCAGAACGGGCAGGAGCCGCGACAAAACAGGTCCCCAAAAAGGGCCAACCCGGGCAGGTGGTGGCACCTTACCCGGGTTGGAGTTGGGTTGCAACAAAATGTTTACAACACTTCCAGGCGTCTGCGTTCTACTCCGCCTTGATGCCGCGCATCGCGATCACGCCGCCCAGCAAGCTGGTGTCGGCCTTGATGCGATTGGCCAGCCCTTCGGGGGACGTGCCTGCCACCTGCCAGCCTTGCTGAAAGAGTTTGCTGCGCATATCGTCGCTGCGGGCAATCTCGCTGATCAATGCCGCCAGCCGGGCCTGGATGGGCTTGGGCATGGTGGCGGGTGCGGCAAACGCATTCCAGATTTCAAGGTTGAAACCCCGGATGCCGGCTTCCGCCAAGCTCGGAACCTCCGGTGCCAGAGGGCTGCGGCCTGCGGAAGTCACGCCGATGGCGCGCAGCTTGCCTGCGCGCACTTGCGCCTGCGCAAGGGCCGGGGGCAGCAGCGCCATCTGCAGTTGCCCGCCCAGCATGGCGTTGGCGACCTGCGGATAGCCGGGGTACGGCACGTGCACGGGGTTGATGTTGCTGCGCGACTTCAGCAGCTCGGTGCCAATGTGGCCCACCGTGCCCACGCCCGGCGTTCCATAGCTCCACTTGTCACCGCCATTGCGGGCCGCCACGAAGAACTCACGCGCATCCGCGTTGGCGGGTACACCCGGCTGGGAGACAGGGGCGGTCAGGATCAGGGGAGAGGTGCCAATCAGGCTGAGCGGCGCCAGGTCCTTCAGCGGGTCGTAGGGCACTGCCGGGTTGATCATCTTGGCGATGGTCATGTTGCCGTTGATCATCAGGCCGATGGTGTGGTCGTCACGCGCCTTCGCCACCGCGTCGGCACCGATGTTGCCGCCCGCGCCCACCTTGTTTTCCACGATCACTGGCTGGCCCAGGGCCTTGGACAGCGGTTCGGAGAACGCACGGGCCGTCAGGTCAGGCGACGTGCCGGCGGGGAAGCCCACGATGATCTTCAGCGGCTTGGTGGGCCAGGCCGGTGCGGCGGCGGCGTTTGCCGCAGGCTTGGCGGTGTTCTGGGCCAACGCCCAAGGGGCGGTGGCGGCCAACGCGATCAGCAACGACGCACGGCGGGAAACGGGGCGTGACAACATGGGGCGGGGTCTCCTGGTCAATATGGGGTGCAAAAATGACAAGAGGCCCCAGAACCGGGGCCTCTTACGCTTGTCTTCAGGCTACTTCTGCAGAAGCGGCATATTACCGCGCACTGGCCGCTGCTCAGGCGTACTCCACCAGCGCCTTTTTCATCTTCTTCATGGCGGCCACTTCAATCTGCCGAATGCGTTCGGCGCTCACGCCATACACGGCGGCCAGTTCATGCAGCGTCATGCCGCCGGTGCCATCATCGTTCACCTTCAGCCAGCGCTCTTCCACGATGCGGCGGCTGCGCTCGTCCAAGCTGCCCAGCGCCGCGGCAATGCCATCGGTGGCCAGGGCATCGCGCTGGCGCGACTCGATCATCGCCGTGGGTTCGTGTGCGGCGTCTGCCAGGTAGGCAATCGGGCCGAAAGCCTGCTCGCCCTCGTCCGAAGGTGCCGGGTCGAGCAGTACGTCACCCCCCGACATGCGCGTTTCCATCTCGATGACTTCTTCGCGCTTGACGTTGAGTTGCGCTGCCACGGTGTCGATTTCCTGGTCCGACAGCGTATCGCGGTGGGTTGCGGCATCGGCAGCAGACGCGTCGGCCTTGAAACCTTGCTTCATGGAACGCAGATTGAAGAACAGCTTGCGCTGGGCCTTGGTGGTGGCCACCTTCACCATGCGCCAGTTCTTCAGGATGTATTCGTGGATCTCGGCCTTGATCCAGTGCATGGCATAGCTGACCAGACGCACACCCTGGTCGGGATCGAAGCGTTTGACGGCTTTCATCAACCCCACGTTGCCTTCCTGGATCAGATCCCCGTGGGGCAGGCCGTAGCCCAGGTACTGGCGCGCAATCGACACCACCAGACGCAGGTGCGACATCACCAGCCGTCCAGCGGCGTCCAAGTCGTTGTGGTCCTTGAGTCGGCGGGCATAGCTCTGCTCTTCTTCGTGGGTGAGCAGCGGCAGGCGGTTCACGGCCGAGATGTAAGCGTCCAGATTGCCCAAGGGCGGGACCAGCGCCCAGGGGTTGCTGGGTGCCAAAGTCGTCGTTGCGGTTCCAGATTGAATGTTCATTCCAGGAATCCTTTCCTCTAAGCCATGATGTTAGCACTCCATGTGATCGAGTGCTAAGCCCGGAGTTCCCGTAGGAAGGAGGGCCAAGTTGTCGGCTTTCAGCGGCGAGCACTGGCGGATACTTCAATGGCTCTGCGACCGGTGGGGCGCGCTAAGCCTATGATTTGAAATAACTTTTTTACGATGGCGCTGATTGGTCCAGCCGGAGGGCTTGTGTGACAGACCGCGCTGCCCGCCCCAGGTTCCCGCGCTCTCAAGGGGAGTTTTTGCAATTGTTGCGACAAACGGAACTGTCTTTTCACGATTCGGGGGCGCCGCGCTGGCGTTGCATCCTCCACCGTGGCAGACTGCAGCGCCCACCGCCTTTGGGAGACGCGCATGACCGAGCCGACAGCCCTTTGCAAGATTGCAGTTGTCACCACCACTGTGGCCACCGATGCGGAAGCGCGGCGGCTGGCCCAGCTGGTCTTGCAGGCGCGGCTGGCCGCCTGTGTGCAGGTGGAGCCCATCACGGCCTACTTCCGCTGGCAGGGTGCGATGCAGGAGGACCGCGAATTCCGGGTGGTGTGCAAGACCGCGCCCCGGGCCCTGCATCCGCTACTGGCCCTCGTTCGGGCGCACCACCCTTATGCGCTGCCTCAGCTGGTGGTGCAGGCGCTGCAGAGCTCCGCAGAGTATGCCGACTGGGTGGACGCACAGGTGGCCACCGCCGCGGTCCCGGCCTGAAGGGCAGGAGAGGGCGGACGCCCGCTCAGCCAGGGGCCGTGGGCGGACCGAGCCGCTCTTGCGCAGCCCGTTCGAACTCGCCCAGTTCCATGGGTTTGCCGAACAAGTAGCCCTGAAACGCCTTGCAGCCGTGCGCCAGCAAGAACTGATGGTGCTCGGCGGTTTCCACGCCCTCGGCGATCACGTCCAGGCCCAGGCTGTCGGCCAGCGCGATGATCGAGCGGGCGATGGCTGCGTCGCTCGGGTTCAGCAGCACATCATGCACAAAGCCCTGGTCGATCTTGATCTGGTTGAGCGGCAAGCGCTTGAGGTAGCCGAGGGACGAATACCCGGTGCCAAAGTCATCCAGCGAGAAGCCTACGCCCTGGGCCTTGAGCAACTGCATGGTGGCGATCACGCTGTCTACATCGGTAAGCAGCAGGCTTTCGGTCAGCTCCAGCTTGATGCGCGCGGGATCGGCGCCGGTGCGCTGCAGCAGGTCCAGCACCTGCGCCACGAAGTCTTCCTGCAGGAACTGGCGCGCACTCACATTGATGGCGAGGTTCAACGGGGCGAACTGCGCGCTCTGGCGCCACCGGGCCTGCTGGCGCAGCGCGGTTTCCAGCACCCAGCGGCCCAGGGGCAGGATGAGGCCGGACTCTTCCGCCAGCGGAATGAACTCCGACGGCGGGACCATGCCATGGGTGGGGTGCTGCCAGCGCACCAGCGCCTCTGCGCCGATCACGCCTCCCTCGGCGTTCACCTGGGGCTGGTACAGCAGCAGGAACTGCGATTGCCGCAGGCCGTTGTGCAGCTCCGTTTCCAGCAGCGCGCGGCGGTTCACCGCCTGCTGCATGTCGGGGTCAAAAAACCGCAACGTGTTGCGGCCCGCGTCCTTGGCGCGGTACATGGCCATGTCGGCCTGCTTGAGCACCTCGTCCACCGAGTCGCGGTGGCCCCGCAGCAGCGTCACCCCGATGCTGGCGGTGAAGTGGTGTTCGTGCCCCGCCAGGTCGTAGGGCTGGCGCAGTTCGGCCAGAACCAGCTCGCCCAGCGTGCGCGCCTGGGCGGCGGCCTCGGGCGGGTCGCTGCTCAGGTTTTGCAGCACCACCACA
>NZ_JALEGG010000260.1 GCF_022763525.1 Acidovorax sp.
ACTCAGCGGAGTAGTAAAGCGTGGTTCCGCACCGTTGGCAGACGTGTGCGCGAGTGTAGGTGTGGCGCATGAGATTACGCACCGCGATCTTCTTACCTCGGCAATTCGAGCAGCAGGCATTGCCGTTGCGATCCACATGCTCCGGGTGCTGGCGCCGGTACCAATCGTAATTGCGGCGTGCCTTGCGAATCAGAGACACAGCGTTTATGCCTGCAATCAGCGCGATGAAACTGAAAACGGCACCAATCAACCATGTGCCACCCTCACCCGGTTGCACGTAGGTGCCCGCGCGCATGAAGTAGGAAGTCAACGATACGAGGCCGGCCACCCCAAAACCAAGGGCGAGTAACACATCGATGATGATCATTGTGGAACGCATAGGGGCACCTCAATTGGAACGGTCAGCGGGAGCCGGTTGGCAATAATCCCGGCAGATTGGTAGGTCAAGCCGTTCTCGCGAACAAGCCGTCTTGTACGTTGGGTATTACGGTGAGACGTTAACAATTGCACTATTTCGCCCTGCTCACCCCAGACCAAGAACCGGCACGCCTTTTTCAATCCAAACATCCGGGCAAGGGGCAAGATCAGACCGGCTTGAGTTCGGGCACTTTGATCGCATGTAATTGGGGTCAGACCCCAATTTTCCATCAGGCCAGAACTGAGCTGGCCCGCAAGAGGAAACCGCAGCCTTCGAAAGCTAGCCGCACCTCCAGCACCCTGCTGGAGGAATTCGGTTCACTCGTGAGAAGTTAGCGTAGTTGCCGAATGTTGTTGAGTATGGCCCACCAACCCAAGGCACCGGGAACAATCATCACAAAGCCGCCAGGCCTCGAACTACCCACGTAGTAGCCGATCTTGCCCCGTCCAGCCGGCATTGGCTCCCCGGTCAAGAAGAGATGCGTCCCGAAAGCGATCCCAGTAACAGGGGACAGACCACAGTTTTTCTATGTGCACTCCGCTCACGGCTGGCGGGAACGCAGCTGGCGTCTGCCAAGCCGCGCAGCCCTGAAGCAGCTGCACAAGCAACACCAGTTCACCGAGACGCCAGGCACCGGAGCGTGGAACGCCTGACTTCAGCGAGTCCATTGCGGACCAGGCTGCGTCAATAAGACCTAGCCGCCACTGATGGTTTGGTACACATCAAGGACGGAGTCTACGGGCGTTTGGCAGGCAGGAAATTCTGGGCGCTCCACCATATCGGGCTGGGTGGGTTGCAGACGGATGTGTACGCGCTCCGCATCCGGCAGCGCTTCAATCAACAGCCTGACGGCATTTGCTTCTGATAGCACGCGCCCGCCCTCCACCTCCACGGAGTAGCCCTGGGGATAGTGGATCTCGACCGGTACGCCGACCAATGTGGGTGCGGTGATGGCGGGGTCAGGCTGGTACACAAGCTCGAAGCTCGCATCTCGAGGATCAAAGCGATAGCGCTCGATTTCACCGGCTACCGCGCGGGGGAAGGTGCGGGCCAGCACCACGGTGTTGTTATTGGAATCGCTGGGATACTGCCCCACGTTCCACGACATCTTGTTGTCTTCCGCGCGTTCCAGAAGGCATTCGAGTCCGGCGGTATCGCGCTCATTGGCCGAGAGCACCTCGGTCATGAACGGTGTCACGTCCATGCGCCGAGAGGCCTCAAAGGCGTTGATATAGACCTGGGTGTGAAAGGGGTCGCAGGCCTGCTCAAGGAAGGTGCCGAAACCCTCGTTGTCGATGATCTGACGCACCGCACGCGCCACGCACAAGTCGTGGAACGAAAGCCCCGCTGGGCGCACTTCCTCCGGTGGGGTGCGCAGAGCCGTCTTGGCACCGCTGCTGAATGTGAACTGCGGCTCGTAGAAAACAATCGCATCGGGATCCTGTGAGCGAACGGCTGCTGCGAAAGCGTCCATGGCAGGCTGCAATAAAAGCAGGTCGAACTGAGGGCAGCCGGGCAGGTTGAAACAGGTCGGCCATTGCGTGCCTGCCCATGGTTCGTTCATCAAGTCGAAGCCAAGGAGGTAGGGCTCAGTATTGAATTCGCTCGCCATGAAGCGTAGCTGCTCCACATAAGCGTCCAGGATTCCATCGGTGTTGAGCCAGAGATTGTCGAAGGCATGGGAGACGGCGGGTTGAAAGTAGTTGCCCGGGAAACCCAGATCGCCAACCAATGGAATGCCGTTGTCGATACTGGCCCACTCTGGAAAACCATTCGCGCGCGTTCCGTACTTGGGTCCGTACATGTCCTGATGCGAATCCAGCATCACGAAGACGCCCTCGGCGGCCAGCTTGTCGACCACGATGCGGACGCGGTCTACGTAAGCCTCGTCATAGTCGCCGCGCTCCGGCTCCAGCGCACTCCAGTGGTACGCCAGACGAACAGAGTTCATCCCTAACCGCCCAAGCCGGGCTGCATAATCCGGGTCATTGACGGCACGACCGTCGGGCTCCGGACTGACGGGCTTCTTGACCTCAAATATCCCTTGGAAGATTACGGTCCGTCCGGTGGCATCTCGAAAATAGCGCCCATCGGGAACAATCGGCGGTACTTCTGTACCCGCTGCCTTCGCGGCATTCGTACTCAGCGGCGGTCTAAGGTCCCCCTGATTGTCGCAACCGCCCAGGCCAATGCATGCCAGCAAAACGGCCACAACCTGAAAGATTCGCATCGTCTCCCCACCTTCCTCGTCTCCTCGGATCGATAGCTACCACCTTTTGTACAGGCGGGCAATCTTGCAGGTGCGCGCGTACCCCGCACGGCAGCAGCCGTCGCAATGCTGAAAATTGCATTCAGGGCGCGATGTTCGTTGGCCGGAACACACTCAAGGCATCACCGAGCCCGGTCAGCGTCTCGAATTGCACGCCGCGTGAGGTGACAAAGAGCTCACCGGCCGGAAGCAGACGGCCGTCACTGACCTGTACGGAGGTCGGGCCGATGAAGGTTGTCGGGGCAGTCTCCTGCAGCACCTCGCCGGCCAGGTCCATCAGCAGCACGGTGCCGCGCAGGAAGTCGGTGACGAGCAGATGGCCGTCGTAGTACTTCAAGTCATCGAAGAAGGTCGCCCGGGTGAGTAGCCGCTGTACCTCGCCGGGCGAGCCGTCCGGTGTGATTTCCACTTGGTTGACGCTGAGCGTGCCGTCGTCGGTGAAGAACAGCAGCTCGCGGCCATCCACAACGGCTATGTCCAGGCCATTGGGTGCGAGCAGGCCATCCGTCAACCAGGTTGCGCGGCTGATGACGGTGAAGGGCTCGTCTTCGGCCAGGGTGAAGCGCTCGATCTTGGGGGTGAGCGGCACGGGACCATCGGAGATGTAGAGCCGGTGCTGGGCGTCGACGGTCATGCCGTTGGGGATCACGAAGCCGTTCAGGGGCGCAATGACCTGCAGCGCGAAGTCCGGATCATCCAGCCGCGCGGCCGTGAGCTCATTGCCACGAATGGCGTACAGCACGCCGCGGTCCACGACCATGCCGTTGAAGAAGCTGCCCTGCCCTTGCGCCCGCGTGACCCGTTCCAGGGTGCCGTCTGCACCGGCCACCACTTCATAGAGATTGTCCGCGGCTACGAAGAGGCGGCCGTCGGGACTGACGGCGGTGTTCTCGGCCTCGGGGATCGCAAACAGCTCGACGGCCTCGCCACACGCGTCGCTGACGCACAGTGCGCTTGCTGGTAGCGCGGGCTGGCCGCCATCACCACCACTGCCTGATCCACAGGCAGCGAGCAGCAGCACGAGTGGCATGAACAGCCATGGACTGCGGTGTGCACGGCCGCCTGCTGTGCATGTGCATCGCATCGTGGATGGGTTCATGTGTCGGTGTCTCCTTTGGCACGCGCATGGTGAGGGTGTAATCGTGGCGTGCTCATTGTGTACCGCCGCCATCAAGACGGCCGCGCCTCAGCCCAGGCACTCGGTCAACACTGCGGAAACGTTCCGGGGCGCAATGCCCAGTGCTTCGAAGCCCATGGCGTCCGGTCCGACTACATTATCGTCACGCATCAGCAGCACCTGGTCGCGGGTCAGCGGCGGGCTGGGCAGGCAGGCGGCGATTGCTGCAAGCAGATGCCAGAGCATGAAAGGCACCGGTAACAGCCATCGCTTGCGCCCGCGCGCGGCCAACACCAGCGCGAGAATCTCGCGATACCGGTCAGTGGCTGCACCGCCCAGCTCGAAGATTTGGCCGGCTGCCGCTGGATCATCCATTGCGTGCAACACGGCCATGGCGACGTCATCCACATGCACGGGCTGCAGCTTGGTATCCCCGCGCCCGAACAAGGGGATCAGCGGCAGGCGTGTGATGGCATCCAGCGTGCGCAGGAAGGCATCGTTGGGCCCGAAGAGCACGCTGGGCCGGAGGATGATGGCGTTGCTGCATGCATCGCGCACCGCGCGCTC
>NZ_JALEGG010000261.1 GCF_022763525.1 Acidovorax sp.
GCCTCCCTCCCGGTATCTGCCCGCGATGGGGCTTGGTATTGGTGTATCCGCCCCGCTGGGCGCGTTGCAGATTCTGCGGCCAAACCGGCCGCGGGCCAATGTGCGCCCCATTGCTGTCAGGCCGTGTTCCTTTGACGGCCCTCGCGCCGCACGCAGCTTCGACGGCGAACGGTGCGGCGGGGAAGACCTTCCAAGAAAAACCGGCGGCAGCTCCCGGTTCTGAAAGGATTTTTGCTATCAATAAAGAAGTAGCTTCCGCCCTTCAACTTCGCCTCGTCCTACGACCATTTCACGGCACTTTTTGCCAAAATGCCGCCATGACCCCGCCCGAAATGCCCCGCGCATCCCGCTACTGGCTCATGAAGTCGGAGCCCGACGATTGCTCCATCGACGACGCCTTGGCCGCGCCGGACGCGACCGTGCCGTGGACGGGCGTGCGCAACTACCAGGCCCGCAACTTCATGCGCGACAGCATGCAGGCGGGGGACGGGGTGCTGTTCTACCACTCAAGTTGCGCGCAGCCGGGTATCGCGGGCATTGCGCGGGTGGCTTCTGCAGCCGCTCGGCCCGACCCGACGCAGTTTGACCCGAAGTCCCCCTACCACGACCCCGACTCGCCGCCCGATCATCCGCGGTGGCTGCTGGTCGACGTGCAGGCCCTGCGCAAGACGCGGCTGGTGTCGCTGCCCGAACTTCGAAAGCACCCGGCGCTGGCCGGCATGCGCGTGCTTCAGCGTGGCAACCGGCTCTCGATCACGCCAGTGGAGCCCGCCGAGTGGGCCTTCATCATGGAGTTGCTGGGCGGCTGAGGCCTCGTCTTCGAAGGACAGCGGCAACGCAGGCCCGCACACAAGTCGCAGCCCCAAGCCGTCACCGCGCCTGGTGCACCGCCATGGCCGCCTTCGCCTGCGCATGCAGGTTGGCCAGAAACGCCCGGTCCAGCAGCAACCACAGCATCACCGGTGCCAGCGCCGTAAAGATGAACAGGTTGAAGTGGTAGAGGAACGCCACGACATCCGCCACCCAACCGGGCAGTCCCGTCTGCGCGAACACCTCCGCACCCGCCCGGTTCAGTGCGTCATTGCACCATTGCACGATGACGTTGATGGCCTGGATGGGCAGCATCGCCAGCGACCCCAAGAGCAGCTTGCGCCCCCAGCCGCGCGGAAACGAGGCCAGCAGCAGCGCCCACAAGATGACGATGCCGTAGCCCAGCAGCCGGTAGTCAACCGCCGGGGCAAGCTGGCCGGTACGGAACTGACCGTTGTGCGTGGATACCACCTTGAGCGTGGTCTTGAGCACGCCCGTGGCCTCCTGGCGCGTGTAGCTCAGTGCCCACTGGAACACGGAAGACATCACCTCGCCCGCCATGTAGAACACGGGTGCGGCCAACTGCGGGGCCAGGTAGTACCACAGCGGCATCAGGCACAGCAGGCTGAGGACAGCCACCAGCAAAAAACGGCCCATCGAGTTAAGCCGCATGGGCAGCCTCCGGCTCGGCAGGCTGCTGCTTGGCGATCCAGCGAATCCAGAGCATCCACACCACCAGCACATCCAGCATGATGAGTGCCTGCCACAGGTAGAGATGGGCGAACTCGAACACGGTCATGTTCCACTTGCCCAGGTAATACAGGCTGATGATGCGCAGAAGGTTGACACCCTGCACCGCTGCGATGCCGATGGCGATGCCCACGAGCTTGTGCGACCATTTGGAAGGGAAAGCGATCATCCCGGCAATGAGGATGATGGCCGCCTCCACGCCATTGCATCCGGCCTCGATGGACACCGCGAACCCGGTGGCTCGGCTCATCAGGATCCGCCCCTGATGCGCGACATCGGCGTCCAGCGGGGTCATCAGCGCAGCGCTGACGGTGGCCAGCAAGCTGGTCCAGGGTTCGATGGCGACGCGCTGCACCTCATCGAGCATGTCGATGCGGAAAAGGACCGCGAGCACGGCGATGAAGATGACGAAGAAACGAAGCATAGGTGGAGAGGAAACCGTTGAATGCGCCTGGCCGCCGGTGTGCCCGGTCAACCCCAGGGCCAGGACGAGGCGCCGCCCATCATGGCGGACAACGCTGCGAATGCCGCGGGGAGAATATCAGAAGCGTTCCAAAACCCGCTGCATGAAATGGCCGCGACCGCTGGCGACCGGCTTCGCAGACAAGGTCTCTACCTGCCCGGCGCCGCGTACACAAGCACCTTGAGCGCGCGCTCCAGGTCCTGGTCGGCAAACGCTGCAGGGTTGGCCACGCGCTCGATGTACCGCAGCTCGGGCGCCAGTGCCTGCATCTGTTCCCGCAGGAAAGCCGTGCTCAACTCAGGCGCGTTCAAGCACAGCAGCGCGCGCCCTCCGGGCGCCAGCAGGTCGGGCAGGCGCCGCATCAGGCGGCCATAGTCTTTGGTCGCGACAAAGCTGCCCTTCTGGTAGCTGGGCGGGTCGACGATGACCAGCCCGTAGGGCCCGCTGCGGTTGATCTTGCCCCAGCTGCTGAAGATGTCGTGTGGCAGGAACACTGCGCCGGTGGTGATGCCGTTGAGCTGATGGTTCTGCTGGCCGATGCCGATGGCACCATGGCTCATGTCCACGTTGACCACCTGCTTGGCCCCGGCCTGCAGCGCCACCACCGAAAACGCGCAGGTGTAGGCAAACAGGTTGAGCACCTTGAGGCCGTAGCGGTCATCCTTGCGCGCTGCGGCAAAGTCGCGCACCCAGCGGCGGCCCTCGGCCATGTCGATGAACAGGCCGTGGTTTTGCCCCCGCAGCACGTGCACCCGAAAGCGCGCGCCAGCCTCGGTGACGATATGCGGCTCGGGCACGGCGCCGGCCATCAGCCGCGTTTCACTGCGGCCTTCCATGCGCAGCGCCTCGCCTCTGTGCTGGAACACCCAGTTCAGCGGTTCGCCAGCCGGCGCAATCTGCGCCCAGCGTGTTTGCAGGGCTGCACAAATGGCCGCGAGTTCCTCTTCGGTCGCGGGGGCAAAGCTGGTTAATACGAAGACGGGCGGGTAGACATCCAGCGACCACTGCTCGCACCCGGGGTGAAGCCCTCCCCGCCCATGGAAGACCCGCGCCGCTTCGGTGGGCACGGGCATGGCGGCAATGGCGTCGAGCAGGGCTTGCATGGGGCGAGGGAGCTGAAAGGATGAGCAGGAAAGGAGCACCCGGGAAGCAGGCACAGCGAGATCGACAATAAAAATCGGCCTCAGCGCTTGTACCGAGAGCGCCAGCAGCTACCAATTCTATAGCAACCGCTAGGCCACCCCTGACGCGCTCGCGCCTCCTTGTCTCAGCCCGCGTTGTCCCCCGTCCAACCCAGCGCCACATGCTGCAGCAGCATCACCGTCTTGCCATCCTGAATGGAGCCGCTGCGAATGCCCGCCAGCGCTTCGTCCAGCGGCATCTCGACCACCTCGATGTCTTCCCCCTCCTCCACCAGCCCGCCCCCGTCGCGGATGCGGTCCCGGTGCTCGTACTCAGCCACGAAGAAGTGCAGCTTCTCTGTGACCGAGCCCGGGCTCATGTAGGCCTCGAACACCTTGCGGGGCTGGCGCACGCGGTAGCCGGTTTCTTCCTCGGCTTCGCGCCGCACGCAGGTTTCGGGATCATCGCCGTCGAGCAGCCCGGCGCACGCCTCCAGCAGCATGCCGTCGATGCAGCCGTTGAGGAACGCCGGGAGCCTGAACTGGCGCGTGAGCACCACCGTGCGCCGCCGTGGATCGAACAGCAGCAGCGCCGCGCCGTTGCCTCGGTCGTAGGCTTCACGGGTCAAGGTTTGCCATTGGCCATCGCGGCGGCGCAGGTCGAAGGTGACCTTGCGCAGCGTGTACCAGTGGTCTGACAGCACCTCCACCGCGCGCAGCTGGATTTGATCGGTGCTGGCGGGCACCGGGGCAGGCAGGGGGCGGCTCATCGGTCCGCCTCCTGCACCAGCACCGCCCTGGCGCGCAGCGGCAATTCGTCCACGTGGTGCACCACCGGCAGCCCGCGCGCGCGGGCCCGCGTCACGTCCAGGTCCGCTCCGCGCGATTCGCCCGGCAGGCGCAGCACCGCGTCGCAGCGCGACAGCAGCCGCTCGGCCACCGGGTACTGGTACGCGTGAAAGACGGCGTCACCGGGCTCGCGCCCCCCTGCCGCATGGATGATGGGCAGCGCAAGCCACTCACCCAGCAAGGGAAGGTGGCCACGCTCGTAGATGGGCAGTGCGGCGGCTTCCAGCCGGGCGCGGTTGGCGGCAATCCTGGCCGGATCGCCGTCGGTGCCGGAAAGGTAGGGGCCGGCGATGAGAACCAGGAGGGGGAAGTCGGGTGAGGGTATGGCCATGTTCTATACAATGTTCGATTCGTGCAATATCATGCACAAACATGCAATTTCACGCAATCCCAGCGCCACGGACCAGGCTGCAACCCTCCCCATGATGCTCACCACCCAACGCAAACAACTCATACTGGATCGCCTGCGAAGCACCGGTCAGATCGTCGCCAAGGCCCTGAGCGAGGAACTGGGCATTTCCGAAGACACCGTGCGGCGCGATCTGCGTGAACTGGCGGCCGAAGGCCTGCTGCAACGCGTGCACGGCGGCGCGCTACCCGCCTCGGCCGCGACGGGCAATCTGCAGGTGCGCGAACAACTCGCCCCCGAAGAAAAGCGGGCGCTGGGTCGTGCAGGGGCCGCGCTGGTGCAGCCCGGCCAGGTGGTCATCCTGGACGGCGGCACCACGTCTTTGCAGGTGGTAAGGCACCTGCCGCTGCAGCTGCGCGCCACAGTGGTGACGCACAGCCCCGCCGTGGCCGTTGCATTGGCCGCACACGCGGAAATCGAGGTCCTGGTGCTCGGCGGCCGCCTGTTCCGCCATTCAATGGTGAACGTGGGCGCGAGCGTGGTCGAGGCCGCCGCCCTGCTGCGTGCAGACCTTTACCTGATGGGCGTGACCGGCGTGCATGCCGAAGCAGGCCTGACCACGGGCGATTTCGAGGAAGCGGCCGTCAAACGCGCTTTGCATCAGCGCGCGGCCGAGACAGTGGTGCTGGCATCTTCTGACAAGCTGGGGGCCGCGTCAGCTTTCGCCGTCGCACCGTTGCGCGAACTGGCTGCCCTCGTGGTGCCCCCTGGCACGCCGCCAGCCATGCGCAACCAGCTGCGGGCGGGGGGCGTCCGGGTGGATGTCGCCGCGGCGTAGATTCCCGCACGACGCAGGCTGCCGCCCAGGCGCAAATCGCACAAAGCTCGCAGGGGAGCCAAGAAAAAAGCCCGCACGGAGCGGGCTTCGGGCCGAGCTGCGGAGCCGGGTCAGGCGTGCGGTACCGGGGTGCCTGAGTTGACGCACAGCGCCAGGTTCAGCGCCTTGATCGCGGTCTTGTAGTCCTCGCGTTCGATCACGAACTGCATGTTCACCTGGCGCAGTGTCTGCGACACGCAGTTCACATTGACCTGCGCATCGGCCAGTGCCTGTGCCGCCTTGGCCAAAACGCCGGGAATGCTGATGTTGGAGCCGATGGCGCACACAATCGCGCTGGGCTTGATCGTCACGATCTGGTAGGCCTCCTGCAGCTCGGCCACCAGTGCCGGAGTGACCTGGCTGTCCCACACCAGGTGGGCGATGGAATTGGCGTTGGTTGCCTTCAGGATGTAGCTCACGCCGTGGTGGCAAAACACGTTCATCAGGCCCGCGTCGAAGCCCACGGTGCCCACCATGCTGGGGTCATGGATCTCGATCAGCGTGACCTTGTCGGTACCGGTGACGATTTCCACGCGCGCACGTTCGCCCACGAAGTCCTTGGTGATCAGCGTGCCGGGGTGGTCGGGCTCGAAGGTGTTTTTGAGGCGAATGGGGATGCCCGCCAGTTCCATGGGTTTGGCCGCCTTGGGGTGGATGGCTTCCATGCCCACATCGGCCAGCTGGTCGGCCACGTCGTAGTTGGTGGCGCCCACCACGATGGCGTTTTCCAGGCCCACCAGGTTGGGGTCGGCGGACGAGAGGTGGAATTCCTTGTGGATCACGGCCTCGGCAGGGCGCACCTCCACCGCGATCTTGCTGAACGTGACCTCGGAGTAGCCCCGGTCGAACTCGCGCATGATGCCCTCGGTGCCCTTGGTGTACCCCGTGGCCACCACCACCTTGTCAGCGAGGTCCAGGCCCTTGAAGCTCTGGGCGATGCGCTCGTCAATGGTCCAGGCTTCGTTGTCGTCAAAGCCGGCCAGATCCATGAGGACGGCATTGACGCCATTGGCCTTGAGGATCTCGACCGAGTTGAATGCACTGTGCGACTCGCCAATCGAGGCCAGCACCTCGCGTGCCGCCAGCAGCACATCGTGGCGGCTGAGGTAGCCGCTGGCCAGCACGTGCTGCATGGCGTTGAGGTACTCGCGCGCCTGGCCGATGCGCTGGTCGATAAAGGCATCGGCCACGTCCAGCGGAAGGCCCAATTCGGCATAGCCGGCGTTGAGTTTCTTGAGGCTGGCGGCCAATTGCGTCAGGGCGTCCTGGTAGCCCTTGCCTTCCGCAAACAGGGCGTAGATGCCGCGCTCGCCCGTCTTCTTGTGTTCCAGCAACTGGTTCGTCACCCCCGAGTAGGCCGACACCACATAGATCCGGCCATAAATGCGCTTGGGATCGTGCAGCATGATGTGGCGCAGCACATCGCCAAAGGCGGTCATGGATGTGCCGCCGATCTTCTCGACAGAGATCTTGGAGTTTTGAACGTCTTGCATGGACAGGCAGAGGGGAACTGAGGAAATGGGGGGTACGCGGGTTTGCCGCCCCGCTAGCGCACGGCGGCAAACCCGCTATTTTCCACCAGTTTGGCGAGGGTACTTTCTCAGCTCCAGGGGCGGCGGCTTGGTTCCACTATCGCGGCTGCCGCACCGCACACAAAAACAAGCCGCCAGCTTTTGCTGAACTACAGTTCAGCCTTCAACACCCCATTGCGGGTCGTAATGAAAATAACCGAGTCTTTGATGGCGATTCCCTCTGGCGGGGGAATCACGCCAGGCAACGCACCGGGAACAAAGCCGAATTTACCGGGCGTGCC
>NZ_JALEGG010000262.1 GCF_022763525.1 Acidovorax sp.
GATCCTGCTACGTTCGGTCGGTACATTTCGCTGGATTTCGGCATCGTCGGCACGCTCACGGAGTCGGACAAGGAATACCTGGCGCAAAACTTCGTGGCCTTCTTTCGCCGGGACTACAAGCGTGTGGCCGAGCTGCACATCGAAAGTGGCTGGGTGCCTCCCGAGACGCGCGTCAACGACCTGGAGTCGGCCATCCGCGCCGTGTGCGAGCCGTATTTCGACCGCCCGCTCAAGGAAATCTCGCTGGGCATGGTGCTGATGCGGCTGTTCCAGACGTCGCGTCGGTTTCACGTCGAGATCCAGCCCCAACTGGTGCTGCTGCAGAAGACGCTGCTCAACATCGAGGGCCTGGGCCGGGAGCTGGACCCGGAGCTGGACCTGTGGAGCACGGCCAAGCCGTTCCTCGAAAAGTGGATGCTCGAGCAGATGGGGCCGCAGCGCCTGTGGCGCGAGCTGCGCGCCGAGGCGCCGCATTACGCGAAGCTGATTCCCGAGCTGCCGCGCCTGCTGCACGACGCACTGCGCCGCCACCCTGCCGAGATGCAACATTCGGCCCTGCGTGAGCTGCTGGACGCGCAGCACCGCACCAACCGGCTGCTGCAGTCCATCATCTACGGTGGTGTGGGCTTTGTCCTCGGGTTGCTGGCCATGCAGCTTTTCGTCCGGTTGCGGATTCTCTGAACTGAAACGCGGGCGAGGGGGCTGGGAGGGCACGGAAGTTGCCTTCATAATCCGCTGCAAATTTTGTTACGACTCTTGTTCGGGAGCCGTGACCCAGGCGAGTGCCTGGCTGTGGGTGCCGGGATCACGGCGGAGGCCATGGAGCCTCATGCCAGCCTACCGGGCTGCGGCCGGCGCTTTGCCAACATTGCAGAGCGTGGCCGCACACCGTTGAGCCAAGCCCTGTTTTCCACAACCATCCTGGAGTTCCGGAGCGGCCCCATGCTGATCACCTTCATCGTTCTGTACTTGCTGGCCTCGATAGGCATCGGCCTGTATGCCGCGACACGCGTGCACAACACGGCCGACTATGCGGTGGCTGGCCGAAGCCTGCCGCTGGCGGTGGTGATCGCCACCACATTCGCTACCTGGTTCGGCTCGGAAACCGTGCTTGGTGTGTCGGCGCGGTTCGTGGACGGCGGCCTGGGAGCCGTGGTGGAGGACCCGTTTGGCGCCTCCATGTGCCTGGTCCTGGTCGGGCTGTTCTTCGCCTACAAGCTCTACAAGAAGAACCTCATCACCCTGGGCGACTACTACCGCCAGCGCTATGGACGCGTGATCGAGGTGGCCTGTTCCGCGATCATCATGTTCAGCTACCTGGGCTGGGTGGCAGCGCAGATCACGGCGTTGGGCCTGGTGTTCAACCTGCTGACGCAGGGTGCCGTTTCCGTCACGCTGGGCATGGTCATCGGCACGGTCATCGTGCTGGTCTACACCCTGTACGGCGGCATGTGGTCGGTGGCCATGACCGATTTTGTACAGATGATCGTGATCGCTGTGGGGCTGCTGGCCATCGCATGGTACGCGGCGGACCTGGCAGGCGGCGCGGGCAAGGTGGTGGAGTACGCCGCGAGCGAAGGCAAGTTCCGGTTCTTTCCCACGGGCGGCCTCAAGGAATGGACGTTCTTTTTTGCGGCGGCCATCACGATGATGCTGGGCTCCATTCCGCAGCAGGATGTTTTTCAGCGCGTGATGTCGTCCAACAGCGCCGAGACGGCGCGCACCGGCCCGGTCATCGGCGGCGTGCTCTACCTGCTGTTTGCTTTCATTCCCATGTTCGTCGTGACGGCCGCGGTGCTGGTGATGCCTGAAACGGCGCAGGCGTTGCTCAAGGACGATCCACAGAAAGTGCTGCCCACCCTGGTGATGGAGCGCATGCCGCTCGGGTTGCAGATCGCGTTCTTTGGGGCCCTGCTGTCGGCCATCATGTCCACGGCGTCCGCCACGCTGCTGGCCCCCTCCACGACCTTTGTCGAGAACATCCTGCACAACCTTCGCCCCGGCATGACAGACCAGCAAACCCTGAAGGCGATGCGCATCTCGGTGCTGGTGTTCACGGCTTGCGTGCTCACCTATGCGATCACGATGCAGGGCACGTCGATCTATGAGTTGGTGTCCGGCGCTTACCAGGTGCCGCTGGTGGGTGCCTTCGTGCCGCTGGTGTTTGGGCTGTACTGGAAGCGCGCCACCACCCAAGGGGCGATCCTGGCCGTGGCCATGGGCCTGGGCGTATGGCTGCTGTTCGTCGCCAGCCCCATGTTGTCCGAAGCGTTCCCGCAGCAGCTGGCGGGCGTGCTGGCGGCCCTGGTGGGCATGATCGTGGGTTCGCTGGTGCCGCAGTGGGTTGCGGACCACAAAGGCCACGTCACCCACTACGAGGGCAGCGCGGCCTGATGGCGACGCCCCATGCCAAGGGGCATGGGGCTTTGGAATGGGCCTGCCGCCTATAATTGAGGGTTTTGCACTTTCCCTCAACACTCTGACATGCCTATTTACGCCTACAAATGCGGCTCCTGCGGCCATGCCAAGGATGTGCTGCAAAAAATCTCCGACGCACCCCTCACCGTGTGCCCCGCCTGCGGGGCCGAGGCTTTTACCAAGCAGGTGACCGCTGCCGGCTTCCAGCTCAAGGGTTCGGGCTGGTATGTGACCGATTTCCGGGGTGGCAACGGCGGCAGTTCCGCTCCCGCCACCGATTCCAAGGTCGAGGCGAAGGCCGAAACCCCTGCAGCATCCAGCACCAGTGATGCTTCTAAAAAGGAAGCGCCAGCGGCAACCAGCGCAAGCGCTGGCGGCAGTTCTTCCTCTGCAACCACCTCGGCGAACTGAGTTAACCGCATGGCTGCCTTGCGCAAGTGGCTGTTGACCGGCCTTCTGGTGATCGTTCCGGGCGTGATCACGGCATGGGTTCTCAACTGGATCGTGAGCACGCTCGACCAGACCCTGCAGATCCTGCCCGTCGCCTGGCACCCCGACAAGCTCCTGGGCTTCCACGTGCCCGGCTTTGGCGTGGTCCTCACACTGCTGATCCTGCTGGTGGTGGGCGCCACGGCCAGCAACTTTGCGGGCCGCAAGCTCGTGCAGTGGGGCGATGCGATGGTGCACCGGATTCCCGTGGTGCGCTCCATCTACTCCAGCGTCAAGCAGGTCTCCGACACGCTGTTCTCCGAAAGCGGCAACGCCTTTCGCACGGCAGTGCTGGTGCAGTGGCCCCGCGAGGGCGTCTGGACAGTCGCTTTCGTCACCGGCGCGCCCAGCGGCGAGGTGGCAGCCTACCTGCGCGACGAGTTCGTGAGCGTCTATGTGCCCACCACGCCGAACCCCACGGGCGGCTACTTTGTGATGGTGCGTAAGAGCGACTGCGTCGAACTCGATATGACCGTGGACGCCGCCCTCAAGTACATCGTTTCGATGGGGGTGGTGGCACCGCCGGACATCACGGCCGCCCACCCGTCCTCCCTCCAGTAACCGTTTATCTTTTATCGATGCGCCCACGAGGCGTTGAAAGCTCTGCCATGGCCATGCGCTCCCACTATTGCGGTCTTGTGACCGAAGCCCTGATGGGCCAAACCGTCACCCTGTCGGGCTGGGTCAACCGCCGCCGCGACCATGGCGGCGTGATCTTCATCGACCTGCGCGACCGCGAAGGCTATGTGCAGGTGGTCTGCGACCCCGACCGCGCCGAGATGTTCAAGACCGCAGAAGGCGTGCGCAACGAATTCTGCGTGCAGGTGGTGGGCTTGGTGCGCCCCCGTCCCGACGGCACTACCAACGACAAGCTCAAGAGCGGCCAGATCGAAGTGCTGTGCCACGAGCTCAACGTGCTCAACCCGTCCGTCACGCCGCCTTTCCAGATGGACGACGAGAACCTGTCGGAGACCACCCGCCTCACGCACCGCGTGATGGACCTGCGCCGTCCGTACATGCAGCGCAACATGATGCTGCGCTACAAGACGGCCATCCAGGTGCGCAACTTCCTCGACAAGGAAGGCTTTATCGACATCGAGACCCCCATGCTGGGCAAGAGCACGCCCGAAGGCGCGCGCGACTACCTGGTGCCAAGCCGCGTGCACGACGGCCAGTTCTTCGCGCTGCCCCAGTCGCCCCAGCTTTACAAGCAAATGCTCATGGTGGCTGGCTACGACCGCTACTACCAGATCACCAAGTGCTTCCGCGACGAGGACCTGCGCGCCGACCGCCAACCCGAATTCACGCAGATCGACTGCGAGACCTCGTTCCTGAACGAGGAAGAGATCCGCGCCATCTTCCAGCGCATGATTGCCGAGGTGTTCCAGACCCAATTGGGCGTGGATCTGGGCGAGTTCCCCATCATGACCTACCAGGAAGCGGCGCACCGCTTCGGCTCCGACAAGCCCGACCTGCGCGTCAAGCTCGAGTTCACCGAGCTGACCGAAGTGATGAAGGATGTGGAGTTCAAGGTCTTCTCGGGCGCCGCCAACATGAAGGGCGGCCGCGTGGTGGCCCTGCGCGTGCCAGGCGGCTCGGCCGAGAACGGCGGCATCAGCCGCGGCGAGATCGATGCCTACACCGAGTTCGTGAAAATCTACGGCGCCAAGGGCCTGGCGTACATCCGCGTCAACGACCTTTCCAAGGGCCGCGATGGCCTGCAATCGCCCATTGTGAAGAACATCCACGATGCGGCGCTGGAGCAGGTTCTCAAGCTCTCCGGTGCGCAGAACGGCGACCTGATCTTCTTCGGTGCCGACAAGGAAAAGATCGTCAACGACGCCATCGGCGCGCTGCGTCTGAAGATCGGCCACAGCGAGTTCGGCAAGAAGAACGGCTTGTTCGAAAACCGCTGGGCACCGCTGTGGGTGGTGGATTTCCCGATGTTCGAGCACGACGAGGAAGAAGACCGCTGGACGGCCGTACACCACCCCTTCACCAGCCCGAAGGATGGGCACGAGGAGTTCATGGCCACCGACCCGGGCAAGTGCCTGGCCAAGGCCTACGACATGGTGCTCAACGGCTGGGAGCTGGGCGGCGGCTCGGTGCGTATCCACCGCGCCGATGTGCAGAAGAAGGTGTTCGACGCGCTCAAGATCACGCCCGAGGACGCCCAGGCCAAGTTTGGCTACCTGCTGGACGCCCTGCAGTACGGCGCGCCTCCGCACGGCGGCCTGGCCTTCGGCCTGGACCGCCTGATCACGCTGATGACCGGCGCCGAGTCGATCCGCGATGTGATCGCCTTCCCCAAGACGCAGCGTGCGCAGGACCTGCTCACGCAGGCGCCGTCGCCCGTGGATGAAAAGCAGTTGCGCGAACTGCACATCCGCCTGCGCAACCCCGACGCCGTGAAGACGGCCTGATCCAGGTTCTTTCGCGACCGTGGCAGATGCGCTGCGCTTCTCGCGGCATCGCACGAACAGCGGCACGGGCCCCAGGCCTGTGCCGTTTTTTTTGGCCGGCCCAAGCCGGTGTTGAAAGGATGCTCCCGATGCGTTCCATGACCAAGCACGCCCTGGTGGGCGCCGTGGCGCTGCTGGCCCTGGCAGGCTGCGGCGAAAAGAAGACGGAACTGGGCCAGGGCGGCTCGGTCGTCACGGGCTCTGCAGGCCCTCAGGGCGCGCAGAACGCCGCCAAGGAACTGGTGCGCTGCGAGGCGCCTGTGGCCACGCTCGCGCTGGCCGAGAACCCCAACGGCTACACGATGGGATCGGCTTACCAGCTGCCGTCTTCACCGGTCCCGCTGGTCAAGCTGCTGGCCCAGCAAAGCGGGTGCTTCCGCGTGGTGGATCGTTCCGCGGGCCTGCGCGGCACCATCCAGGAGCAAGACCTGAAGGAATCGGGCGTGCTGCGCAAGAACAACTCCACGGTGGCCAAGGGCAAGGGCTACGAAGCGCAGTACACGCTCACGCCCAGCCTCACGTTCAGCGAGCAGGACGCGGGGCGCGGGCTGGCGGGTGTGATCGCGATGATCCCGGTGCTGCGCGACATTGCCGGCCTCGCGGGGCTGGTGGAGCAGGTCAAGTTCAAGGAGGCGCAGACAGCCTTGCTGCTGTCCGACAACGAAACCACCGAGCAAGTGGCCGCCGCTACCGGGGCCGCCCGCACCACCGACCTGGGCGTGGGCGGTTTCATGCTGGGCAAGCTGGGGGGCGCGGCCGGGGCCGGATGGAGCAACACCAACGAGGGCAAGGTGATCGCAGCCGCCTTCCTGGACGCCCACAACCAGCTGGTGGTGCAGGTGCGCGCGCTGCAGGCCAAGGAACTCCCGCCCCCCGTGCCCACCACCAGCTCAGCTGCGCGGTCCAAGGGCGGATAACGGGCCATGGCGATGGCGCCAGCGGCACGGCAGCGGCCCTACAAGCTCCCGGAATCGGTGCTGGTGGTCATCCACACGGCGGCCCTGGAGGTGCTGCTGATCCGCCGCACAGGCGGCGACGGGCACTGGCAATCCGTCACGGGCAGCAAGGACTTTCCCGAAGAGCCCTACGACGCCACCGCTCGCCGTGAGGTGGCCGAGGAAACCGGCATCGACGCGCAGGCCCCCGGCTGCCAGCTCACCGACTGGGCGCTGGAGAACGTGTACGACATCTGGCCGCAATGGCTGCACCGGTATGCGCCCGGCGTGGTGCGCAACCGCGAGCGGGTGTTCGGGTTGCGCGTTCCCTCCGGTACCCCGGTCGTACTCAACCCGCGGGAGCACGATGCTTATCAGTGGCTGCCCTGGCAGCACGCGGCGGACATGTGTTTCTCCGCATCGAACGCCGAGGCCTGCCTGTTGCTGCCGAGGTTTGCTGCTGCGGCTTCCAGCAACCTGAACCGTTCACGCTGAGCTTGACGAAGCGCGGTGCAGAGCTTCGACAAGTCAGCCCGAACGGTGAGTGCGGGTTCGAAGACGAGGGCTCCACAGCGCTAGTCGCTGGACTCCGGCGCGCCGGTATCGCATGGCGTCTCAGACTCCTCTTCCAGCGTGTCCAGCGGCGAGGGCGCCGTGCGCGCCGGATCGCCTGGGCCGCGCCCGCGCAGCACCACGCCGCCCGGCCGCCGTTCGCTGTCCTGCCCCAGGATGGCGCGGGCCGGGGCGCTGCCCACGCGGGCGCGCAACGTGTCGATGGCACTCTGGGAGGCTTCGGGCGAGGCCATGCGCGCGCTGTGCCGCAGCAGCACCTGCTGCGCCATGTCGACCAGCTTGGAATTGAGCGTGCGCTCGGCCTCCTGCAGCAGGTTGTGCACGGCGCCGGCCGGGTTGCCCGCCAGGCTCTGTGCCATTGCCAATTCGGCAGTCTTGTTGATGTGCTGCAGGCAGTCGCGTACCAGTTGGCCGTAAGGCGCGTGCAGGCTGCAGGCGTTGGCCAGCAACTCGGTCAGCCCGCGCGTGTTGGCATAGCGCATGCCGAGGGCGCGCACCCAGGCCTCGCTCTCCGGCAGGTCGATCGACGTGACGGCCAGCACGGCCAGCAGGCTGCCCAGATTGCATGCGGCCTCGAAGTCGAAGCTGCTCGATGTGATTTCGCGGGCCATGCTGCGCACGGACTCCACCGCCTGTGAAAACTGCCGCTGCTGGATCAGCTGAAGCGTGCGCGCCACCTGTGCAAAGCGTTGCACGCGCAAGCTGCCCTCGTGCCGCTCCAGGATCCGTCCAAAGTCAGCGATGCAGCGCTCGATGCCCTTGCGGTCGTTGTCCGCGAAGTACGAGAACGCCAGCAGCACCAGCGACTGGAAGTCGAACAGCTTGGAGTCGATGCCCAGGATGGCCGCCCGGGCCAGCACCTTGCTGGCAGTCTCGCGGTCGCCCATGTAGTACGACATCATTCCCAGCTTCTGCAGCCGCACCACCGAGTCGGGCGTGAGCCCGCTGGCGGTGCGGTAGGTCTCGATGGCCTGCTCGAAATTGCCCAGCTCCACCTGCGCCCGGCCCAGCACGTCGTAGGCATCGGCAAACGATGCGTCCTCGCCGATGAGCTCCTGCAAGGTGGTGATGGCGCGCGCTGCCTGGCCCGATTCGATCTGAGCCCGGGCCACGCCCAGCTTGGCCCAGGGCAGGGCGCGCGCGGCAATCACCGCTTCGAACAGGGTGCGCGCCTCGTCGTGCCGGCCCAGGCGCAGCAGCAATTCGGAGCCGATGCGTGCGGCATACAGCCAATAAGGCTTGCGCGCCTCGAACCGTTCCACACACAGGCGCGCGGCCTTCTCGAAGTCCTCCGCCTCGATCGCGTCGAAGATGGGTTTGAGGTGCACCTTGCGCAGGCGGGCCAGGCTCAGGCGCTCGAACAAGGCGCTGGGCGTGAAGGGCTTGAGCAGGTAGCCATCCAGCGCCGACTCGGCGGCCTCCGCCACGGCGGCGTACGAGGCTTCGGCGGTGACCATGAAGAACACGGTGGAGAACGGCAGCAGCTGGGCGCGGCGCAGGTCGTCCAGCAGCGTCTGGCCCGAGTAGCCGCCCTCGCCAAAAAACTGCTCGCACAGCACGTAGTCAAACACGGTGTGCTCCAGCCGGTTGCGCGCGTCCTGGATGCGGGCGCATTGCACGATGCGCGCGACCCCGTACTCACGCAACTGGGCTGCCAGGATGCTGCGCGAGGTGGCATTGCTGTCGACGATCAGCGCCAGCGCCGAAGGGGGCGCGGTGGAACCGCTTTCGGAAGCCATGAGAAGGGGTATGCCCAGCCTGCAAGGGCTGCGAAATGAGTGCAACCAAGTGTAAACCCGGCCTATACCGGCTGCGGCAGGGCAAACCCGCACCCGCCGCGGCATGGGACACAATCCCCAGTGCGGCTGACGGCGGTGTTTTGCAACTGCCTCACGACGGGGCAGCGTACCCCACGAAAAGACTTTGAACAGGCTCCAAAGACCATGGAACACGACGACATCCTGCGGGTGGCCACGTACAACATTCACAAGGGCGTGCAGGGCATCGGCCCCGCGCGGCGGCTGGAGATTCACAACCTGGGCCTGGCGGTGGAGCAGCTGGATGCCGACATCGTGTGCCTGCAGGAGGTGCGCAAGCTGCACCGGCGCGAGGCCACGTACTTTCAACGCTGGCCCGATCTGCCGCAGGCCGAGTTCCTGGCGCCCGAAGGCTACGAGGCGGTGTACCGCACCAACGCGACCACCAAGCATGGCGAGCATGGCAATGCGCTGCTGTCGCGCTGGCCGGTGATCGGCCACCAGCACGAGGACATCTCGGACCATCGCTTTGAACAGCGCGGGCTCCTGCACGTGGAGGTGGACGCGCACGGCCGCCGCCTGCATGTGATCGTCGTGCACCTGGGGCTTATCCCGGGCAGCCGCATCCGCCAGATCGAGCGGCTGCAACGCTTCATCGAGCGCGAGGTACCGCCCGAGGCACCCCTGGTGGTCGCTGGCGACTTCAATGATTGGGGCCTGCAGGTCAAGCGCATGCTCGCTGCCTTCATGCTGTACGAGTTCGACGCGCCGCGCACCTTCACCTATCCCGCGCGCCTTCCGCTGGCGCAGCTGGACCACGTGTACGTGCGCGGGCTCACGCCGCTGTCGCTGCACGTGCCGCGCGGGCGCATCTGGTGGCGCATGTCCGACCACCTGCCGCTGATCGCCGAGTTCAGGCTTTGAAAGCCCCCCTGAGCCGCACAGCGCCCGGTGTTGCCGCCAGAGCCGGCAACTCCTCGAGGCCGTCCAGGCCTGCCTTGACAGGCTTGGAGCCGCGGCCGCTCAGCCCCCGCGGGGGACGCGGACGCCACCCGTGGCTTGGCAAAGCCCGTTCCACGGTGGCACGGGGTTGGCGTGCGCCCGTTTCAGGGGCCGCTGGCGGTGCGCTGCACGATGGATGGGCGAGATGAGGAAGAAGAAGTCGCTGTTCCGCGCTCACGGGGTTGAGTTTTCGGACGACCACCAGGTGCGCCTGCTGCAGGGGGCCGAGGAACTGTTCCCCGCTCTCGTTGCCGCCATGGATGCCGCGCTGTCCGATATCCAGTTTGAAACGTACATCTTCGACTTCACGGGCGCGGGTGCCGATGTGGGCGAAGCCCTGATGCGTGCGGCTGCGCGCGGCGTGCGCACGCAGCTGGTGGTGGATGGCGTGGGCACCGGCCCGCTGCCGGTGGCGTGGGCCGAGCGGTTCCGGGCGGCGGGCGTGCAATACCGTGTGTATTCGCCGCTGGGGCCGCTGGGGCTGCTGCTGCCCCACCGCTGGCGTCGCCTGCACCGCAAGCTGTGCGTGGTGGACGGCCGGGTGTTGTTCTGCGGCGGCATCAATGTGCTCGATGACTTTCACGACCCCAACCATGGTCCCCTGGAGGCGCCACGGTTTGACTTTGCGGTGGAAGCCACGGGCAGCCTGGTGACCACCGCCAGCGACACCATGGAACAGCTGTGGTGGCGCATGCAGGCCGTGCGCGATGCGCGCGAGCGCCGCCTGCCAGAAGCGCTGCAGGCCCTGCGCGCCGCCAGTGCAGCCAAGCATGCGGCCCGGCTGGCTCAGGCCGCCGATTCCGGCCTGCCGCCCATGCGCGCCGCGCTCTTGCTGCGCGACAACGTGCGCAATCGCAGCCGCATCGAGAAGGCCTACCGCAAGGCCATCGGCGCGGCGCGCCATGAAGTCATCATTGCCAACGCGTACTTCATGCCTGGCGGCAAGCTGCGCCGCGCGCTGGTGATGGCTGCGCGCCGGGGTGTGCGCGTGCGGCTGCTGCTGCAGGGGCGCTATGAGTATTTCATGCAGTACCACGCCGCGCGGCCCGTGTATGGCGCGCTGCTCGAAGCGGGGGTGGAGATCCACGAATACGCCCCCAGCTTCCTGCACGCCAAGGTGGCGGTGATCGATGCGCTGGGCGAGCGGCCCTGGGCCACCGTGGGCTCGTCCAACCTCGACCCCTTGAGCCTGCTGCTGGCCCGCGAGGCCAACGTCGTGGTGGAAGACGCCGCTTTTGCCACCGACCTGCGCCAGCGGCTGGTGCATGCGATGCAGCATGCCGGGCGCCGCATGGACCCCACCCGGTACGCGGGCCGCCCCCTGCGCCAGCGCGTGCTGGACCGCATCGCCTTCGCCCTGATGCGGCTGGCGCTGTGGATCACCGGGAAAAGCTATTGATGGTGCGCGGCGGGCCGCCCGGCAAGCCGTGCCCCCGGGCGGTGAGTCTGTCTGGCCCGACCGTGGCACGCGCAACGCGCCGCGGCGCCGGTTTTTTGCGCAGCGGGCGGGGCAGGCGGTTGCAAATGCGGGATTCCTGCAGGCAGGTTTGCTATTGTATTGATAGCTGCTTGCGCTTGTTCATCAAGCGCCAGAGGCCAAAAACCCTTGAAGTTCGCAGCACCGCATTCGCTGTTACGATTCTTGCCATGTCCAGCCCCACTGCCGCCGATATGACGCCCACCCCGCCGGATGACGAGGGCACGCCCGTCTCCGTGAAGATCCGCGAACGCCTTGCCGCGGCCCGCAAGCGCTTTCATGCCAACGACAACATCGCCGAGTTCATCGAACCAGGCGAGCTGGAAAAGCTGCTCGACGAGGTCGAGGTCAAGATGCAGGGCGTGCTCGACAGCCTGGTGATCAACACCGAGGGTGACCACAACACGCAGAACACTGCGCGCCGCGTGGCCAAGATGTACATCAACGAAGTGTTCAAGGGCCGCTACGTCACGCCGCCCACCATCACCGAGTTCCCGAACGCCGAGCACCTCAACGAGCTCATGATCGTCGGCCCCATCACCGTGCGCAGCGCGTGCAGCCACCACTTCTGCCCCGTCATCGGCAAGATCTGGATCGGTGTGATGCCCAACGAGCACACCAACGTGATCGGCCTCTCCAAGTACGCGCGGCTGGTGGACTGGGTGATGGGCCGCCCGCAGATCCAGGAAGAGGCCGTGGTGCAGCTGGCCGACCTCATCATGGAAAAAACCCAGCCCGACGGCCTGGCCATCGTGATGGAGGCCAGCCACTTCTGCATGTCCTGGCGCGGCGTGCGCGAGATGGACAGCAAGATGATCAACTCCGTGATGCGCGGCGTGTTTCTCAAGGATTCGGCGTTGCGCCGCGAATTCCTGTCGCTCATCCCTGGCAAGAACTGAACCCGAATCGATCGATTGATTGATTGACTGATTGAAGGAGTCGAAGATGCTCGTACGCCTGCTTTACGCCAGCCGCGCCGTGGACACCTCGCCCGAGGCCATTGAAGCCATCCTCACCCAGTCGCGCCAGCACAACCCGGGCTGCGGCATCACCGGCGTGCTGTGCTACGGCGGCGGCGTGTTCCTGCAGGCCATCGAGGGCGGCCGCTCGGCCGTGAGCGAGCTTTACGGCCACATCCAGCGCGACGCGCGGCACAAGGACGTGGAACTGCTGCACTACGAAGAGATTTCCGAGCGCCGCTTTGGCGGCTGGACCATGGGGCAGGTCAACCTCTCCAAGATCAACCATTCCATCCTGCTCAAGTACTCCGAGAAGCCCGAGCTGGACCCGTATGTGGTGTCGGGCAAGGTGTCGTTTGCGTTGCTCGAAGAGCTGATGGCCACGGCATCCATCATCGGAAGGGCATAGAGATCACTCCCCTGAGGCGCTGCGCGCCTTCCCCCCGCTCTCGCACCGCTGCGCGGTGCGGCAGGCGGATGCCACCAGTGCGGCCGGGCGGCCCTTGCACGGTGCCACCCGGCTTGGGGCGCGCCAGTTGCAGATGCCTTGAGAGATGTTCAGCCCTTCGGTCGATAGACCTTTTTTGCGCCACACTAAGCCGCAGCCGACAAGGCACTGCGGCTTTTTGCATTCAAGCCCCCTCTCTTTCTGACCCGTGACCCTTACCGCTTTCGCCCTCATCATCCTCGCCGGCCTGATCCATGCATGCTGGAACATCGCCGCAAAGAAGGCCGGGGGGGACGCGCGGTTCGCGTTCTTCACCTCCTTTCTCATGATGCTGTTCTGGGCGCCGCTGGGCTGGTGGCTGGGGCGCGATGCGGTGCCGCTGTGGGGCGCAGTGGAGTGGGGCTTCGTGGTGGCCAGTGGCGTGCTGCATGTCCTGTACTACGTGATCCTGCTGCGTGGCTACCGCGTGGCCGACCTCACGGTGGTGTATCCGCTGGCGCGGGGCTCGGGGCCGCTCTTGTCGTCGCTGGTGGCCATCACGCTGCTGGGCGAGCGCATCTCGGCGCTGGGCGCGTTGGGCATCGCGGGCGTGGTGGGCGGGGTGTTCCTCATCGCGGGCGGTCCGGGCCTGCTGCGTGCCGCGCACGACCCAGCAGCGCGCGAGCGGGTGCACAAAGGCATGTTGTACGGGCTGCTCACCGGCGCCTTCATCGCGAGCTACACGGTGGTGGACGGCTATGCGGTGAAGGTGCTGCTGATGTCCCCCATCCTCATCGACTACATGGGCAACTTCGTGCGCGTCGGGCTGCTGGCGCCCGTGGTGCTGCGCGATCTGCCCACCGCCCGCACGCTGTGGCTGGCCCAATGGCGCTTTGCGCTGCTGGTGGCGGTGGTCAGCCCCGTGGCCTACGTGCTGGTGCTCTATGCCATGCAGCAGGCGCCCCTGTCGCATGTGGCGCCTGCGCGCGAGGTGTCCATGCTGTTTGCTGCACTCATTGGGGGGCACCTGCTGGGCGAGGGCGACCGTGTGGCGCGCATCTTCGGCGCTCTGTGCATTGCGGCAGGCGTCACCGCGTTGGCGCTGGGATGACGGCCGTGGCATCCCAGCCTCTGCTGCTGGGCTGCGATTTCTCCAGCAGCCCCACGCGGCGCAAGCCCATTGTGCTGGCGCTGGGCCAGCGCCAGGGCGCGCGGGTACAGCTCACTGCGCTGGAGCGGTTTGACACCCTGGCGGCGTTCGGGCAATGGCTCGCCCAGCCTGGCGACTGGGTGGGCGGGTTCGACCTGCCGTTCGGTTTGCCGCGCGAGTTGCTGCAGGCCCTGGGCTGGCCCGCCGACTGGCACGCCTGCATGCTGCACTACCGGGCACTCAGCCGCGAGCAGATCCGCGCGCAGTTTGCGTCTTTCTGCAACGCTCGCCCGGCGGGCGGCAAATTTGCCCATCGCGCCACGGACGGCCCTGCGGGCTCCAGCCCGTCAATGAAATGGGTGAACCCGCCCGTGGCCTACATGCTGCACGCGGGCGTGCCCCTGCTGCTCGATGCCGGCGTGCATCTGCCGGGGCTGCACGCCGGCGACCCTCGCCGCGTGGCGCTGGAGGCCTATCCCGGCCTGCTCGCGCGCGAGGTGCTGCAGCGGCGCAGCTACAAAAGCGACGACCGCAGCAAGCACACGCCCGACCGCCTGATCGCCCGCAAGGACCTGGTGAACGCGCTGGAGATGGGGCAGACCCGGCTTGGGCTGCGCCTGAAGCTCAGCCACGCCCAGCGCGATGCCCTGGTCGACGACGCCAGCGGCGACAGCCTGGACGCGGTGCTGTGCCTGCTGCAAGCCGCCTGGGCCCAGCTGCGCCATGCGGGGGGCGATGCGCTTTATGGTTTGCCGCCCGGGATGGACCGGCTCGAAGGCTGGATCGTGACAGCAGCGATGGACCCGCGTTCAACCGTTGAGAGTCGTTCGGGTTGAGCCGGTCCAAGTCCCGCGCAGCTCGGTGGGAGAGGTTGGGCATCTGGGTGGAAAGACAACCTGCCCGACAAAGCCGGACCACCGCCAATCCACCGCTTTTCCAGACATTGGTACGGCGCAGGCTGCGTAGCATGGCGGGGCATTGCTGATGCTTTGTTGCCTGCCCATGCCTTCCGCTCCCCGTCTTTTGCTCGCCCTGGCTCTCCTGACCCCGCTGTCGCTGCGGGTGCAGGCCGGCCCCGCACCCTGGTACTACTGGCGCAGCCTGGTGGACGGCCAGCGTGTATGCGCGCAGACATCGCCCGGCGCTGGATGGGAGCAAGACAGCGCCGCCTACGAAGGCCCCGGCTGCCAGCCGCGCCGCCAGGTGCTCATCGTGCCCATGCGCCCGTCGCGCTAGCGCGGGGTGTTATAAAAACAATAGCTGCTGGCGCTTGCTGCACAAGCGATAGAGGCCAAAATCACTTGCAATAATGTGTGTACGTTCGATAATGGAGAAAGCCGGTTCCCTCCGGATTCCGCGGCCCCGCCAACGCACACTGCACGCCCTATGACCGAACTGATCCTGATCCGCCACGGCGAGACTGACTGGAACCGCGAGCTGCGTTTCCAGGGCCACGTGGACGTGCCTCTCAACGCCATTGGCCACGAACAGGCCCGCCGCCTGGCCGAGCGCCTGGCTGCGGAGAAGCTGGTGGTGGACCACCTCGTCTGCAGCGACCTCATCCGCACCCAGCAGACAGCCACGCCGAGCCTGCAGGTGCTCTTCCCCCAGGCCCGCATCGACGCCCTCACCGACAGCGCCCTGCGTGAGCAAAACTTTGGCGTGGCGGATGGCAAGCGGGTGGACGATGTCAAGCTGGAGCATGCCGACGCGTGGAACCAGTGGCTGCGCTTCGAGGCCGACTACGGCATGCCCGGCGGCGAGACCACCCGCCAGTTCCATACCCGCGTGATGGATGCAGTGCGCCGCATTGCGCAGCAGCATGCTGGCCAGAAGGTCATGGTCGTCACCCACGGCGGCGTGCTCGACATGGTCTGGCGCACCGCCCGCGGCACGGGCCTCAACGGCCCGCGCCAGAGCGACATCCCCAACGCGGGGCTCAACCGCGTGCGGGTGGACGGCGACACGGTGGAGGTGCTGGACTGGGCCGACGTGCGGCACCTGGCGGATTTGCCGGAACAGCCGGTGTATGACCAGACGAAGCTGGTGGTGCGGTGATGGGCTTGGCGGAAGCCGGCGCCGCAGCACCACCCGCATCAGCGCGGTGGCTGCCCCAGCTGTGAAAGCTGCGCCAGTGGCAAACGGAAGCTGAGGCGGTCCTCCACGCGCAGGGCGCCCATCGCCTCGTAGAACGCGATCCCGCGCAGGTTGGATGCCTTGACGTTCCAGTCCATGCGGCCGCATCCGTTGTCCAGCGCGAATCGGGCTGACCGGCGCACCAGGGCCTCACCCACACCCTGGCCGCGGGCGGGCGCGCGCACATACAGTTCCTTGAGCAGGCACTGCCGCCGCTGCCCGGGGCCGGGCTCCACCAGCGAATACATCAGCATCAGGGCTGCGAATCCCGCCACGGCGCCATGGGTGTCGGTAGCCACCAGCAGATGCAGCCCCGATCCCTCGCGCAGCAGGTTGTCTTGCAAATGGGTCCGCACTTCGTCGCGGGTGGCCGTGGGCGGCTGGTTGTAGTAGGCATGCAGTTCGCAAAGCAGATCCACCAGCGATTCATGCTGTGCGGACTGCAGAAACTCAACAGCCATGTCTTGCGAAACCGGAGGCGTCATCATGGAAAGGCAAGCGTGAGGACCTGGGGCCGTTGGATCATTCACCCAGCGGCAGGCCCAGCATCTCCTGGACCACGCTCGCCTGCCGCGCCAGCCGCACCGACTCCGGCTGCGCATTGACCAACGGCTGCAACACGTTCTGCACCGCCGCCCACTGCCCGTGGCGCTGCAATGCATCCAGCCAGATCTGGTGAAACAGGTCGCGCTGCGCGTGGCTGCCGCCAATCTCCACCAGCCGGGGCAGGGCGACGCCCAGTTTCTCTGCCGCAGTCGCCCATTCGCCTTGCGCATGCGCCAGCAGGCCGTGGGCGGCGGGCACACACACCTGCTGCCACAGCGTGCGGTCGTGTGGCTCGGTGCGGGTGGCGGCGTGGGCTGTGATGTTGTCTTGCAGTGTGCGCGCAGCCTCCATGCGCCCTGCGCGGGCCAGGCCGTAGAGGTATTGCAGGTCCAGGAAGGGCAGCACATGGTCGGCCAGGCGCAGGGCCAGGTGGTCGGCCACGTCGGCCCAGCGGGCGCCCACGTCCACACCCGCCAGCTCCAGCCGTGCCAGCAGCGAAACGGCGCCGATCTGGTCCTGCGTGTATTCCTTGACCACGCCCCACACCTGTCGGTCGTAGAGCGCGAGCACCTCGGCATGCCGGTCCTGCTCCAGCAGGAAGAGCGCCTGGTGCCACCAGTTGTGCGTGACCATGAAGGAATTGAGGCCCGTCCAGGTGTCGCTGACGCTGGCCATGAAATCGGTGCCTTCGCGGATGCGGCCCTGGGTGAGCATCACATGGGCCAGCGCGTGATGGGCCCAGGGTTCCTTGCGGCACAGGGCGATGGCATGGCGGGCCGATGCCTCGGCTCGGTCGAGCAGGTGGCATTGCTCCCAGCCAAAGGCGAGCATGCCGTGCAGGTAGGGCACTTCGGCGGCGGCGGGTGCGGCCTGCAGTGCGATGCGCAGCATGCCGGGAGAGTCGCCGCGGTTGAACAGATGGTATTGGCCGAGCTTGAGGGAAGCCAGGTCGCGCGGGAACAGGCGGGCCTGCTCCTCGTGCAGCGCAATGGCGCGGGGCAGGTCGCCATCCACCCAGGCGGCCACGGCGGCCACGAAGCGCTGCTCGCGTTCGCTCGCCTCGGGCGCGCGGGCCAGCGCGCGGTCAATGAAGGGGCGGGCGTTGCGCGGAGCGTCGGCCGACTCGGCAAACATGTGCAGCGCGGCGCAGCTGGCCTGCACGATGGGGCTTTCATCTGCAGCCGCGTTCAGCACGTTGGCCACGCGAGCTTCGCAGGCGATGAAGCCTTCGACAAAATCGTTCAGCGCGGCGCCGCTGGTCGCGTCGTGCAGCGTGACGGGATTGCCCAGGCTATCGGTTCTTGGTGGCATGTCAGCGATCCACAGTGTTGAGTGTCACTCCCGATGCCTGTGCCCGACACGGCGCAGGCCAGGGCAGCCGCATAAGGGCCGCCGAGACATGTCTATGTCGCTTTCGCTCCGTGCGCTGGCTGCGTCCCCCTGCCCGCAGCGCGCAGCGTTGCGAGAGCGGGGGGAAGGCCCAGAGGGCCTCAGGGGGGCGCCGCTCATTTCAGCCACCTTTGATGAGTGTCAGGTAGGCGTTGCGGGTTTCGGCAGACACCGAGGCCACTAGCTGTTCATGCGGCGTCTGGTGGCGCGCCAGCATGCGGGCCGTGGCGATGGCCCGGGACTTGCAGAACCAGTGGCATGTGTGCTGCATCAGGAACAGCTCGGCCGTCATCATGTAGGCCCGGTCCCTGGGCGCCAGGTGGCCGGTGTTCTGCACCACGTGGGCAATGCCGCGCGCGTGGATGGCCAGGGCCTTGCGCATGTCGAAGGTGAGCGCGGGGAAGAGCTTCTCGGCAAAAGGGATGGCCATGGACAGGCGGCTGACCCGCGCGTCGGCCTCGCTCACCTTGGCGAACTCGGCCGCAAAGCGGCTGAACTGCTCGGTGAGCTGGGATTCGGTGGTGCTCAGCAGACTCCAGATCTGGTTGCGGCGCTCGTCCGTGCTTTCGCCCAGGGCGCGCAGGTAGCCCTCGGTGAGCGCCTCCATGAGCTTCTCGATCTGGTAGTTGGCCAGGTGGCTGCCCAGCAGCGCGATGCGCTTGCGCTGCTCCTTGGCGTTGAGCATGTAGGTGCCGGTGGCGAGCAGTATCGCCAGGAAAAGAATGTCCATGCGGGCGTGGTTGCGAAGGGTTTGAGGCAGGTGCCAGGGCCGGGCGGCTGAAACCGGTAGGTTACCAACAAGCTGCAGCGGTGCGGCCACGCGGGCGCCCTCATGCCGCGGGGGGCTCGGGCCAGGGGCGCTGCGGATCGCGGATCTGCTCGAAGGCATGCGCGACCTGCAACACGCCCAGGTCGTCAAAGCGCGCACCGGCGATCTGCAGGCCGATGGGCAGGCCGGCGCTGGTGTAGCCGCAGTTGACCGAGGCCGCAGGCTGCTCGGACATGTTGTAGGGCACGGTGAAGCCGATGTGCTCCAGCGGCCGCAGCGGATCGTTGGTGGGCGAAGGCAGTTCGGCCTGGAAGGCGACATTGGGGGCCACGGGCGAGATCACATAGTCGAACGCGCTGCAGGCTTTCACGGTGTTCACCCGTGTCAGGTGGAACTGGTGGCTGGCGTTGAAGACCTCCGTGCCGCTCATGCCGGCCGCGCTGTCAGCCCAGGCGCGGATGTAGGGGAGCACCTTGGCGCGCCGCTGGGCGGGCAGGGCCTGCAGGTCGATGTGCGAGCGCATGCGCCAGAAGTGGTCCATGCCATCGAGCATGGCCTGCGTCATGAACGGTGCCATGGGCACGATGGTGGCGCCCGCGCGCTCCATCAGGCGGGCCGCGTGCTCGACGGCGGCTTTCACCTCGGGCTCCACGGGCAGGCCGCAGCCGGCGTCCAGCAGCAGGCCGATGCGCAGGCCACGCAGGCGCTCGGCGCCCTGGTTGAACTGGCCCCAGGCGATGTCCTGCGCGGGCAGGCTCATGCTGTCGCGCACGTCGGGCTGGCTCAGCACCTGCATCATCAGCGCGGCATCCGCCACGGTGCGCGTCATGGGGCCCGCGGCGCGGCCGGTGTAGGGCGGGTCGATGGGGATGCGGCCCAGGCTGGGTTTCAGGCTGAAGATGCCGCACCAGCTGGCGGGCAGCCGCAGCGAGCCGCCGATGTCGGTGCCGATGTGCAGCGGGCCGTAGCCCGCGGCTGCCGCCGCGCCCCCGCCGGCGCTGGAGCCGCCCGGGCCCTTGCGCACGTCCCACGGGTTGCGCGAGAGCGGGTGGAACGACGACAGGCCCGAGGACAGCATGCCGTAGTCGGGCATGGTGGTCTTGGCCACCATGATGGCGCCGGCCTCGCGCATGCGGGCGGCGGGCGGCGCGTCGGCGGGGGCGGGCGCCAGCTCCACGGCGGCCGTGCCCAGCGGCACGGGGTCGCCCTCGGTGGCGATGTTTTCCTTGATGGTGCTGGGCACGCCGTCCAGTGCCCCTTTGGGCTCGCCGCGCAGCCAGCGCGCCTCGGACGCGCGGGCCTGCGCCAGCGCGGCGTCGGGGCGCAGCAGGTACGTGGCACGGATGTGCGGCTCCCACCGCTCGATGTGCGCCAGCACGGCCTCTGTGACCTCCACGGGCGAGAGCGTGCGCTGACGGTAGGCGGCCAGCAGTTCGTGGGCGGGGAGGTCGTGCAGGGCGGTCATGGCAGAGTCTTACAAGTAAAAATGGCCGTTAGCGCTTATCCAACAAGCGCTAGCAGCTATCTATTTAGGAGCTAACGGCTCCGTGCATTTCAGGTATCCAACGCGCTGGCACCGCTCGTAGCCTTGGGTACTGGCGCGGCCCAGGCGCGGGCAGCCGAGCAAGGGCCGCCCCGCAGCGAGGGCTGCGTCCCCCTGCCCGCATGGCGCAGCCATGCGAGAGCGGGGGGACGGCGCGAAGCGACTCGGGGGGTGTCCGATCTCAACTCCAGGACAGCGCCGACAGGTCGTTCACGAACACCGGCATGTCCTTCCACAAGCCCTTGAGGTTCTTGTTCGCCACCGTGATCCACTGGTTGGAGTACAGGAAGGCGTGCACCGAGTCCTCGGCCAGCAGGCGCTGGGCCTCGCCCAGCAGGCGGGCGCGGTCGGCGGGGCGGGCGGCATTCTTGATCTGGTTGAACAGGTCATTGAACTTGGGCGAGTTGTAGGCCCAGTAGTAGTCGGGCTTGGCGAAGTTGCCCAGGTCGAACGGCTCCACGTGGCTGATGATGGTCAGGTCGTAGTTCTTGCTGCCGTAGGTGCCCGACAGCCACTGCGCCCATTCCACGTTCTGGATCTTGGCGACGATGCCCACCTTGGCCAGCTGCGCGGCCACCACCTCGCCGCCCTGGCGGGCGTAGGGCGTGGGGGGCAGCGTCATGGTCAGCTCCAGCGGGGTCTTGATGCCGGCCTCGGCCAGCAGCTTCTTGGCCTTCTCGGGGTCGTAGGGGTTCACGCCCGTGGTGTCCACATAGCCGAACGCGCCCGGCACGTAGTGGCTGCCGATGGGCGCGCCGTAGCCGTCGCCCGCGCCTTCGATGACGGCCTTGCGGTCGATGGCCGCGGCGATGGCGCGGCGCACGCGCACGTCATCCAGCGGCTTCTTGCCGTTGTTGATGGCCAGGATGGTCTTGGCGCGCGAGCCGGCCACCACCACCTGGAACTTGGGGTTGGCCTTGAACTGTGCCACGCTGCGCGGCGTGACGCGCGGGAAGGCATCCACGTCGCCAGCCAGCAGGGCGGCGACCTGGGCGGCGGGGTCGGAGATAAAGCGGAACGTGGCGCGCTTGATCTTGATGGCCTTGGCGTCGCGGTAGCCGTCCCACGCCGTCAGCACCACCGACGAGCCCTTGTTCCACGCCTGCAGCTGGTAGGGGCCGGTGCCCACGGGCTTGATGGCATTGTTGTCGGCGCTCTTGGGCTCCACGATGATGGACGTGGCCTGGCCCAGCACGAACAGCAGGTCGGGGTCGATCTCCTTGTTGAGCAGCACGACGGTGTAGTCGTCCACCACTTGCGTGGTCAGGCCCGCGAAGGTGCGCTTGTCCTTGTTGGTGCTCTTCTCGCCGCCTGCGCGGTCGAACGAGAACTTGACGGCCGCGGCGGTGAAGGGCTCGCCGTTGCTGAACTTCACGCCGCGGCGCAGCTTGAAGGTGTAGGTCTTGAGGTCGGGCGAGACCTCCCAGCTCTCGGCCAGCAGGGGCGAAACACTGCCGTCAGGGTTGATCTTGGTGAGCGTCTCGAAGATGTTGTACTGCACGATCTCGGCAATGGCCGAGGCCGCGCCGGCCGTCGGGTCCAGGCCCGGGGGCTCCAGCGTCATCGCCAGCGTCACTGCATCTTTGCGGCTCTGCGCCAGGGCGCTGAGGGAGGTGGTCAGGGGCACGGCGGCAATCGCGCCAGTGGCAAGGACGGTGCGGCGGTTCAGCATGTTCGGACTCTCCAGACAAAAAAACCAACGAGGGCCCCGGCGCAAATATGCAATTTGTTACCGGGGAGTACGGAAGCGTTTTACACCATTGCGCGTGGATTGGGTTTTGCGGTTTTTGCCGTTGCTGCTGCGACCGCGGCAGCCGCCCTGCGGGCTCGTGCGCGGCCGGGTTGCACTTGCGGCACCGCGCCCACCAGCGACTGGGTGTACGGGTGCTGCGCGTTGCGGAACAGCTCGCCCGGCGAGCCCCGCTCCACGATGCGCCCCTGGTACAGCACCACTACCTCGTCGCACAGGTGGTTTACTACCGCGAGGTCGTGGCTGATGAGCATGTAGGTGATGCCGAACTGCTGCTGCAGGTCCTGCATCAGGTTGAGCACCTGGGCCTGCACCGATACATCGAGCGCGCTCACGGGCTCGTCCGCCACGATAAGACGCGGGCGCGTGATCAGGGCGCGTGCAATGGCGATGCGCTGGCGCTGGCCGCCGGAAAACTCATGCGGGTACTTGCCCAGGTCGTTGGTGCGCAGGCCCACCTGGGCCAGCACCTGCCCGGCCTGCTCGCGCTGCTCGGCGCGGGTGGTCTGGCCCTGCGCCTGCAGCGGCTCGGTGACGATGCGCTCCACCGTCTGGCGCGGGTCCAGCGAGCCATACGGATCCTGGAACACCATCTGGAAGTCGCGCCGCGCCTGGCGCAGCTGCTCGGTGGGCAACTGGTGCAAGTTGCGGCCCAGCAGCTCCACCGTGCCGGAGGTGGGCGTATCCAGCGCCATCACCAGCCGTGCCAGCGTGGACTTGCCCGAGCCCGATTCGCCCACCACACCCAGGCTGCGGCCTGCGGCGATGGAAAAGCTCACGCCGTTGAGGGCCTGCACCGTACCTGGCGGACGGAAGAGGTGCTCGCGCGGCAGCGTGTATTCACGCACCAGGTCCTGCACCTGGAGCAGCGGGGAGTGTGGGGTGCTGCTGCTGATGCTCATGCTCATGCGGCGGCCTCCACGCTGCGGGCTTCTGCAATGGCTTCGCGGCGCAGGCAGCGCACGGTGTGCTCGCCATCGGCATCGCGCGCCGCCAGGGTGGTTGGCGGCGGTTCGTGGTGGCAGGCGTCGATGGTGTAGCTGCAGCGGCCGGCGAACGGGCAGCCCGCCGGCAAGTCCACCAGCTCGGGCACCGTGCCGGGAATGGTGGACAGCCGGGGGCGCTGGCCGGGCGCATGCACGGCGCCCAGGTGGGGGCGCGCCGCAAACAGGCCGCGGGTGTAGGGGTGGGCCATGGCGGAGAAGACGGACGCGGTGGAGCCGCTTTCCACCACCGTGCCGCCATACATCACCATCATGCGGTCCACGTTCTGCGAGATCACGCCCAGGTCGTGCGAGATCAGGATCATGGCCATGTTGCGTTCGGCCACCAAGTCGCTGATGAGGTCCAGGATCTGCTGCTGGATGGTCACGTCGAGCGCCGTGGTGGGCTCGTCGGCAATCAGCAGGTCGGGTCCGCAGGCCAGCGCCATGGCGATGGTGATGCGCTGGCGCTGCCCGCCGGAGAACTGGTGCGGGTAGGCATCGATGCGCTGCGCCGCGTTGGGGATGCCCACGCGGTCCAGCAGCGCGATGGCTTCCTTGCGCGCGACCGTGGCGTCCATGCCGCGGTGCAGGCGCAGCGGCTCGGCCACCTGGCGGCCGATGGTGTGCACGGGGTTGAGCGCGGTCATCGGTTCCTGGAACACCATGCCGATGCGGTTGCCGCGCAACTGGCACATCTGCGCATCGGTGCGGCCCACCAGTTCCTGCCCGTCAAAGCGGATGCTGCCGGTGACCTGCGCGCTCTCGGGCAGCAGGCCCATGAGCGACATCGCGGTGATGGATTTGCCGCAGCCTGACTCACCGATCAGGCCCAGGGTTTCGCCGCGCTCCAGGGCGAAACTCACGCCGCGCACGGCGTCGGCCGGGCCGCGGTGGGTCTGCAGGCGGATGCGGAGGTTGGAGACTTCTAGCAGGGGCATCGTGGGCTTGGGGCGGGCTGTTCTTCTTGGTGTGTCATCAGCGCTTGCGGGCTAGGCGCGGGTCCAGCAGGTCGCGCAGTCCATCGCCCAACAGGTTCAGGCCCAGCACCGCCAGCGCAATCGCCACCCCTGGCCACACGGCCAGCAGCGGCGCCTGGAACATCAGCGTCTGCGCCTCGCTGAGCATGCGGCCCCATGACGGCTGGGGCGGCTGCGTGCCCAGGCCCAGGTACGACAGGGCGGCCTCGGCCAGGATGGCCAGTGCGAACTGGATGGTGGTCTGCACGATTAGCACCGACAGGATGTTGGGCAGCACATGCTCCAGCGTGATCCGCCAGCTGCCCTTGCCGCAGGCGCGCGCGGCCAGGATGTATTCGCGCGCCCACACGGCGTTGGCTGAGGCGCGGGTGACCCGCGCGAAGGTGGGGATGTAGAAGATGCCGATGGCGATGATGGAGTTGACGATGCCCGCCCCGAACACGGCCGTCATCATGATGGCCAGCAGCAGCGCCGGGAAGGCGAACGTGAAATCGGCCAGCCGCATGATGATCTCTTCCACCCAGCCCCGCTTGGCCGCGGCCAGCAGGCCCAGCGCCGTGCCGATGGACAGGCCAATGCCCACCGCGATCACGCCCACCAGGATGGAGTTGCGCGCGCCCACCATCACCAGCGACGCCACGTCGCGCCCGAAGGCATCGGTGCCCAGCCAGTGCCGGGCGGACGGGCCCGCCAGCTTGTTCGCCAAGTCCATCTCGTAGGGGGACCAGGGTGTCCACACCAGCGACAAGGCCGCTGTGGCCAGCAGCAGCAGCGACAGCACCGCGCCGATGACAAAGCTGCTGTGGCGCAGCGCGCGCCGCAGCCCGCTGGGCGCGGCGGCGGGGGCAGTGGTGGAGGAGGGGGGGGAAATGGCGGCGCTCATGGGGAGGGATCGATCAGATCAGATGTCGGAAGCCTTCACGCGCGGGTCGATCACCGCGTACAGCACGTCCACCACGAAGTTCACCACGATGACCATGGCCGCAAGCAGCATCACGCAGTTGCGCACCACGATGAGGTCGCGGTTGGAGATGGACTGGAAGATCAGCCGGCCCAGGCCCGGCAGGTAGAACACGTTCTCCACCACGATGGTGCCCGCCAGCAGCGAGGCAAACTGCAGCCCCATCACAGTGACCACGGGAATCATCGCGTTGCGCAGCACATGGCCCCACAGCGCCGCGCGCTGCGAGAGGCCCTTGGCCCGCGCGGTGCGCACGAAGTCCTCGCGCAGCACCTCCAGCACGGCCGAGCGCGTGATGCGCGCCAGGATGGCCGCCTGCACCACGGCCAGCGCAATGGCGGGCAGCAGCAGGGCCTTGAGGGCTTCGAGCGGGCTGCCGCCGGCATCTTCCGTCCAGCCCGGAAAGCCGCCGGCCGAGAACCACTGCAGCTTCACCGAAAAGAGCAGGATCAGCAGGATGGCGAACCAGAAGTTGGGAATCGCGATGCCGATCTGCGCCAGCGTCATCACGCCCACGTCGCCCAGCTTGTTGTGGCGGGCCGCGGCGTACACGCCCGCCGCCAGCGCCAGCACGGTGGTGATGACCATGGCCATCAGCGCCAGGGGCACGGTCAGGGCCAGGCGCTCCAGCACCAGGTCCAGCACGGGCGAGCCGTAGGCATAGCTGTCGCCCATGTTGCCCACGACCAAGCCGCTGACCCACTGCCAGTAGCGCGCGCCGGCGGGCTGGTCCAGCCCCAGCTTGGCCGCCAGCGCGGCGACTGCCTCGGGCGAGGCATCGGGACCCATCAGCATCTGGGCAGCATTGCCCGGAAGGATTTCCAGCACCAGGAACACGACGACGGAGGCGCCGATCAATGTCGCGACCAGTGTGGCCAACCGTTTGAGAAAAAACAGACCCATGGAGTGCGCAGGAAAGAAGAGGACAGTGGGTGGGACGCGCTGGCAGAAAATTAATGTGTATACACAGCATAACGGCAAACACATCCCCGTCAGCAGTGGTGGGTTGCAGTGTGGCATGCAAGGCACATGCCGTCGGCGCGGGATAATACGGAGCATGCAACGCGCAGCGCACCCTTTCGCCATCGTTTTCGGCTCAGCCCCTCCGGAGGTCGTATGGCACTGATGATTACCGACGAATGCATCAACTGCGACGTCTGCGAGCCCGAGTGCCCCAACCAGGCCATCTACCTGGGGCAGGAGATCTACGAAATCGACCCCGGCAAGTGCACGGAATGCGTGGGGCATTTTGACGAGCCCCAGTGTGTGCAGGTCTGCCCCGTGGCCTGCATTCCGGTGAACCCGCAGCATATCGAGAGCCGGGAGACCCTCTGGCAGAAGTTCCAGCGCCTGCAGGTTTCCACCGCCGGTTGATTTAATGTGTTTTTAGCCTTTGGCGCTCATCTGGCAAGCGCGTGATGCTATAAAAAAAGTAGCATCCGTCCGTTCAATCCTCTACGGGGCGAGGTGGCTTGGGGCGGGGCGGTTTGGTGGTGTGGATGAGCAGGGTGGCTTTGTCCATCTCGCCGGCCAGCATGGCCGGGTAGGCTTTCAGCGAATGCGCGATGCTGTCTTCGATCAGCGTGCGCTGGTCCGGGGCGGGTTTCTTGAGCACCCAGTTGGCCACTTCGCTTTTCACGCCCGGGTGGCCGATGCCCACGCGCAGACGCCAGTAGTCGGGCGAACCCAGCTGGCTGTGGATGTCGCGCAGGCCGTTGTGCCCGGCGTGGCTGCCGCCCCGCTTGAGCTTGACTTGGCCCGGCGGAATGTCGAGTTCGTCGTGCACCACCAGGATCTCTTCGGGCTGAATCTTGAAAAAGCGCACCAGCGATGCCACGGACTTCCCTGAAAGGTTCATGAAGGTCTGGGGCTCCAGCAGCCACACGCTTTGCCCGTGCACCGTGGTGCGCGCCACCAGGCCGTGGTAGCTGCGCTCGGGCAGCAGAGTGACTTTCAGTTCGCGCGCCAACGCGTCAATCCACCAGAAGCCGGCGTTGTGGCGGGTGGCCTCATAGTCCGGCCCAGGGTTTCCAAGGCCTACAAACAGCTTGATCATTTGGGAATTATCCGTGCGCGGGA
>NZ_JALEGG010000263.1 GCF_022763525.1 Acidovorax sp.
CCTTCATCGAGAAGGACAGTTCGATCAACGACCACATCGAGCAGATGCGCCTGTCCGCCACCAAGGCGCTGATGGAGCGACGCGACGCGATCATCGTTGCATCCGTGTCCGCAATCTACGGTTTGGGCGACCCGGAGTCCTACTTCAAGATGGTGCTGCACGTGGTGGTCGGTGACCGCATGGGCCAGCGCGAAGTCATCCGTCGGCTGACGGAGATGCAGTACACCCGCAATGACATGGAGCTCAAGCGCGGCACCTACAGGGTGCGCGGTGAGACCATCGATATCCATCCCGCGGAATCCGACGAGCAGGCGGTGCGCATCGAACTCTTCGACGACGAGGTCGAAAGCATCAGCTATTTCGACCCGCTAACGGGGGAGGTGCACCAGAAGGTGCCGCGCGCGACGATTTACGCCAAGTCGCATTACGTAACCCCGCGGCAACGCCTGCTGAGCATGTTCGACGCCATCAAGGAGGAGCTGCGCGAGCGCCTGGAGTACTTCCGCGCCGAAGGCAAGCTGCTGGAAGCGCAACGACTGGAGCAGCGCACCACCTTTGACCTGGAGATGATCCAGGAGATCGGCTACTGCTCGGGTATCGAAAACTATTCCCGCTATCTGTCCGGACGCGCGGCCGGCGAGCCGCCGCCCTGTCTGTTCGACTACCTGCCCCCGGATGCCCTGGTTGTCATCGATGAGTCCCACGTGACCGTGCCGCAGATCGGCGGCATGTACCGCGGCGACCGGGCGCGCAAGGAAACCCTTGTCGAATACGGCTTCCGTCTGCCCTCGGCGCTGGACAACCGCCCGCTGAAGTTCGAGGAGTTCGAACGGCTGGTGCCGCAATCGATCTTCGTGTCGGCCACCCCGGGCTCCTATGAAGCGGAACACACCGAGCAAGTGGTCGAGCAGGTGGTCCGGCCTACCGGCCTCGTGGACCCTGCCGTGGAAGTGCGCCCCGTGGGCTCGCAGGTGGACGACCTGCTCGGCGAGGCCCGCCTGCGCGCGGAGCGCGGCGAGCGCGTCCTGGTCACTACGCTGACCAAGCGCATGGCGGAGGATCTCACCGACTACCTGCACGAGAACGGGGTGCGCGTGCGCTACATGCACTCCGACGTGGATACCGTCGAGCGGGCCGAGATCATCCGCGAGCTGCGCCTGGGCAGTTTTGATGTTCTGGTGGGCATCAATCTGCTGCGTGAGGGTTTGGACCTGCCTGAGGTCTCGCTGGTGGCCATCCTCGATGCCGACAAGGAGGGCTTCCTGCGCTCAGAGCGTTCCCTCATCCAGACCATCGGACGCGCGGCGCGGCACCTGGAAGGGCGCGCCATTCTCTATGCCGACAAGATCACCGACTCCATGCGGCGCGCCATCGACGAAACCGAGCGTCGTCGTGACAAGCAGCTCGCGCATAACAAAGCACATGGCATTACGCCCAAGGGCATCCGCAAACGCATCGACGACGTCATGCACGCCGGCTACGAAAAGGCCGTGGAGGGTGGTACGGACCGCAGCCTGAAAGCCGCCGAAGCACCGGCCGGTTACGAGCGCGTCCCCGCGGATCAGATCGGCAAGAAGATCGCCAAGCTGGAAAAGGAAATGTTCGAAGCGGCGCAGAATCTCGAATTCGAGAAAGCCGCCCGACTGCGCGACGCCGTTCGCAAGCTACGTGAGGAAGGGCTGATCAGCGCTGCATGATCGCGACGTTCAGGGGCAAATAAGTGCGAGCTTTGGAAAAGAGTGCTGGTAGCGCTTTGCATCGCGGGTCAACAGTGTCATGCCTGCAATTGCAGCGTGCGTCCCTATATGGAAGTCAGGCAGGGGGGAAGAGCGCGTCCCCTTTGCGCTGCGGTATGCAAGATTGGCCTTGCCTGCCAGAAAACCCGCATCCCATGGCAATGGCACCCGGCGGAACACGCTGGCAGGGAGAGCGTCTTCGAGTTCTTCAATCCGGTTGAAGCCAACGGACACCTCTGCATATACCAGTGGGTTGATACACAGATCGGCGGTTTCAGCACAGGCCTCCAATTGGCTTGCCGACCATTCGTACCATTGCGCGTCGTCAGTCAGCACATCCAGGAGCACGTTTGAATCAACCAGCACCTGGTTCATTGCGCACGTGTGAGCGCGAGTATCTCTTCGGTTGTGAATCCAGCGGTTGCCTTTCCGCGCATTCGCTCGGTTATTCCACCCAAGAGTAGTGCACTGGAGTCATCCGGCACCTTTGTGGCTTCCTGCAATGCGGCGATACGCACGAAAGCGGCCACGCTCATTCCGCGCTTCCTCGCGGCCTCGGCGATTTTTCGCTTTTTTGCAATGCCGATGCGAAGTTCAAAGCGCTCTGACCCTCGCTTCATGAGCCGCTCCACTGCTGTACGGTAAAGTACCGCACTGCGCGATGGTGCGAAACACAAGCGGCCCTCCGTGACAAAATAAGACAGGAAAGCGCTTCAAGCTTCGGCTGAAGCAGCGCCGTGCTTACGTTCCTAAAAGTTTTGCGCTGCAAAACTCGTTACTTACAGGTTAAACCCTACAACTTTGGTGCAGTGCAAAAGCGGACTGCGTGAGGGGCCGCTATGATGCGCACCCGTTCATCTGCCTGAAACAGACCATGCGCCTGCTGATCGCTCTCCTAACGGCTCTTTTCCCCGTTATGGCCTCTGCGGCCGAAACCCCGCAGACCGTCGATTTGACAGGCTCCACCGTCGGTATTCTCGCTTTGTGCGTCTTCGTCATCGCCTACGTTCTGGTGGTGGCGGAAGAATGGTTGCACCTGCGCAAATCCATTCCCGTGCTGCTGGGCGCGGTCATCATCTGGACCATGATTGGCGCCACCTACGCCAGCATGGGCGATACCGAGATCGTGCACCGCACGGTTCAGCACAGCCTGATCGAGTTCGCGGAGTTGTTCCTGTTCCTGCTGGTGGCGATGACCTACATCAATACGCTGGATGAGCGCGGGGTCTTCGATGCCCTGCGCGGCTGGCTGGTGTCACGCGGCTTTTCCCTGCGCACCCTGTTCTGGCTGACCGGCCTCATTGCCTTCTTCCTGTCGCCCATCGCGGACAACATGACCACGGCCCTGGTTATGGCTTCCGTCGCCATCGCGGTTGGCGCAGGGCATCCGCGCTTTGTCACCGTGGCCTGCATCAACATCGTGGTCGCTGCCAACTCGGGCGGTGCCTGGAGCCCTTTCGGCGATATCACGACCCTGATGGTGTGGCAGAAGGGCGTCTTCCCGGCGCATGAATTCCTGGTGCTCTTTGTTCCGGCGCTGGTGAGCTGGATCATCCCAGCCGCGATCATGGCGACGCAGGTGCCCAAGGCCACGCCAGAACCGCTTGCGGTGCGCCCGGTCGTGCGGTTTGGCGGGCTGGTCATCATCGGCATGTTCATCGGCACCATTGCCCTCACCGTCACCTTGCACGCGGCCTTCCACCTGCCGCCTGCACTCGGCATGATGGGCGGCCTGGGCGCGCTCATGCTGATGAACTACACCCTCAACCGCATCGGTGCGCTGCACAAGGATGGGGAAGTCCACCACCAACTGATTGACCAGGGTGGTTTGAGCGGCGCCGAAAGCAGCGATCCGTATCAAGAGAACAAAGGCCCCCGCCTCAACACCTTCAATCAGGTGGCGCGCTCGGAGTGGGACACGCTGCTGTTCTTCTACGGCATCATCATGTGCGTGGGTGGCTTGGGCACACTCGGTTATCTGTCGGTGGGGTCCGAGATGCTCTACGGCGAATTGGGCCCAACGGTGACCAATATCCTGATGGGCGTCATCTCGGCCGTCATCGACAACATCCCAGTGATGTTCGCCGTGCTCAGCATGTACCCGGACATGAACGACGGGCAGTGGCTGCTGGTCACGCTAACGGCCGGCATTGGTGGTTCACTGTTGGCCATCGGTTCAGCCGCCGGTGTGGCGGTCATGGGAACGGCCCGCGGTTACTACACCTTCTTCGGGCATCTGCGCTGGTCATGGGCCATCGGCCTGGGCTACGGCGCGGGCATCTGGACCCACTTCCTGCTCAACGGCAA
>NZ_JALEGG010000264.1 GCF_022763525.1 Acidovorax sp.
ACCAGGCGGTCCGGGCGTGCGTGTCGATTCGCATGCGTACACCAACTATTTCGTACCGCCGAACTACGACTCGATGATCGGCAAGATCATCGTGCACGGGGACACGCGAGAGCAGGCCCTGGCCCGCATGCGAACGGCGCTGTCGGAGACTGTGATTGAAGGTATCAACACCAATGTGCCGCTGCACCGCGAGCTGATGGTGGACGCGAAGTTCATGGCCGGTGGGACCAACATCCACTATCTGGAAGAGTGGTTGTCGCAGCACAAGCGTTGATGCGCTAACGTGCGGTTGACCTGTGGACGCGGGCCCGGCCCATGCGCTCCCTCCGTTCCTATGCTGGTCCTTGGTAACAGGGGCCGGCATTTCATTTTTTCTGAGAGATGCCCATGTTTGAGCTGAGCCTGATGTGCCCGGAGGACCGTATCGAAGCGGTGAGCGACGCGCTGGATGCGCTGGACGCGCTTTCCGTGTCGGTCGAAGACGCCGATGCCCAGACGGACGCAGAGATTGCGCTGTTCGGCGAGCCCGGCATGCCGCCTCCCAAGGATGGGTGGCAGCGCAGCCGCGTGGTGGCGCTGTTCGCCACCGAGGCGCTGGCCACCGAGGCGTGTGATTTGCTGGCACTCCAGGATTTCTTTGCGGGCTGCCAAGTGCTGGGCATGGCGCCGGTCGAAGAGCAGGACTGGGTGCGACTCACCCAATCGCAGTTTTCGCCGGTGGATATCACGCCGGATTTCTGGATTGTCCCCACCTGGCATGAGCTGCCTGCCGCGGCCACACGCAGCATTCGCCTGGACCCGGGCCTTGCTTTTGGCACCGGAACCCATCCCACGACCCGCATGTGCCTGCGCTGGATCGCCCGCCATGGGGCCAGCGATTCCGTTGCCGGCAATCCGCTGGGCCGGGTTCTGGACTATGGCTGCGGATCTGGCATCCTGGCTATCGGCGCGGCCAAGTTTGGGGCCACGGACATCGACGCGGTGGACATCGATCCTGCAGCCGTCGAATCCACCGTGCTCAACGCAAAGGCCAACGAGGTGGAACTGCACGCCGGCCTGCCCGACAAGGCCCAGGGCGAATACCAGACGGTGCTGGCCAACATCCTGGCAACACCCCTGCGTGTGCTCGCCCCCCTCCTGTGCAACCACGTGGCGCCTGGCGGGTACCTGGTTCTCGCAGGCATCCTGGCGCGCCAGGCCGACGAGCTCAAGGAGGCCTATGCCCCGTGGGTGCAGCTGGAAGTGGCCGACGCGGAAGACGGCTGGATCCTGATGACGGCCCGGCGCTGAGGCATTGGCGCCCCTGCCTCCCCGCTGGCGGGCAGAAAACGCAACCCTACAATCCTGCGCTGATGAGCCAGATCACCCGCTGCCCGTCCTGTTCGACCACATTCAAGGTGGTGGCGGACCAGTTGCGCATCTCCGAAGGGTGGGTCCGTTGCGGCCAATGCAAGGAAGTTTTTGATGCATCGGCCCATTTGCTGGCGGCTGCGCCTGCTGCGCTGCTGCCCGACGTATCCCTGACCGATGTCCGCCCGCCCCCGGTGCCTGTCGCGCGACCTCCGGACGCCGGGCGTGCGTGGGGTCAACCTCCAGCTTCCGCTCCGGTCTCGACTCCACGCGAAGCGCGGATCTCCCCGGCCACCGCCGCGGCGCCGCCGCTCTCGCCGCCTGCTGCCCCCCCCGTCCACACGACAATGGACCGGGATGGGGTCGATGAGCCTGCCGAGGACACTGCCGTCCCTGATCCAGCCAGCGAGGCGGCGCCCGTTGCGCCCACCCTGGAGGTTCCGCTGCCTGCGGTGCCCGCGTTTCTTTCTGCTGAATCTGGCGAGGGCTCCACTGCGCCTTTGAATCTGGAGGGCGCCACGCCCTTTTCCTGGCGGGCACGGCCCCCGGCTGCCAGCCCAGCGGCGCAGGGGCTGGGCGGCCCTGCTGGCGGGGATGCGGTCGTCGACTCGGGGCCAGGCGTCGAGCCGCCAGACATCCCGGCCACCCCGGCGGCGGCATCCAAAAGCCAGGAGCCGCGGCAGACGCTGTTGACACCGCTCCCGCCGATCCCTGGCGGGTATGAACTGCCGGCTGCGGAACCGGTGGAGGCGGAGGCTAGTGATGCACCGGCCAGTTCTGATGCATTCGTGGAACTCACTCCCATGGGTTATCCAGCGCTGGAGCTGCCCCCGAAAGCCGCTCCACCGGTAAGCCCGCCGCCGCCATCGGCGCCGCCCGACGCAGCGATGGCCCCTGGCGTGGTGGCGCAGGACATGGCGGTGCCGCTTCCCTCCGTTGACTTCGCCCCGTTGGCGGCATCGCTGGAGCCCGAGCCTGAAGCCTTGTCGCTGGTGGAAGACCGTTCGCCTGCGGCGGTGCTGCAGGCCGCGTCGCGCAAGTCTTCGCTCCCCCCAGCAGAGCACGCCGGGGCGGATGATGACGAGGATGACACGGCCGAGGCGGATCCAGAGGTCAGCTTTGTCCGCGCGGCTCGGCGCCAGGCTTTTTGGCGTAAGCCTCAGGTGCGCGTGGCACTGGTGGCCATGATCCTGCTGGCGATAGCAGGCTTTGCCCTGCAAGTCGCCGTGCAGGAGCGAGATCGGCTGGCGGCTGCCGAGCCTCGCTTGCGACCGATGCTGCTGACCTTGTGTGCTTCTTTGCAGTGTGAAATCGCGCCACCACGGCAGATTGCCGACATTGTGATCGACAGTTCCTCGTTCAACAAAGCCCGGGGTGATAGCTATCACCTTGCGTTGACGATGAAAAGCAAGGCGTCGATCCCCCTGGCCATGCCAGCGGTTGAACTGACGCTGACCGACGCCCAGGACCAGCCGATGCTGCGCCGCGTGCTGCTTCCCACAGACATGGGGGCCCCGATGGAGCTTCCGGCGGGTGGAGAGTGGAGTGCGTCACTGTCGGTCATCGTCACCACAGGTGGCGCGCGCGTCGCAGGCTACCGCTTGCTGGCTTTCTATCCCTGAAGCTGATCCTTCTTACTATCTACACCCGTATTCGATATGGCTGCGCTCATTTGTGGTTCCCTGGCATTTGACACCATCATGACTTTCGAGGGCCGCTTTGCCGAGCAGATCCTGCCCGACCAGTTGCACATCCTGAACGTTTCGTTCCTGGTGCCATCGTTGCGGCGTGATTTTGGAGGCTGCGCTGGCAATATTGCCTACAGCCTGAAGCTGCTGGGGGGCGAGCCGCTTCCCATGGCGATGCTGGGCAGCGACGGGACGGACTACCTCCAGCGCCTGGAAGCACTGGGCATCAGCTGCCGCCACGTGGGCCAGGTACAAGAAACGTACACCGCCCAGGCCATGATCATGACGGACCGTGACAACAATCAGATCACGGCATTTCATCCCGGCGCCATGATGCAGGCCCATGCGCTGCGCATCGAGCCCGGTTCAGGCGCCGCGGTAGCGATCATCGCGCCCGATGGGCGGGATGCCATGCTGGAACATGCCGCTCAATGCGTGGCGGCAGGCATTCCCTTCGTGTTTGACCCCGGCCAGGGTCTGCCCATGTTCAATGGGCAGGAATTGGCCCGGTTCGTGGCGCAGGCCACCTGGGTCACGGTGAATGACTACGAAGGCAAGATGCTCTGCGACCGCACCGGCTGGACCTTGGCAGATATATCGCACAAGGTGAAAGGCTTGGTGGTGACCCTGGGTGCCGAAGGCTGTGAGGTGTGGGTGGATGGCGAGAGAACCCACGTACCCGCGGTGGCGCCCACCCAGGTGGTAGACCCGACAGGCTGCGGTGATGCCTGGCGCGGCGCGTTGCTGTTTGGCTTGGAGAAGGGCTGGCCGCTGGTCCGTTGTGCCCAGTTGGGGAACCAGGTGGGTGCGCTCAAGATTGCGCAGCGTGGACCTCAGAACTACACGTTGGACTTCGTTCCAGCCTAGCCGGTAGTTGGGTTGGAGATGTCAGCGTTGGGGCGGTGTTTTGATGGATTCCATCGCCCACCTGGGTACCCCGTAGGCGTGAAGCCGGGCGTGCGAACGCCTTCCTCGTATCGCGTGGGGCTGCGGGCGAGGCGGACCCAGGGTTTTGGCGGGGCAATTCGCACCCAAAGGCAGTTGGTTGACCCTGCATCTGGCCCATGTCTTCAGGTGCTTGTGCTCCGCATGGCCGTCTTCTGAGCCAATGCAGGCATAAAAAAAACCCGGTGCGCGTGCACCGGGTTGAGCGGCTCGCTTGCAGTGCGCTCGTATCAGGGCTTGTTGCCCGTAGGGAAAGGCCAAGCCGCCTGAGGGTTCAGGGTGGTCTGGGCGGCTGGAGCGGCAGCAGCAGGGGCAGGCGCCTTGGCGGCCTTCTTGGCCGGTGCAGCCTTCTTGGCGGGAGCCTTGGCAGGGGCAGCCTTCTTGGCAGGAGCGGCGGCCTTTTTTGCTGGGGCTGCTGCCTTCTTGGCCGGTGCAGCCTTCTTCGCTGCTACGGCCTTCTTGGCGGGAGCGGCTTTCTTCGCTGGAGCTGCTGCCTTCTTGGCCGGTGCAGCTTTCTTCGCTGCTACGGCCTTCTTGGCGGGAGCGGCCTTCTTCGCTGGAGCTGCTGCCTTCTTGGCCGGTGCAGCCTTCTTCGCTGCTACGGCCTTCTTGGCGGGAGTGGCTTTCTTCGCTGGAGCTGCTGCCTTCTTGGCCGGTGCGGCCTTCTTCGCTGCTACGGCCTTCTTGGCGGGAGCGGCCTTCTTTGCTGGAGCCGCTGCCTTCTTGGCGGGTGCAGCTTTCTTCGCTGCTGCTGGCTTAGCAGTAGCAGCGGCCTTCTTCGCGGGGGCAGCCTTCTTGGCGGCCGGTTTTTTCGCAGTTGCCATCATGTTCTCCTTGGGTCAATTTTGCAAAGAGCACTTTCTGTCTGCAGTGGACAGAAAGCGATCCATGGGGATGGAGAAAGCTCCATCCCCATGAACACGGGAACGCCCCGCGGGGCAGCACTCTGCGGTGCTGACATTGCGGGGCGTGGTGTGCAAGCCATGGTGGTGTGATGCGGAAAAAGGCGCTAGTCCCAGGACAGCGCACCACCGGACTGGTATTCAATCACGCGGGTTTCGAAGAAGTTACGTTCCTTCTTCAGATCAATCATTTCGCTCATCCACGGGAACGGGTTTTCCTCGTTGGGGAACAGCGTCTCCAACCCGATCTGCGTTGCGCGGCGGTTGGCGATGTACCGCAGGTAACCCTTGAACATCGAAGCGTTCATTCCCAGGACGCCGCGGGGCATGGTGTCCTCGGCATAGCGGTATTCCAGTTCCACGGCCTTGAGGAACAGGGCGTTGATCTCGGCCTTGAACTCTGCAGTCCAGAGGTGCGGGTTTTCAAGCTTCAGCTGGTTGATCAGGTCGATGCCGAAATTGCAGTGCATCGACTCGTCGCGCAGGATGTACTGGTACTGCTCGGCGGCGCCGGTCATCTTGTTCTGGCGCCCCAAGGCAAGGATTTGCGTGAAGCCGACGTAGAAGAACAGGCCTTCCATCAAGCAGGCAAAAACGATGAGCGACTTGAGGAGCGTCTGGTCGTTCTCGGGCGTACCTGTTTTGAAATTGGGATCCATGATCGCGTCGATGAACGGGATCAGGAACTCGTCCTTGTCCCGTATCGACGCGACTTCGTTGTATGCGTTGAAGATTTCGCCCTCGTCCAGCCCGAGCGATTCCACGATGTACTGGTAGGCGTGCGTGTGGATGGCTTCTTCGAAGGCCTGGCGCAGCAGGAACTGGCGGCATTCCGGCGCAGTGATGTGGCGGTAGGTGCCCAGGACGATGTTGTTGGCGGCCAAGGAGTCGGCCGTCACGAAGAAGCCCAGGTTGCGCTTGATGATGCGGCGCTCGTCATCGGTCAGACCGTTGGGGTCCTTCCACAACGCGATGTCGCGCGTCATGTTCACTTCTTGCGGCATCCAGTGGTTGGCGCAGGTGGCCAGGTACTTCTCCCAGGCCCATTTGTACTTGAAAGGCACCAGCTGGTTGACGTCCGTCTGACCATTGATGATGCGCTTGTCGGCTGCATTGACGCGGCGGTGTGTTGCGCTTGATGCGGTTGCTTGTGTCGCTGCAGAGGCTGGGGGAGCGACAGTTGCTGCGGCTTGCACTGCTTGCAGCGAAGGGGACTGAAAAGACAGGGGCGACTGTCCCACCGAGTGGCTCTTGTTCAGTCCACCGTCCAGTTGATTTTGCGATGAGGGCTTGACTTCTTCGTCCCAGGACAACATAGATTTTCCAGTGTTCGGATTATGAAAGCAGTGCTGCAAAAAGGAAAGCACCGCAGCGTTATGCAGCAACGTTTGTTGCTTCACAGCACACGCGCAACACCTCGAAGCGGGGCCGAGGTGTCGCGCGCGAAGTCCTTATTGGCAGGCTTCGCAGCCTGGATCGTCGATGGCGCAGAACTTGACGTCCGTGGCAGGCACTGCGGCTGCCTGCGCGGCCGCTGCTGCAGCTGCGGCCTCCAGCGCGCTGGGCTTGGCTTGGGAAGGTGCCGGGGCCGCCGCGGCGCCGCTGTCGCTGCCGGACGAAACGGCATTGAGCTGGCGTGTGTTCACCGTGCTCATTTCCACGTGCGTCGCGCTTTGCGTGCGCAGGTAGTACGTGGTCTTGAGGCCTCGAACCCAGGCGAGCTTGTAGGTGTCGTCCAGCTTCTTGCCCGACGCGCCGGCCATGTAGATGTTCAGGCTCTGCGCCTGATCAATCCACTTCTGGCGACGCGATGCCGCTTCGACCAGCCAGCGCGGCTCGACTTCGAACGCTGTGGAGTACAGCGCCTTGATGTCCTGCGGCACACGGTCGATGGGATGCAGGGAACCCTTGAAATGCTTGAGGTCCATGATCATCACGTCATCCCACAAGCCCAGGCGCTTGAGGTCGCGCACCAGGCCGCCGTTGATGACGGTGAATTCACCCGACAGGTTGGACTTCACCGACAGGTTGCCGAACGACGGTTCGATCGACGCATCCACGCCGATGATGTTGGAGATGGTGGCCGTGGGCGCAATGGCCACGCAATTGGAGTTGCGCATGCCGTCCTGCGCAATCTTCTTGCGCAGTGCGTCCCAGTCCAGCGTGGAAGAGCGGTCCACTTCCACATAGCCGCCTCGCGCCTGGGCCAGCATGTCCAGCGTATCAAAGGGCAGGATGCCGCGATCCCACAGCGAGCCCTTGTAGGTCGAATACTGGCCGCGTTCGCGGGCCAGCTCGGTGGAGGCCCAGTAGGCGTAGTAGCAGATGGCTTCCATCGACTTGTCGGCAAACTCCACGGCTTCCTGGGAGGCGTAGGGGATGCGCAGCTCGTACAGGCTGTCCTGGAAGGCCATCACGCCCAGGCCCACGGGGCGGTGGCGCAGGTTGGAGTCGCGCGCTTTCTTGACGGCGTAGTAGTTGATGTCGATGACGTTGTCGAGCATGCGCATGGCGACCGTGATGGTCTTCTTGAGCTTGTCGTGGTCGATCTGGCCGTTCTTCAGATGCTGCAGCAAATTGACCGAGCCCAGGTTGCACACGGCGGTTTCGGTGTCGCTCGTGTTCAGCGTGATCTCGGTGCACAGGTTCGACGAGTGCACCACCCCAGCGTGCTGCTGGGGTGAGCGCACGTTGCAAGCATCCTTGAAGGTGATCCAGGGGTGCCCGGTCTCGAACAGCATCGTCAGCATCTTGCGCCACAGGTCGGTGGCCTGCACGGTCTTGGAGGGCTTGATCTCGCCCCGGGCGGCCTTTTCTTCATAGGCCACATAGGCCTTCTCGAAGTCCGCTCCGAACAGGTCGTGCAAGTCCGGCACGTTGGAAGGGGAGAACAGGGTCCAGGTGCCCTTTTCCATCACGCGGCGCATGAACAGGTCGGGGATCCAGTTGGCCGTGTTCATGTCGTGCGTGCGGCGGCGGTCGTCGCCGGTGTTCTTGCGCAGCTCCAGGAACTCCTCAATGTCAAGGTGCCAGCTTTCGAGGTACGTGCAGACGGCACCCTTGCGCTTGCCACCTTGGTTCACTGCCACGGCGGTGTCGTTGACCACCTTGAGGAACGGTACAACGCCCTGCGACTCTCCATTGGTGCCCTTGATGTGGCTGCCCAGCGCGCGCACACGGGTCCAGTCGTTGCCCAGGCCACCTGCAAATTTGGACAGCAGGGCGTTTTCCTTGATGGATTCGTAGATGCCGTCCAGGTCGTCGGGCACCGTGGTCAGGTAGCAGCTCGAAAGTTGCGAGCGCAGCGTGCCGCTATTGAACAGCGTGGGCGTGCTCGACATGAAGTCGAAGGACGACAGCACTTCGTAGAACTCGATGGCGCGGGCTTCGCGGTCCGTCTCGTTCAGTGCGAGCCCCATGGCGACGCGCATGAAGAAGGCCTGCGGCAGCTCGATGCGGGTTTTCTTGACGTGCAGGAAGTAGCGGTCGTACAGGGTCTGCAGGCCGAGGTAGTCGAACTTCAGGTCGCGCTCTGCCTTGAGCGCGCCACCCAGGCGCCGCAGGTCGTACTTCAGCAGGCGCTCGTCCAGCAATTCGTTGTCCACGCCCTTCTGGATGAACTGGGGGAAGTACTCCAGGTAGGCCTGGCCCATCTCGGCCTGGGCCACTTCCTTGCCCAGCACTTCGCGCACGATGGTGTGCAGCAGCAGGCGAGCGGTGGCGTAGGTGTAGTCGGGGTCTTTCTCGATGAGCGTGCGGGCCGCCAGAATTGATGCCTTGTAGACCTCGTCCATCGGAACGCCGTCGTACAGGTTGCGCATGGTTTCAGCCACGATGGGGTCGGCCTTCACGTCCGCTCCCAGGTTGACACAGGCGGATTCGATCAGGGATTGCAGCCGGCGCGGGTTGAGCGCGACACGCTCGCCGCCATCCAGTACATACAGCTGGGGAGTGGACGAGGCCAGTGCCTGCTGTTCCGCCTGCTGGGCACGTTCTTGCGTGCGGCGCTCGCGGTACAGCACGTAGGCGCGGGCGACCTCATGGTGGCCACCGCGCATCAGGCCCAGCTCCACTTGGTCTTGCACATCTTCGATATGGAAGGTGCCACCGGCAGGGCGTGAGCGGACGAGGGCGCGAGTCACCGCCTGGGTCAAGGTGTCGACCACTTCGCGCACGCTGGCAGAGGCAGCGCCTTGCGTGCCATGCACCGCCAGGAAGGCCTTCATCATCGCCACGGCAATTTTCTGGGGCTCAAACGGCACCACCGCGCCGTTGCGGCGAATGATCTGGTAATGGGCCAGCAAGCCAGTAGCTGCCGCTTGTGGAGACTGGGCGGCGGGGGCTTGTGCGGCGGTTGCCTGGGGCGTGGCAGGAGTGTTCAAAGCAGCTTGCATGGGTGTCCTCTTCTTTGGGCTGTCTGGGGTGGGGGCGCGCGGTAGGGTGCCGGCGCAGCGAGCGTGTGATGCGGCGGACCACTGTCTGGCGCACACTATATATGGTGTGTCCTGTGCGTTCAAGACACTACCGGTAGTGTACCGCTCGAAATGCATCACAAAACCGAAACAGCATGTTTTGGGCATCGTCCACGCGTGTGGGCGATCTGCCGCGGGCCGTTGCCCCGCCATGGATAAGGCGGACAAGCCATGGAAATACGGGCGTTTCCAGCGGATTTTCTTTGTGAGCCCGCATGGTTTCTGGCGGAGACGCTATGTGCACATGCACAAAGAAAAATGCCGCTTGACTTGGCGCGGCGAGCGTGCATTCAGCGTTGGGCTGGCAGCGGGGGGCGTGTGATTTCGGGAAAACGATGCCAAGGCCAGTGGAGTGCCTGTTGAACGCGCGCCCAGTCGAAACCTGCGCCAGGATCTTGCTTGCGGCCCGGGGCGATGTGTTCGTGCCCGGCAATGTGGGCGATGGGGTAGCGCTGCGCGATGTCCCGGCAAAGCGCCGTCAGCGTCGCGTACTGCGCGGGTTCGAACGGCTGGCCTTCCAGTCCCTCCAGCTCAATGCCGATGGAGTCATCGTTGCATTGGGTGCGGCCACGGTAGGCCGACTGGCCCGCGTGCCAGGCCCGCAGGTCGCAGTCCACGAACTGCCAAAGCGCCCCGGTGCGGTCCACGAAGAAGTGCGCAGATACCTGGAGCCCCCGGATGCTGTCGAAGTAGGGGTGTGCGTCCCAATCCAGGGTATTGGTGAACAGCTGCTGGACTGCCAGCCCGCCGTATTCACCGGGCGGCAGGCTGATCGAGTGCACCACGATGAGGTCGATGGCCGAGGCCGCATGCGCCGGGCGGGGGCCGTGGTTGGGGGATTCCAGCCGGGTGGCATCTCGGTACCATCCTCCGTCCCAGAGGGGACGTGTATCCGCCGGGGGCTCAGCGCGCGTCGTCATGCGTGTCTTGGTCGCCGGGCACTGCAATGTTCAGCCGCGCAATGCGATAGCGGATCTGGCGCAGACTGATGCCCAGCCGCGCTGCCGTGGCGGTGCGGTTGAAGCCGCTTTCACGCAGCGCACGGATCAGGATGTCGCGTTCTTGGTGGTCGAGCCAGGCCTGGAGGTCGTTGGGCAACGGGACCAAGCCATCCGCGCCAGGGGGTGGAGCCAATGCATATGCGGAGTGGGCCTCCGCTGGCATGGGGGGGGCGGCGCATTCTGGCGTGGTGCGCGCTCTCACCTGCTCCGTGGTTGCGCAGGGCCAGTCCACGTGCAGTTCCTCTCCGTCGCTCAGGGCCACGGCCCGGTGCAGGAGGTTTTCCAGTTCGCGCACATTCCCCGTCAAGGGGTGCGCGGCAATGGCTTCCAGAGCTTGCCCGGACAACGCAGGCACGGGCATGCCGGATTCTTGGGCGATGCGTGCGAGCAGGGCGGTGCACAACGCGGGCAGATCCTCGCGCCGTTCGCGCAGCGGGGGAATCACAATTTCGATCACGTTCAGCCGGTAGTACAGATCCTGCCGGAACCGGCCTGTCTGCACGTCCGCAGCCAGGTCCCGGTGGGTGGCGCTGACGATGCGCACGTCCACCGTTTCTTCCTGGGTGGAGCCCAGCGGCCGCACGCTACGCTCCTGAATGGCGCGCAACAGCTTGGATTGCATGGCCAGGGGGAGGTCGCCGATTTCATCAAGGAACAATGTTCCGCCGCGGGCAGCCTGGAAGTACCCATCGCGATCGGCTGTGGCGCCGGTGTAGGAACCCTTGCGCGCGCCAAAGAACTCGGCTTCGAGCAGGTTCTCCGGGATGGCGCCGCAGTTCACGGCCACCCAGGGGCCGTCGGCGCGTTGGCTGCTGGCATGCAGGGCCTGGGCCACGAGTTCCTTGCCCGTGCCTGACTCCCCGTGGATCAGCACGGGCGCCATGCCCCGTGCCACCTTGGCCACGCGCTGCTTGACGTTGCGCATTGCTTCAGAAGTGCCCACGAGCCGGTCCAGGGCTGTGCCCGCTGCGTGAGCGTCTGCGCCGCCATACGCCGTGTGCCGTCCCTGGACACCGCCGGAGCGCGCCGCCCTGGGCGCGGGCACGCCCCCTGCGCCTTGCACCGCAGAGGCCACGACAGACCGGAACTGCTTCAGGTCCACGGGCTTGGTCAGGTAGTCGAAGGCACCCGAGCGCAGTGCTTCCACCGCGTTCTCCGCGGACCCGTAGGCTGTCATGACGACGCAGCGCTCCTTGCGCTGTTGATCGCGCAGGTCCTGCAGCAGCTCCATGCCGAATCCATCGGGCAGGCGCATGTCGGTGATGACGGCATCAAAGCGATTGGCCTTGAGCTGCTCGCGTGCCTCTTGCACGCTGGAGGCGGTTTCCACGCGGTAGCCTTCGCGCAGCAGCGTCAGCTCATAGAGGGTGCGCAGGTCGGGTTCGTCGTCCACGACGAGGATGGAGGCGGCAGGAGCATTCATGGTAGATGGGGTTAGACCACGATGGTGTCAAACAGCGTGGCGGCTTCGGCGGGGCGCGTGGTGCGGCGAAAGCCCACGGTGAAGGCGTTGCCACCCACTTCGCCCCGCTCGGTGGTGCGGGCCAGCCGCTGGTAGCTGATGGACGCACCATGGCGCTGGCACAGCTCCCGGCAAATATAGAGGCCCAGTCCGCTGGAGCGGCTTTCAGAAGAAAAGAACGGTTCGAACAGATGGCGCTCAACGGATTTGTCCATGGGAGCGCCATCGCTCCAGACCTGCAGGCTGGTCTGGCCGTGCGGCGAGGTGCGGGTTGTCACCATGAGCGAGTCGGGCTCCGGACCCATGTAGCGCAGGGCGTTGTCCAGCAGGTTCACAAGCACGCGGCGCAAGTGTTCCGCGTCGAATTCCACCTGGGTGGCACCCGCTTCAAGCGTAACCACGGCCCGCCGTCGCGCGGGTTCCTGCGCCTGCCAGTCGCTCCAGATCTGGGCTACGGTCTCGTCCAGCGATAGCGTAGAGGCGGGCGCGTGGCTGATCTGGTGCTGCACGCGGGCAATGTCCAGCACATCCTCAGCGATGCGCGCCAGGCGGTCGGCATTTTGCTGCACCATATGCGTCAAGCGCTTTTGGGCCGGATCGTGCAGGTCCTCTTCCAGCAGGGCGTTGGCCTGCACAATGGCCGCGAGCGGGTTGCGGATCTCATGGGCCACCGCGGCCGACATGCGGCCCATGGCCGCCAGCTTTTCGGTGCGCAAGCGTGCTTCCATCTCGCGCAGGTCGTGCAGGAACATGACGCACAGACGTTCGGTCTGTGCCTGAGACGCGCTCTCCTGAGTGGATGTCAACCAGGTCCGCACGTGCAGCCCGGTGGGGCTCTGCCCGGCATGCAGCAGGTCGACGTCAGCAGCCAGTGCTTTCTGCTGGCGAAAGGTGCGGCGCGCGAGGGTGACCAGCGGTTCCCAGGCGGTTTCGGCCGACAGTGCGAAGGGCAATTCGGGCATGGTGGCGCCGCGAAGCAGTTGCAGCCCGGCCGGATTGGCAATGCGTACCAGGTCGGTTGAATCGACCACGAGCACACCATCGGTGAGGTTCTGGATGACGAGGGCACTCACCTGGGTCTGCACACGCGCCGCCATCTGGCTGCGCTGCGCCAGATCCTGCTCGCGCGCCAGCCGCGTTGCGAGCTGGTGCACCAGGTAGCTCACCACAAAATAGCCCGTGCCCGTGAGCGCGCTTTGCAGATAGCGCGGCGCATTGTCCCCGGTAGAGCCCGTCCCCAGCCACCAAGCCCAGCCCAGCAGCAGCAGGGTGACGGCAGCGGTGGTTCCGAGTGCCAGTGTCAGCGTGCCGAGCACGGCGGCCATCAGGATGGGCAGGCCAAACAACGGGGTGTAGTTCATGCTGCCCGCGTGCAACAGCTGCAGGGCTGCGATCGCAGCCAGATCGACGCCAATGGAAGGCAGCCATTTCGGGCTGGCCGCTGGCGGCGGCAGGGAATCGCTGGCCAGCACGCGCAGCAGCACGGTGGCGACCAGATAGGCCACGCACACCGCCAGCACGGCCGGCTCGCTGGACTGATTGATCGCCTGGACTGCCCCTTGCATCACGACCAGGGCCAGCGCCACCATGGCGCGGCCTGTCAGGAAGCCGCGCCACAGCCTAGCGAAAGGAGCATCTACCAAAGATTGCATGGTGTGGTTGACGGCGGCTGCTGGGGGACCGGACTCAGGCCGGGCCCAGGCGCTGGTGTTCCGCGCAGCAATAGGCGTGGGCGCCGGACAGCAGTGCTTCGGCCTGGGGAACGTGCACGCCGCAATGCGCGCATGCCAGCATGTCCTGGGGCAGGGCGAGTGCCCGCGGAGCGCGGGCCGAGGCTGATGCGGTATCGCTGGCGCGGCGGCTGCGCCAGATGCCGAAGGCCACCAACAGCACCACCAGCAAGACCAGATATTTCATGCGTTGCGACCCAGGACGACTTCCATGACAAAGCGGGAGCCCACATACGCCAGCAGCAGGAGCGCAGATCCGGTATAGAGGACCCGCACCGCATTGCGGCCGCGCCATCCGAAGCGTGCACGCCCGATGAGCAGGGTCGCAAAGGTGACCCAGGAGAGCAGCGAAAAAACGGCCTTGTGGTCCCATCGCCAGGCTTTTCCGTACAAGGTCTCGCCAAACAGCCAGCCCGCCAGCAAGGTGGCGGTGAGCAGGATGAAGCCTGCCGTGACAAAGCGGAAGGTCAGCCGTTCCAGCGTCAACAGTGGAATCCCGCTGTGTGGGTCTTCAGCGTGGCGGATGCGGCGCTCGGCGCGCGTCATCAGCCAGGCGTGCACGACGGCGGCAGCAAACAACCCATAGCATGCAATGCCCAGGGCCAGGTGCAAAGGCAGCCAGGCCGAGGCCGACACGTGCAGCGGTTGGCCTGGAAACAGCATGGCCAGCACGATGGCGACGGCACCCAGCGCCGCCAGTACCCAGCGGGATTGCATTTGCGGGAACAGCTGTCGCTCCACGGCGTACACCGTCAGAACCAGCCAGGCCGTCATGGACAAGGCTGGGGCAAATCCAAAGCGTGGCGCATCGCCCCAGAGCCCCCACACCAGCACGGCGCCGTGCAGCACCCAGGCAGTCAGGAGCGCGTTCCGAGCCACGGCGGCTCCCATCCGCGATGCGGCGGCAGCGGGCACGGCGTATGCCACGGCTGCGGCCAGGGCCAGCAGCCAGCTGACGGGAGAGCTACTCGGTAAAATCATGGCTGACAGTTTAGCCTTTCGCCCCACCGCCAGCGCCCTGGCGGCCTGCGCTTGCAACCTCGGCGTTGACCGTGCGCAGGCAACACCGGAACTCCTCTCTATGGCCTCCGCCCTTACCGACAAACTCACGCGCCTCGTCAAGGAGATGCGTGGCCAGGCCCGCATTACCGAATCCAACGTGCAGGACATGCTGCGCGAGGTGCGCATGGCGCTGCTCGAGGCCGATGTGGCCTTGCCCGTGGTGCGCGACTTCATTGCCCGCGTCAAGGAAAAGGCGCTGGGGCAGGAGGTGCTGGGCTCCCTCAAGCCGGGCCAGACGCTGGTTTCCATCGTGAACCGCGAGCTCGCCGCCACCATGGGCGAGGGGGTGGCCGACATCAACCTCGCGGCCCAGCCTCCGGCCGTGATCCTGATGGCCGGCCTGCAAGGTGCGGGCAAGACCACCACCACCGCCAAGCTGGCCAAACACCTGATTGAAAAGCGCAAGAAGAAGGTGCTGACCGTGTCGGGCGACGTGTACCGCCCGGCGGCCATCGAGCAGCTCAAGACCGTGACGAAGCAGGCCGGCGCCGAGTGGTTCCCGAGCACGCCCGACCAGAAGCCGCTGGACATCGCCCATGCGGCGCTTGACTATGCCCGCAAGCACTACTTCGATGTGCTGCTGGTGGACACGGCCGGCCGTTTGGCCATCGACGAAGCCTTGATGAAGGAAATCAAGGATCTGCACGCCGCCCTGAACCCGGTCGAAACGCTCTTCGTGGTCGATGCCATGCAGGGCCAGGACGCCATCAATACCGCCAAGGCCTTCAAGGAGGCCCTGCCGCTCACGGGTATCGTTCTCACCAAGCTCGATGGTGATTCACGTGGCGGTGCGGCCCTGTCGGTGCGCCAGATCACGGGAGCGCCCATCAAGTTTGCAGGCGTTTCGGAAAAGATCGATGGCCTGGAGGTGTTCGATGCCGAGCGCCATGCGGGCCGCATCCTGGGCATGGGCGACATCGTGGCGCTGGTGGAGCAGGTCACGGCCGGGGTGGACATCGAGGCTGCGCAGAAGCTGGCGGCCAAGGTCAAGAGCGGCGACGGGTTCGATCTCAACGACTTTCTCGCGCAGATCCAGCAGATGAAGCAGATGGGCGGCCTCTCCAGTCTGATGGACAAGCTCCCGTCGCAGCTCACCGCCAAGGCAGGCGCGGTGGACATGGACAAGGCCGAGAAGGACATCAAGCGCAAGGAGGGCATCATCCAGAGCATGACGCCGCTGGAGCGCCGCAAACCCGAGCTCATCAAAGCCACGCGCAAGAAGCGCATCGCCAATGGTGCGGGCGTGCATGTGCAGGAGGTCAACCGCCTGCTCAAGGAGTTTGAGCAGATGCAGGGCATGATGAAGAAGATGAAGGGCGGCGGCCTCATGAAGATGATGAAGCGCATGGGCGGTTTGAAGGGCCTGGGCGGCGGTGGCATGCCCAAGATGCCGTTCTAAGAGCAACCCCCTGGGTCGCTTCGGGCCTTCCCCCTTCGCTCGAACTGCTGCGCAATTCGGACAGGGAGAGGCAGCCAGTGCGGCTACCCTGGCCTGTGGCGCGTCTATTGACAAGGGACAAGGCCGAGGCGCTCAGGCGTGATGGTTGGCCTTGAACAGTCTCTTACTGCTTCATGGGTAGTGGCGGCAGCGGCCAGGGCAGCCAGTGCCAGGGGTGGTCACGGTTGCTCACCCATTGCGCCACCTCTTCTTCGGTGAAGGCCACGCCCAGGCTGTCGGCGCGGGAGTGCGCCACCCACTGCCGGCGCCCGCGCGCATACGCGGTGCCGAAATCCTTCCAGCTGGCAAAACAGTCGGCAGCGCGTTGTGCGTTGTGGTGCAGGATTTGCCATTGCGTGGCCTCGTCCAGCCAGCCCAGCAGAGCTGCCGTGCGCGTTGCGAAGGCCACGCGCGCGCAAGCCAGGGCCAGTGCGTCGCGCGGGGCGTCGTCGGGGCGCAGGGCATCCAGGCCGATGCGATACCAGCACGCCTGCAGCCGCGCGGGCAAGGTGGCGCGTAGCTGGGCATCGTCCACGTCGCTTCGCAAGCCCAGCAGGTGCAGCAGGGCGGGACGCAGCGATTGCTGCAGCGAATCGGCCAGTTGGGGCATGCGGGCGTCGGCAAAGCCGCCCTTGATGCGGCCGAAGGCCATGGGGTCGGCCAGGGCCAGGGTCCAGTTCCAGTGGTCGTCCAGCACATATTGGCGGCGCAGGCGAGGGCGCGCGTACCACCGCAGGAAGGGCCCCAGCACCCACAGCAACAGCCGCCAGGCCAACCAGACCAGAAAGCCGACTACCGCGGCAAAGATCAGCCAGGCGATCATGGTGCGTGCTCCGCCGCCTTGGCGCTGCTGGCAGCCAGCGCGGCCGCCACGGATGCCGCGAGCGGAAGGCCCTCCAGCAGATCGGGGTCGCGTGCGGCCACCAGCCACTGCACCAGGGGCGTCGGAGCGGGCAGTTCGCGCACCATCGCGGGCCGGGCCTGGACCAGGCACAACTGGTCTTCCTCCTGCACCACGTCGCGCACCGCGCACCAGCCCCGGGCCGTGCGCACGATGCCCATCTGCAAAGCGTCGGGCGGTGTCTCCTCGCAGGTATCCAGTTGGTTGAGCAGGGCCAGTACCTCGCCCTGGTAGCGCTCCACGGGCGGCCGGTTCTGCTTGCCCTTGATCTGGTCGATGGCCAGGCGCCCGCCCTCGCGCACATGGGCGCTGATCGTGACGTGCGGCACCTGGTGGGCCGAGCGGTAGGAAAACAGGCGCAGGCGACCCTCTTCGCAAGCGGAGGCATAGCGCTCGCCGTAGCCACCGACCAGGCTGCGCCGGCTGGCGAACTGGCCCAGGCAATGGCGCATCATCTGGCTTTCGTAGGCCATCTCGGCCCGCAGGTGCTCGCTGCCGGGGCGAAACTCGACGAATTGGCCCTGCTCGCACTGGTGCACCGTGGCCACGGCATCGGGTTGGTGCTCGCGCCAGCCCGCCGCGGCTTTGGCTTCATAGGCCGCATGTTCCCGCTCCCACAGGGCCAGAGCCTGTGGCGCGGTCACGCGCTGGAGCTTGCCTTGCAGGGGCGTGCCCTCGCGCGACAGCAGGAATTCCACCAGCCGTGATTCCAGCGCCAGTACTGCATCGGCAGCGGGATCGATCCACCACAACGGTGCGGACGCCGTAACTCCAGGGCGGGGCGTCGCTTCACCCAGGCGGACCAGTGCCCAGGGTGGCACGGGCGCCGGCCGCAGAAGTGCCTGGGCCTGCTCGCGCTGCGTGACGAGCTGCAGCGCGGGGCTGGGCGCCTGCAGGTTGCCCACCACATGGCGGTAGAAATGGTTGGCGAGCCAGGCGCGGACCTCTTGCGGATCTCCGCGCTCCAGGCTGCGGCGTTCAATGGCGCCGCGCAGTGCTGGTGCGTTGATCACATCGCGGGCGCCGTAGCCAGCGCGCAGGGCGTCGCCGGGGCTGGCCATCACCAGAACTTCCACCAGGGCTTTAGGCGGCGCAATGCCTTCTGGCAGCGGGCCATGTTGCTGCGCGCCAGCTGGGCCTGCTCCTGGTCGTCGGGCTCTTCGGGGCGCACCATCTTGAGCGAATCGCGGTACAGGGCCAGCGCCCGCTCGTGCTGCCCGGCGTACTCCAGCACATTGCCCGCCACGCGTCGCATGCCGGGCAGCGGGCTGGCCAAAGCTCGGGGCAGCGCACGTTCCAGCCGCGCCAGCGCGTCGACAGGTTGCGACCACGCCAGGTCGCGCAGCATGACCAGCAGCGTGTCCAGGTAGTCCTCTTCGTTTTCTTGCTGCTCGTCCCGGTCGAGCCCGGCCCACCATTCGTCCAGGCGCTGCAGCCAGATGTCGATCTCGTTGTCGCGGTCCAGGTTGTAGAGGGCGTGGCAGACCCCCTTGAAGTAGTCGGTGGGGTCGTGGCGTCCGTAGCCATAGTCCAGCGCGTAGTGCCAGAGCCTGTCGGCCGCTGCGATGAACTCGGGCTTGCGTTCGGCCGCCTCGTAGCAGGACATCAAACCGTTGTGATGCTCCGCGAAGGGGCTGGTGGCCAGGCCCTTGTGGTGCAGTGCGATGGCCTTGTCGTACTCCTGCAGGCGCCAGCGGTAGTAGATCGCCAGGTTGTTGCACAACATGGAGTAGACGTGCACGTCGCCATCGCGGAACCAGCCTTCGCCCGTGGCGAAGAAGGCTTCGAAGTGCACTATTGCGGCTTCGTAGTAGCGGGCCTTCAGGGTGTCGATTTCGCGCTCGGGCCAGGCAGCGTCGTCGCTGGCGCCGCAGGCTTCCTGGAAGTTGAAGTCCAGCCACACCCCGAGGTTGTAGCACCAGCCTGCGGCCGGAGAGGCCGGGAACGGCTGCTGCAGTGCTTTGGCAATGCCGTGCGCTTTGGCGCGACTGAGCCACAAGGCCTGCAGCACGTCCGGCGCAGCCTGGGAGGGCTCGCGCGCTGCGGACTCCAGCAGTGGCAGGGCGTGCGCATGCTCGCCTTGCGCGCACAGGCGCATGCCCTCCATGGCGGCCAGTGCCGGATGCGTGGGCACCATCCGCCGCGCCTGCGCCAGGTGATGTTGGGCGTAGACATCGGGAGGCTGGGGGCGCGCCACCCAGGCGGTGTCTGCGGTCATCGCCG
>NZ_JALEGG010000032.1 GCF_022763525.1 Acidovorax sp.
AAGATGCCGCCGGCAAAGGTGTGCTCGTCACGATGAACGACGAGATCCAGAGCGGCCGCGATGTGCACAAGCACATCAACATCAAAACCGAGGCCTTCAAGAGCCAGTGGGGCCCCCTGGGCATGGTGGTGGAAGGCAAGAACTACTGGTTCCGCGCCCCGGTCAAGCGCCACACCATGCAGTCGGAATTCAACATCGACGACATCAAGGCCCTGCCCGCCGTGGACATCGTGTACGGCTACAGCAACATGAACACCACGGGCATCGAGGCCTACGGCCGGGCCGGCGTGAAGGCGCTGATCCATGCCGGCACGGGCAACGGCTCTGTGGCCGCGCAGGCGGTGGACTCGCTCAAGGCCCTGCGTGCTGCGGGCGTGCAGATCGTTCGCTCGGCCCGCGTGCCCGATGGCTTTGTGCTGCGCAACGCCGAGCAGCCTGACGACAAGTACGACTGGGTGGTGGCCCACGACCTGCGTCCGCAAAAGGCCCGCATCCTGGCCATGGTGGCTCTCACCAAGACCAACGACAGCAAGGAACTGCAGCGGATCTTCTGGGAGTATTAATTTCCCCCTGCGGCGCTGCGCGCCTTCCCCCTGAGGGGGGACGCACCCAGTGGCCTGGCAAAGCCAGCTCCATGGGTGTGCTGGTGGGAGGGGCGCCCCGTGGAGGCGCACCGGGTGCAAACCGGGGGTCAACCTCGCAGCGAGTATTTGAAATGAGACTTGGCGCACAACACGTGCGCCGACGGGCTACCCGCAAAGGTGGTCACTGGTGCGCACCGGCTTATAGCTTGCGTGACTGGTTGGGAAGGCTGGGGCTCCAAAAGGGTTCCGGCCTTTTTTCATGGAGCGTCGCGGGGGTGCTGCATCCGCGTCTCGCCATCCGCTGGCGTGCTGCTTGCTCCGGCACATTGCTGCGGCGCCGTAAAATGACCGGTTCGCGTGCGCAATGCCCGTCCTTGCTGCCTGGGGTGGCGCGGATCGGCGTCAGCCAACGCCTTGCCTGTTGTTGCTTTTCCTTTTCTCCCCTACTTGCCCGGCCCTGGCTTGCCAGCGCCACAGAAGCCATGTTGACATTTCAGCAAATCATTTTGAAGCTGCAGTCCTATTGGGACGCGCAGGGTTGCGCCCTTTTGCAGCCCTATGACATGGAAGTGGGCGCCGGCACCTCGCACACCGCCACCTTCCTGCGCGCCATCGGCCCCGAGCCCTGGAAGGCTGCCTATGTGCAGCCCAGCCGCCGCCCCAAGGACGGCCGCTATGGCGAGAACCCCAATCGCCTGCAGCACTACTACCAGTACCAGGTGGTCTTGAAGCCCGCACCGGCCAACATCCTGGAGCTGTACCTGGGCAGCCTCGAAGCGCTGGGCTTCGACCTCAAGAAGAACGACATCCGCTTCGTCGAAGACGATTGGGAAAACCCCACGCTCGGCGCCTGGGGCCTGGGCTGGGAGGTGTGGCTCAACGGCATGGAGGTGACGCAGTTCACCTACTTCCAGCAGGTCGGGGGCATCGACTGCAAGCCCGCCACGGGCGAGATCACCTACGGCCTGGAGCGGCTGGCCATGTACCTGCAGGGCGTGGACAACGTCTACAACCTGAAGTGGACGGACAAGCTGAGCTACGGCGATGTGTACAAGCAAAACGAGGTGGAGCAGTCCACCTACAACTTCGAGCACAGCGACGCGGACTTTTTGTTCACCGCCTTCAACGCGCACGAGAAGCAGGCCAAGTACCTGATGGAGCAGCAGCTGGCGCTGCCCGCCTACGAGCAGGTGCTCAAGGCCGCGCACAGCTTCAACCTGCTGGATGCGCGCGGTGCCATCAGCGTGACCGAGCGCGCCGCCTACATCGGCCGCATCCGCAACCTGGCGCGCAGCGTGGCACAAAGCTACTACGACAGCCGCGAGCGCCTGGGCTTCCCCATGGCGCCGCGCGAGTGGGTGGCACAAATGGCCAAGAAAGCCGCCTGATGATCCTCGAGGTGGCCACCCTGCAGATCAAGCCCGGCCAGACGGCCGCGTTTGAACAGGCGTTTTCCGAGGCGCAGCGCATCATCGCATCCATGCCCGGCTACCAAGGGCACGAGTTGCAGCGCTGCGTGGAAGACGACCACCAGTACGTGCTGCTGGTGCGCTGGGCCACGCTGCAAGACCACACCGAGGGCTTTCGCGGCTCCCCGCAATACCAGGAGTGGCGCACGCTCCTGCACCATTTCTACGACCCCTTCCCCACCGTGCTGCACTACAGCGCGGTCATGCCGTCTTTGAGCTGATCGGCCGATTCCATGAACACCCAAAACCTTCTTGTTGAACTGTTTGTCGAAGAGCTGCCCCCCAAGGCGCTGCAGAAACTGGGCGATGCCTTCGCCAGCGTGCTGGCCGACCAGCTCAAGGCCCAGGGCCTGGCCAGCGCGGCGTCGGTGGTCACGCCTTTTGCCTCGCCCCGCCGCCTGGCAGCGCACGTGACCGGTGTGGCCGACAAGGCTGCTGACAAGGCCGTGCAGCAGAAGCTGATGCCGGTGACGGTGGGGCTGGATGCCAGCGGCAACGCCACGCCCGCCCTGCTCAAGAAGCTGCAGGCGTTGGGTGCCGACGTGTCCGACCCTGCCGCCGCCGTGGCGGCCTTGAAGCGCGCGCAGGATGGCAAGGCCGAGGCCCTGTTCTATGACAGCGTGGTGCCTGGCGCCTCGCTGCAGGACGGCCTGCAGAAAGCGCTGCAGGAATCCATCGCCAAGCTGCCCATCCCCAAGGTCATGAGCTACCAGCTGGAGAGCGATTGCGAACTGCCCGGCTGGACCAGCGTGAACTTCGTGCGCCCGGCGCACGGCCTGGTGGCGCTGTACGGCAGCACCGTGGTCCCGGTGAAGGCGCTGGGTCTCGCGGCGGGCAACCGCACCACCGGCCACCGGTTTGAAGCCACCGTGTCACCGGTGGTGTTGGCCGACGCTGACAGCTACGCCGCCACGCTCAAGAAGGACGGCGCTGTGATCGCCAGCTTTGCCGAGCGCAAGGCAGAGATCGCGCGCCAGCTGGCCGCTGCTGCCGCAAAGGTCGGCAATGGCGCCCGCCCCATCGAAGACGAGGCCCTGCTGGACGAAGTGACCGCACTGGTCGAGCGCCCCAATGTGCTCATCTGCCAATTTGAAGAGCAGTTCCTCGATGTGCCGCAAGAGTGCCTCATCCTCACGATGAAGGCCAACCAGAAATACTTCCCGCTGCTCGACGCCGCTGGCAAGCTGACCAACAAGTTCCTGGTGGTGAGCAACATCCAGCCCGAGGACGCGAGCTTCGTCATCGGCGGCAATGAGCGGGTGGTGCGCCCGCGCCTGGCCGACGCGAAATTCTTCTTCGATCAGGATCGAAAGAAGACTCTGGCCTCGCGTGTCGAGGGCCTCTCCAAAGTGGTCTATCACAACAAGCTGGGCACCCAGGGCGAGCGTGTGGAGCGCGTGCGTGCCATCGCCAAGGCCATCGCCCAGCAACTGGGCGATGCGCAACTGGTGCAAGACGCCGACCAGGCCGCGCTGCTGGCCAAGACCGACCTCGTGACCGACATGGTGGGTGAGTTCCCCGAGTTGCAGGGCATCATGGGCGGCTACTACGCGCTCAACGATGGACTGGGCGAGACCGTGGCGCAAGCCATTGAAGACCACTACAAGCCCCGCTTTGCGGGTGACGCGTTGCCGCGCAACACCGCCGGCGTGGTGGTGGCCCTGGCCGACAAGCTGGAAACCCTGGTCGGCATGTTCGGTATCGGCAACCTGCCCACCGGCGACCGCGACCCGTTCGCGCTGCGCCGCCATGCCCTGGGCGTGATCCGCATGCTGGTCGAGAAGGACCTGCCGCTGGAGTTGAACGCTTTGCTGGCTGGTGCCGTGCCCGCCTTTGGCGACAAGATCACCGATGCCACGGCGCAGCTTTCCGACTTCATCTACGACCGCCTCGCTGGCAGCCTGCGCGAGCAGGGCTACAGCACGCAGGAAGTGGATGCCGTGCTGGCCCTGCGCCCGCAGCGACTGGCCCTGGTCGAGAAGCAGCTGGCGGCCGTGCGCGCCTTCGCGGCGTTGCCCGAGGCTCCTGCGCTGGCTGCGGCCAACAAGCGCGTCGGCAACATCCTCAAGAAGGCCGAGGTCGAAGGCCCTGTGGACGCCCATGTGAACCCCGAGCTGCTGCAGGAAAAGGCCGAACAGGATTTGTACGCTGCGCTGCAGCGCTTTGTGCCCGAAGCCAATGCCCAGTTCGACGCGGGCGATTACACCGCCAGCCTGCAGACCCTGGCCGTGCTGCGCGCGCCGGTGGATGCGTTCTTTGACGATGTGATGGTCAACGCCGAGCAGCTGGATGTGCGCATGAACCGCCTGGGCCTGCTCAAGATGCTGCACAACGCGATGAACCGCGTGGCCGATCTCTCGCGCCTGGCGGTGTGACCCCGGGGCTGATAGGCTGGCGGTCTGTTCCCACAAGGCACCTCCTCCTATGAAACTCGCCATCCTCGACCGCGACGGCACCCTCAACCCGCTGGCGGACGACTACATCACCTCCGCCGACGAGTGGATGGCCGTGCCGGGCGCACTCGAAGCCATCGCGCGGCTGAACCATGGAGGCTGGCATGTGGTGGTGGCCACCAACCAGCCGGGGCTGGGGCGGGGGTTGTTCGACGTGGTGGCGCTCAATGCCATCCACGCCAAGATGCACCGGCAGGTGTCGGCCGTGGGGGGGCGCATCGATGCGGTGTTCTACTGCCCCCATGCGGCCGATGAGGAATGTGCCTGCCGCAAGCCCGCGCCGGGCCTGCTGGAGCAGATCAGCGACCGCTACGGCGTGGAGCGCCACGAAGTGCAGGTGGTGGGCAGCTGCGCCGCGCACTTGCAGGCGGGGGCGGCCCTGGGTGCGCAGCTGCACCTGGTGTGTACGGGACAGTCGGCGCATGTGCATCCGGGTGGCCCGTTGCCGGCGTGGTTGCCGCCAGGCAGCCGCGTGCATGCCAGCCTGGGCGATTTTGTGGACCAGCTGCTGCCACCCGCACCGGCCGCGGCCGCGCCCATGGCCGCAGCGCCCTTGCCAGCGTCGGGCGACGCTGGTTTCTGATGCTATTTAATTGATAGCTGCTTGCGCTCGATCATCCGGCGCTGGCGGCCAAAAAACCTCAAAAATGGCTTTTATCCGTTCTGTCATTCACTTTCTCATCATGGGCATCACGGTGGTGCCCTATACCCTGGCCATCATGCTGGGCTCGTTGTTTGGCATGCGTGGACGCCCCCTGTACCGCATCGCGCGGGCGTGGCTGTCGCTGTGCATCAGCAGCGCGCGCGTGGTGCTGGGCATCCGGACCCACGTGGTGGGCATGGAGAACCTGCCGCAGGGCGACAACGCGGGGGCCGTGCTTTTGGTCAAGCACCAATCCACGTACGAGACCTTCCTGATGCCGGCGATCATGCCGCACCCCCTGGCCTACGTGTTCAAGAAAGAGCTTCTGTACGTGCCGTTCTTCGGCTGGTCCATCGGCCGGCTGGACATGATCCACATCGACCGCGACCAGGGCTCGCAGGCGTTCCGCAAAGTGGTGCAGCAGGGCAAGGATCTGCTGGCCAAGGGCGTTTGGATCATCATGTTCCCGGAGGGCACCCGGATCGCGCGCGGTCAGAAGGGGCAGTACAAGACGGGCGGCACGCGCTTGGCCATCGCTACGGGCGTGCCCGTGGTGCCCATTGCCGTCACCTCGGCCAAGGTCTGGCCGCGCAAGGCATTCCTCAAGCGGCCGGGCGTGGTGGACGTGTCCATCGGCAAGCCCATTCCCAGCGCGGGGCGCCGGCCCGACGAGCTGATGCGCGAGGTGGAGGACTGGATCGAAGCCGAAATGCAACGCCTGGACCCGGATGCGTACCCGGCAGGGGCCATCCCGGCCGCCAGGACCGCCGACCCCGGCGAAAAGTGAATCCTCGGTGATGCAGCGGCTCGTGCAGTTGGCGCTTGACCTTTTCGATCCGCTGCCCCCACCGGCAGCGGTGCCAGCGGTGGAGGCTGCCGATTCCAAGGAAAAACTGCCTCCTGCGCCCGATGATCAAGCGCTGATAGCTCCTGAAAAGATAGCAAAAATTCCCGCGGCACCGGCCGTCCCGCTGCCTTCGCTGTTGTCTCCCGCCGAGTTTCGCCACCCCCGCGCCAACCGCGAAGTGCTGCTGGGCGAGGCCGTGGTGGCCTATGCGCTGCAGCGGGCGCGCCGCCGCACCATCGGCTTTACCGTGGGGCCGGATGGCCTGTCGGTGCGGGCGCCGAGCTGGGTCACCCTGTCAGGGGTGGACTCCGCGCTGCGCGAGAAATCGGGCTGGATCTTGCGCAAGCTGTCCGAGGCGCGCGAGCGCCAGCAGCGCGTGGAAGGCGGGCGCATCGCCTGGGCCCATGGCGCCGTGTTGCCCTACCTGGGCGAACCATTGACGGTGGTGCTGGACCCAAGCCACGGCTTTGCAGGCAAGGGCGGCGCGCTGATGGCCGCCGCGGCTGCCGAGCCCAAAAGCCTGCACATCGGCCTGCCACACAGCGCCAGCCCCGCGCAGATCCGCGATGCGGTGCAAGCCTGGCTGATGCGCGACGCACGCCGCCATTTCACCGAGCGGCTCGACCACTTTGCCCCGCTCTTGGGCGTGCGCTGGGCCAGCCTGCGCCTGTCCAGCGCCAACACCCGCTGGGGCAGCGCCAAGGCTGACGGCTCCATTCGCCTGAACTGGCGCCTGCTGCACTACCGCCCCGCCATCATCGACTACGTGGTGGCGCACGAACTGGCTCACCTGCGCGTGATGGACCACAGCCCGCGGTTCTGGGACACCGTGGCCACGGTGGTGCCCGACTATGCGCAGCTGCGCAGCCGGCTGCGGGATGAACCGGCCCCGGTATGGTGAATCCCCCTGAGCCGCCTGGGGCCTGGGGCGCCTCGGTGCTGCCGCCAGAGGCAGCGGCTCTTCGGGCACGTCCAAGCCTGCGCAGGCAGGCTTGGAGCCGCTGCCCTCAGCCCCCACGAGGACGACGCCGTCGCTGCGGGGCGGCCCTTGCTTGGCGACCCTCGCACCGGTCGCGCCGAGTCCAAACGTTTTGCCAAATGCCCAGAAAGGATCGAAACCATGACTAATACGCTCTCCTCCGTTTCTCCCGCCGAGGGCTACGCCGGTGACATCACACCCCAGCACGCCTGGCAATGGGTGCAGGCCGGACAGGCCGTGCTGGTGGACGTGCGCAGCGACGCAGAACGCGAGTGGGTGGGGTACGTGCCCGGCGCTGTTGCCGTGGCTTGGAAACAGTGGCCGGGCATGGCCATGAACGCGGATTTCGACGCCCAGATGCGCGCCGCCGTGCCCGAGGGCGGTCGGGCCGTGCTGCTGTGCCGCAGCGGCGTGCGCTCCATTGCAGCCGCGCGCCGGGCCACCGAGCTGGGCATCACGGCGTACAACATCCTCGAAGGGTTTGAGGGCGATGCGGATGCGCAAGGCCAGCGCGGCAAGAAGGGCGGCTGGCGCTTTCACGGCCTGCCGTGGAAGCAGGGTTAATGCTCGCAAAAAAATAGCTGCCAGTGCTTTAAAGATAAGCGCTGGCAGCTGATTTCAAAGTTTGACTTGTTCGGGCGTTCCGTTCGTCTAGGCGTCGGTACATCCACGGCTCAGCCCAGTGCACCCGTGGAACCGGCTTTGCCGGGCCACCGGGTGCGTCCCCCTTGGGGGAAGGCGCCGAAGGCGACTCAGGGGGGTTACTTCAGTGCAGGGATGCGCAGCTTCTGGCCGGGGTAGATTTTGTCGGGGTGGCTCAGCATGGGCTTGTTGGCCTCGAAGATCACGGGGTACTTGTTGGCATCGCCGTAGAACTTCTTGGCGATGGCGCTGAGCGTGTCGCCGCGCACCACGTCGTGGTATTGCGCCTCGGGCTCGGGGTTGGTCACATCCATCTGGTTTTCCACACTGGTCACGCTGGCCACGTTGCCGCAGCACAGGGTGACCTTTTCTTTCACCGCCTGGGTGGGGGCCGTCCCCTTCACGGTGACCTTGCCCTGTGTGCCGTCAAACACGACCTGCACATTGCTGGCGCCCAGGTTCTGGGACGCGATGTAAGTCTCGATCGCCCGCGCCGCCTTGGTGTTGAGTTCATCCTGCGTGGGCGCCGCCGCCGTGGCCGCCTGGGCCTCCTTGCCGCCAAACAGCTTTTCGCCGGCTTCCTTGATGAAACTGAAAAGACCCATGGGATACCTCCTGAGGTTGCAGAAAACGGGGGAAGGCCACTGTAGCGCCAACGCGGTGCGTGAGTGTGTCGGACGGCAGCGTGAAACGATTGATCACAAAGCTGTTCCGGATTGCGGGTGTCGCCAGTGCTTCCCGGTCCCAAAACAAAACTCGGGATAATCCGCCGCATGACTTTTCTGGCCATCGACGTCGGCAACACCCGTCTCAAGTGGGCGCTGTACGACGCTCCCCGCCCCGGGGCCGCGCTGCTGGCGCATGGCGCCGAGTTCCTGGACCATGTGGATCGACTGGCCGAACGCAGCTGGGCTCCGCTACCCCATCCCGAGCGCATGCTGGGCTGCGCGGTGGCCGGCGACGCCGTCAAGCGCCGCGTGCAGGAACAAATGGAAATCTGGGACGTGGCCCCCTCGTGGGTGGTTTCGTCGGCGGAGGAAGCGGGCCTCGTCAACGGCTACGACCATCCCTCGCGTCTGGGCTCGGACCGCTGGGTGGCCATGATCGGCGCGCGCCACCACGTGCTGCGCAGCGGCCCCCCCAGGCCCATGGTCGTGGTGATGGTCGGCACGGCCGTCACCGTGGAATGCATCAGCGCGGAGGGCCGCTTTCTGGGCGGTCTCATCCTGCCGGGCCACGGCATCATGCTGCGCGCGCTCGAGTCCGGCACTGCCGGCCTGCACGTACCGACGGGCGAGGTGCGCATGTTCCCCACCAACACCAGCGACGCCCTCACCAGCGGCGGCACCTATGCCATTGCCGGTGCGGTGGAGCGCATGTACCAGCATCTGCTCCAACACTGCGGGCAGGAGCCCGCCTGCATCATGACCGGCGGCGCTGGCTGGAAGATGGCCCCCAGCATGACGCGCCCCTTCGAACTGGTGGACAACCTGATCTTTGACGGCTTGCTGGAGATCGCCGCGCGGCGGTTTGGGGGCTGAGGACAGCGGCGGAGGCGCGCGAGGTCTTGGGCCGGCATTTGCGGCCGGAAACCGATCGCGCAGAGCTTTCTGAGTGAGCGGGGCAGTTTCGTAGCGGAGCCGTGCGAGGCTTCGACAAGCTCAGACCTAACGGATGTGCCAACGTGAAGTCACCCGCTCAGCCAGCCTCGTCACCATAGCCGAAAAGGGCGACCCATGCCTGCAACCGCCGCGCAAGGGTCGCCCAGCTGCACTAGCGGCGTTGCACTTGCGGGCGCTGGCAGCGTCTTCTTCCCGAACCACGCAGCGATTCGAGAGAAAGAGGGGAGGCGCGAAGCGCCTCGGCGGATTACTCTTCCAGTTCACTGCGCGCCATCTCCACGTCCAGCCGCTCCATGGCATCGACGGGTTCGGTGGCGGCGGCTTTTTCGTACAGCGCGGTGGCTTCCTTCATCTTCTTGTCGCCCTCCAGCATGACCAGCGCATTGGCGTACTCGATCATGCCGATGGCCGAGCCGGGATTGAGCTTGAGCGCCTCCTGGAACAGCTTGAGCCCGGCATCCTTCTTGGCGCCGTAGGTCATGCCGCCGATCAGCGAGCCCACCTTGTCGATCACCTCGGCGTGAAAAGCGCCCAGCGCGATGCGTGCATCGGCGTGTTTGGGCGACAGGGCAATGGCCTTCTCCAGCGATTCCTTCACCTTGCCGCCCAGCCCCTGCGCCAGGGCCTTGGCCACGCTGATGCCCTGGCTGTAGCGGCCTAGCGCATATGCGTGCCAGTACCAGGCGTTGGCGTTGTCGGGCTCTTCGGAAGCCTGGGCCTCGGCCCGATCGGCGACCTGCAGGAACAGGTCCAGGCGCGTCTTTTCCTTGGGCTCCAGGTAGTTGGCGTAGATCGAGGTCGCCTTGTTGGCCACAGTGATGCCTGCGCCGCCCGCCGCCAGGCCCGAGGCGGCGGCTTTTTCAAAGTCGCCGTTGTGGAACAGCGCCCAGGCCTCCAGCACGGCGGTGTCCTTGGGGCAAGGTTCGGCATCGCCGCCATGCAGTCGAGCCCATTGCTTCTTGACGCTCGCGGCATCGAAACGGTAGTCGCCTGCGTGGGGGAAGGGGGTCCATTTGGCCATGGTGTGTCTCCGGAAGTTTTTTGTTGGTGAGTGTCGGGTGCAATGTCAGCCCGGTGCCGCAGCGTAAGCGCCCACCAGCTCCAGCAGATGGGCGCGCTGCCCGCTTTCCAGGTAAGGCATGAGCAGGTTGAGCACGTGGTGGGCACCGCGCAGCAGCGCGGCCTGGGCGCTTTCGGGCTCCAGCGCGCGGCGCGGGTCGCGCACGTATTCGAAGCTGAGCCAGTACGTGAGCACGACCACCATGCTGGTGGCGGTGGCTTCCACCTCGCGCGTGTCGATGCGCAGCGCATCGGCCCGGCCCATGCCGTCGAGCATGGCGCGCACGGCACGGGTCTTGTTCTTCAGTATGGCCTGGAAATGCGTCTCCAGGCGGCGGTTCTTCGACAGCAGGTCGTTGAGGTCGCGGTACAGGAAGCGGTACTGCCAGATCAGCTCGAACAGCGAGTGCATGAAGAACCAGGCGTCCTCCACGTTGCGAACTCCATCGGCGGCGCCCAGCAGCTCGGTGAGCGAGCTTTCGTAGCGATCAAACAGCGCGTTGATCAGCTCGTCCTTGGCCGGGTAGTGGTAGTACAGGTTGCCAGGGCTGATGCGCAGCTCGGCGGAGATGAGGGTGGTGGAGACGTTGGGCTCGCCAAACCGGTTGAACAGGTCCAGTGTCACTTCCAGAATGCGTTCTGCGGTGCGGCGCGGCGCTTTCTTCACCATGGGTGCGGCCCCTTTGTGTCGGTGGATGTGGTTGTCTGTCTCGTTCTGGCGGCTACTCTAACCGACGCCGTCATGCTGCAGTGCGGCATGACAGAGGGGCCTCAGCTTCGCCCACAACGAAAAAAGCGGCCGACGCGTCGTTGCGCGCGGGCCGCTTTCCGTGCGGTACTGGGCGATCAGCTGGCCGAGGTGCTGCTGGCGCCGCTGTCTG
>NZ_JALEGG010000265.1 GCF_022763525.1 Acidovorax sp.
AGGGGCGCAGGTAGCGCGACTCATCCTCCACCTCGACCACCACCGCGGTGGTGTCCTGCACCGGCGCCGCAGGCTCGACACCCGCTTCGCGCAGGATGCGCTCGAGCTGCGCTGCGTCGATGGCCTGGCCTTCGCTGCGCATCACCGCCTGCTCCAGCACGTTGCGCAACTCGCGGATATTGCCGCGCCAGGGCTGCCCGGCAAGCAGGGCCATGGCCTCGGGCAGCAGCTCGGGCGGCGGGGTGCCGTTGCGCAGCGCGAGGTCGTCGCCCAGCGCCTCGACCAGCGCAGGAATGTCGCTGCGCCGCGCCCGCAGCGGCGGCACGCGCACTGGCAGCACGTGCAAGCGGTAGAACAGGTCTTCGCGGAACTTGCCCTCGCGCACCAGTGCCAGCAGATCGCGCGAGGTGGCCGCCAGGATGCGCACGTTGAAGGGCACGAGCTGGTTGCTGCCCAGCGGCTCGATCTCCCCCTCCTGCAGGGCGCGCAGCAGCTTGGCCTGCAGGCTTTGAGGCATGTCGCCGATTTCGTCAAGGAACAGGGTGCCACCGTCGGCCAGCTTGAACTTGCCGTCGCGTCCCTTGGCCGATGCGCCGGTGTAGGCGCCCGGGGCCACGCCAAAGAACTCGGCCTCGAGCAACGTGTCGGGCACGGCCGCGATGTTGACGCTGACAAACGGACCGCTTGCCCGGCTGGATGCTGCATGGATGGCGTGGGCCAGCAGTTCCTTGCCTGTACCCGTCTCGCCCAGCAGCAGCACCGGGCTGCTGGACTGCGCTGCACGGCGCGCTTGGCGCTTGACCTCGGCCGCGGCGGGGCTGGATCCGATGAAGCTGGCAAAGGTGTACTTGGACCGCCGCTCGCCATCGCCCGCCACCGCCAGGCTGCGGCGGCGCTGGCTGGCCAGTTCGCGCCGTGCGTCGTCCAGGTCACGCTGCAGCAACGCAAATTTGCTGATGAGTGGCTGCAGCGTGGTTTCGGGATGGTCGAAGAGCACGATGCCGATCGCGCCGATCACGCGGTCGGCATCATCCCGCAGCGGAATCCGGCTGACCACGAAAGTGCCCGCCTTGTTGGTGAGCAGGTCAATGAGCACGGGTTGGCCGGTTTCGAGCACGCGGCGCATCTGGGTGTTGGGAATGACCTCTTCCACCGTGCGGCCCACGAATTCGTCCACCGACGAGAAGCCCAGGTCGGGCAGGAAGCGCTGATAGCCCTCGTTCACCCACACGATGCGACCGCTGCGGTCCACCAGGAACATGCCCTGGCTGACGCTGGAAAACAGCTGGAACATGGAGCGTGCCGCCAGTTCCAGAATGCCCTGGGCATCCAGCGGCAGAGCGGGGGCGTCGTCGTTGAGCAGGGGCATCCGCGGATGGTAGCGCGGCGGTCCGCAGGGATGGGCTTGCACAGCCGTCACGCGATCCAGAAGCTATTATTTTTATAGCTGCCTGCGCTTGATCAGCGGGCGCTACGGCCTGTTTCGCATCAAATTCCTGCGTGTGCAGCGGGCTGGGCCGCGCCAGCCGGACGCTGCGCACGCGTCATGCGCAGGACGACCATGGGCTGGATGGCCGCCAGCGCCTCGGCCTCGCGCACGGCCAGCGGCTGGTCCACCAGGATGCAGGGCTTGCCTGTGCGGCGGCAGTGGTCCTGCACGCGCCAGTACTCGTCGTGGCTGACGCAGCCGGTCTGGCAGATGACCAGATCCGCCGCGGCAAGGTTCGCGTCCAGAGCGCTGGCCGCCACGGCGTCCGCTTCGGTCCGCCCCGCCCCGCTGGCCGCGGCTGGCGGGTGGGGATCTGCCACTCCTCGGGGGCGCTCGGGCTCCACCGCATTGGGCTGCGGCACCTCCCCATTCCCCTGTGCGGCCAAGCGCCAGCGCAGGCATTCGCGCGACAGGCTGGCAATGCGCTCGGCCAGCACGCTGATGTGGCGGGCCATCGCCTTGCGGCGCGGGAGGCTGGGGTGCGTTTGGCTCAGCTGTGCCAACTGATCCTGCGCCAGGGCGAGCCGCGTGTCTCGCACGATCACCTGGGCGCGCAGCCGCAATACCTGGGCCTGCAGGGCCTCGATCTGCGCCGCCTGTGCGCTCACGATGGTGCTGCAGCGCTTTTGCGCATCGCCCAATTGACGGCACAGCGCCAGAAACTCCTGCGGAAGTGATTGCATGCGCCACCTTTGCAAATAAGAACGATTCGCATTTTATGGTAGGATTCGCGGCTTGTGAGAACGCAAGTCACCGTGGTGGGGAAGGCACCGGGGGCAGGAAGCCTCCGGTGCTTGGCTTGCACGCAACCCGGTAAAAGCCCTGCCTGTGGGCGACCCCAAAAAACAAAACCGCGCCATTGCAGCGCGGTTTCTTTTTGTGGGCCAGCACAGGCGTGCTGCTCGGCGGTCAGGCCTGGGCCAAGGCCAGCTTGCGCGCTGCCCAGCGCCGCAGCACGCGCGGCAGGATCAGCACCGCCAGAATGATCACGAGCAGCGTGATGGATCCGGGGCGCTCCAGGAAGATCGTCCACTTGCCTTCGCCAATCGACACGGCATTGCGCATCTGCGCCTCGGCCAGGGGGCCCAGGATCATGCCCACCACCACCGGTGCCGAAGGGAAGTCAAAGCGGCGCATGACCACGCCCAGCAGGCCGATGGCGTACAGCAGTACCAGGTCAAAGGCGCTCTGGCGCATGCCATAAACCCCCAGCGTCGAGAACACCAGGATGCCCGCGTACAGGTACGACTTCGGAATGTTCAGCAGCTTCACCCACAAGCCAACCAAAGGCAGGTTCAGGATGAGCAGCATCACGTTGCCGATGTACATCGACGCGATCAGCGCCCACACCAGCGCGCCGTTGGTGTCGAACAACTGCGGGCCGGGGTTGATGCCGTAGTTCTGGAACGCGCCCAGCAAGATGGCCGTGGTGTTGGACGTGGGAATGCCCAGGGTGAGCAGCGGAATCAGCGTGGCCGTGATGGCCGCGTTGTTGGCCGCCTCAGGGCCGGCCACGCCTTCGATGGCGCCGGTGGTACCAAACTCCTCGGGATTCTTGCTGAGCTTCTTCTCGGCCGCGTAGCTCAGGAAGGTCGGAATTTCGGAGCCGCCCGCAGGCACGGTGCCAAACGGAAAACCGATGAACGTGGCGCGGATCCAGGCGGGCCAGGAGCGCTTCCATTCTTCCTTGGTCATGTGCGTGCTCGTCAGGCGGTTCTGCGTCTCGTCCACGCGGCCTTCGTACATCACGTTGTACAGCGCCTCGCCCACCGCAAACAGGCCTACGGCGATCAGCACGACTTCAATGCCGTCCATGAGCTCGGGCACCCCACCGGTATAGCGTGCCTGGCCCGTGATCTGGTCGATGCCGATGAGGCCCATGGCGAGCCCCACGAACAGCGCCACCATGCCGCGCAGCGTGCTCTTGCCCAGCACCGCGCTCACCGTGGTGAACGCCAGCACCATCAACAGGAAGTACTCGGGCGGTCCCAGGCGCACGGCATATTCGGCCACCAGGGGCGCAAAGAAGGTGACCAGCACCGTTGCGATGGTGCCCGCCACGAACGAACCAATGGCCGCCGTGGCCAGCGCCGCACCGGCACGGCCGCTCTTGGCCATCTTGTTGCCTTCCATGGCCGTGACCATGGAGCCGGCTTCACCCGGGGTGTTGAGCAGAATGGAGGTGGTGGAGCCCCCGTACATGGCGCCGTAGTAAATCCCGGCGAAGAAGATCATCGAGGCCGTGGCCTCGACCTTGACGGTGATGGGCAGCAGCATGGCCACGGCCACCGCCGGCCCGATGCCCGGCAGCACGCCGACCGCTGTGCCGATCATGCAGCCCACAAAGGCCCACATGAGGTTGATGGGTGTCGCCGCGGTGGCGAATCCCTGCATCAAAAGGTTCAACGTTTCCATAGCGTGCAGGCCTTACAGCCACCCCGTGTTGGTCAGGCCAGGCAGGTTGATGGCCAGCATTTTGGTAAACATCCAGAAAACCGGAGCAGACAGTGCGATGCCGATGGCGGTGTCCTTGATCCAGGCTTGCAGACGCAGGTCCAGCTCGCCTTCAGAGCTCCGAAAGCCCCGCACCGCGAGCACGAAGCACAGCGTGCAGCTGAGAATGAAGCCCAGGGTGGTGATGAGCGCGGCATTGAGCAGCAACCCGGCAGAAACCCAGACAAAACCCTTCCAGTGGGCACGCGGATCGCCCGAGCCTTCTTCGAGGTCGCGAAAACCACCGGTCAGCGCCTGCACCACGCACAGCACGCCACACACCAGCACGGCAATGCTGACCACCCAGGGAAAGAAGTTGGGACCGACGCCGCCATAGCCCGCTTCGGAGCTGACCGAGCTGGCGCCCCAGGCGAGCAACAGCGAAAGAGCGACCAAGCCCAGGCCCACCAGGGTCTGCAGCGGCTTGGAGCGCGATGAATGTTGTTGTGTCATTTTTTTATCCTCGCACGCACCACCCATGCACACCTGCGCCAACGTGGTCCGCCCGAGAGGCGGTGCCACGGCGGCAGCGGTGTGCGGCGGCGTCAGATCATGCCGGACTTGGCCATCGTGGCCCGCATGCTGGCGAACTCTGCGTCCACGAAGTTGGCAAACTCGTCGCCTGCCATCCAGGCGGGGGTCCAGCCGTTCTTCTCCATGGCGTCCTGCCAGGCCTTGTGCTTGAAGGTCTTGGCCAGCGCGTCGATCAGGGCCTTGCGCTGCTCGGCCGTGATGCCGGGGGCGCCATACACACCGCGCCAGTTGCCGATTTCCACATTGATGCCCTGCTCCTTGAGCGTGGCCACGTTCACACCTTTCAGGCGCGAGCCCGAGGTGACCCCCACCGCGCGCATCTTGCCGGCCGCGATGTACTCGGCAAACTCGCTGTAGCCGCTGCCGCCCACGGTGACATTGCCACCCAGGATGGCTGCAGTGGCCTCGCCACCCCCACGGAAAGCCACGTAGTTGATCTTGGCAGGGTCCACACCCACTTCGCGCGCAATCATGGCCGCCGCGATGTGCTCGGTAGAGCCGCGCGAACCACCCCCCCACTTCACGCTGCCGGGGTCCTTCTTGAGCTGGTCTACCACGTCCTTCATGGACTTGAACGGCGAATTGGCGGGCAGCACGAACACGTTGTATTCGCTTGTCAGGCGCGCCAGCGGCGTGACCTTGTCCAGGCCCACCGGGGGCTTGCCGGTGATGATGCCGCCCAGCATCACGGCGCCCATCACCATCAGTGCGTTCGGGTCGCCCTTGCTGGCGTTGACGAACTGCGCCAGGCCGATCGCGCCGGCTGCACCGCCCTTGTTGTCATAAGACACCGCCGATGCCACCCCTGCATCCTGCATCGCCTTGCCCAACGCACGGCCCGTGGTATCCCACCCGCCGCCAGGGTTGGCCGGAATCATCATCTTGAGGGCCGGAGCGCTCTGGGCGGACACAGGCAGCGCGCCTGCTGCTGCCATGGCAGCCAGTGTTTTAAGGAAGGTATCGCGACGCATGGTGTCTCCTTGTAAGGTTTGCGAACCGCTCGATGATGCGCGCCCTGCCTGTCAAACGGCTGTCCTCGAACCTAGGGAAAACCCCTTGTGGCACTGCGCACCTTCGCCCCACGGGGAGCGCACCCAGCGGCCTGGCAGTGCCAGTTCCACGGGCGCATCGGACTCGGGCGCGCCGATTTCGTCGACTCGCTGGCGAACGGAGCGCAGGGCGGCAGCCGCTGCCTGCGCCGGTTCTGCGCGGAATCCGCAGGTGCGCATGCGGGCCACGGGAGTGATATGTTCTCAAGCATGCAATTGCTTCTTGTTGAAGACGACCCGACCATGCAGGCCACGCTGCACCGCGCCTTGACGCGGCGTGGCATGGAAGTCACCGCCGTAGGAGACGGCCGCGCGGCCCTGGGCCAATGGGCGGCCCGGCAGCCCGATGCCGTCATCCTCGACCTCACCCTGCCCGGGCTGGACGGCCTGCAAGTGCTGCAGCAGGCACGCACGCGTGGCCTGCGCACGCCGGTGCTCATCCTGACTGCGCGCGGCACCGTGGGTGACCGCGTGATGGGCCTGAACGCAGGCGCGGACGACTACCTGCCCAAACCCTTTGATCTGGACGAGCTGGAAGCCCGCCTGCGGGCGCTGGTGCGCCGCAGCGCCGAACCCGCCCCCGGCACGCCGATGGCGCCCAGCACCGTACAGATCGGCGCCATCCGCTACGACAAGGACAGTGGCGCGCTTTACTTGAACGGCGAAGTCATGGAGCTGACCCCACGCGAACTGGCGCTGATGCACGCCCTGCTCGCCCAGCCAGGCCATGCGGTGACCAAGGAGCGGCTGTATGAACTGGTGTTCCCCGGCCAACTGGACGTGCAGTACGAAGCCATCGAGGTGGTGGTTTACCGCCTGCGCAAGAAACTGTCGGGCACGGGCCTCACGCTGATGACCTTGCGCGGACTGGGCTATCTGCTGCGGGCAGACACATGAACGCCGCAGTGGGCATGCAGCGCCATCCATCCCTGCGCCGCAGGCTGCTGCTGGGCATCCTGCTGCCGGTGGTGCTGTTCATCGGCTTCAACACCTACAGCCTCTACCAGCAAACCCTGGCCTCACTCAACACGGCCTATGACCGCACGCTGCTGGCATCGGCCAAGAGCATCAGCGAACAGCTCGACGTGCGGGGCTACGATGATGCAGCGCAGTTGCGCGCCACAGTGCCCTACTCCGCACTGGAGGCCTTTGAGGCAGACAACCAGAGCCAGATGTTCTACCGCGTGTCCACCTTGCAGGGCGACCTGGTGTCAGGGTTTGCCGAGCTGCCTGTGTGGCGTGGACAGATACCAGATCGCCCGCCCTACGCGGCCCTGGTGGATTTCTACGACGAACGCTTTCGGGACCGCGATGTACGCGTTGCGGTGCTGCTGCAGCCCGTGGCGAGCTCGGAAGGCCGCACCATGGCTGTGATTCAGGTGGCAGAAACCCTGGAAGTGCGCGAAACCCTGGCCCTGCAGATCCTGCGCAACACCCTGCTGCGCCAGGCTGTCCTGATCGCCGTGATTGGCTTGACCGTCGTGCTGGTGGTGCAGCGGGCCATCCATCCCGTGCGGCAATTGAGCCTGCAGCTGCAGGGGCGCCGCGAAGGAGACCTGAGCCCCATCGCCGCCCCATCCACCCCGCGCGAGCTGCAGCCGCTCATCGATGCCACCAACGAGGTCATGCAGCGCCTGCGTCATCTGCTGCGGCACCAAAAGCGCTTTGTGCGCGATGCCTCGCATCAGTTGCGCACGCCGTTGGCGGTGCTCAAGACCCAGGTGCAATCCGCCCTGCGTGGCGATGTGGAGCCTCAGCAGGCCCTGCACGAAATCAGCGATACCGTGGACCGCGCAACCCAGCTGGCCAACCAGATGCTGGCGCTGGCCAAGGTGGAGCAGCTGCGCCAGCAAAGCACCCCGCCCGCCGCGCGGCTGGATGACATCCTGCGCGCCGTGGCGCTGGAGATATCGCCCTTGATCGCACAGCGTGACCTGGACTTCGGCATCCACACCGAGCCCGCGCGGGTGCTGGCCCACGAGTGGATGCTGCGCGAGCTCAGCCGCAACCTGCTGCACAACGCCGTGCGCCATGCGCCAGAAGGCAGCGAACTCACCGTGGACCTGCGCACCGACAGCCGCCATCTGGCACTCACCATCAGCGACCACGGGCCGGGCATTGACGACGAGCTCGCCACACGCCTGTTCCAACCCTTCTCGGCCGGCGACGTGCGCACAGGCAGCGGCCTGGGCCTGGCCATCTGCCACGAGATTGTGCAGGCCCTCGGGGGCACCATCGCGCTGACCAACCGAACGGCAGGCGGCCGCGTGGTCGGGCTGGACGCCGTGGTCCGCCTCCCCCTGGCCGCGCCCTCGGCTGACAGCGCGGCGCCGGACCACGCGGCACAATCGCCCGCATGAAAAACCTCCCGCTGGAGACCATGCGCCTGGACAAGTGGCTGTGGTGCGCCCGCTTTTACAAAACGCGCAGCCTGGCTGCCGAAGAGATCGCCAAAGGCCGGGTCACCGTCAACGACCAACCCGCCAAGCCAGCACGCGACCTGCGCTGCGGCGACACCGTGGCGCTGCGCCAGGGGGTGGTACCACGCACTGTATTGGTCAAGGGCTTGAGCGGCGCACGCGGGCCGGCCCCGGTCGCGCAGCAGCTGTACGAGGAAACCCCCGAGAGCATCGCCGCGCGCGAGAAAACCGCCGAACTGCGCCGCTTGGCCCCCGAACCTGCCGCGAGCCTGCAGGAAGGCCGTCCCACCAAACGCGATCGGCGAGAGATCGACAAGGTCCAGCAGCGAGGGAACGACTGGGGCAGCCGATGGAGCGCATCCATTGATGAGTAAAGCCCGCTGAAGCTTGCCATGCTGTGGCACTGCATGGGGCCTAGATTGATGGAGCTGAGAACGTGCGCTTGGGATGAACTTTCCAAAGGATTGCGCGGCACATCGGAAAGCTCAGCGTGAATGGATCCTGGGCGGTGGAGCCGACTCAGCACGAACCTGCCCAAGATCTGCTCAAGACCTGTAGAAAAGCAAAAAACCCCAAGTGAATGGATCACTTGGGGTTCTGGCTTGGCGGAAACGGAGGGATTCGAACCCTCGATGAGGCTCTACACCCCATACTCCCTTAGCAGGGGAGCACCTTCGGCCACTCGGTCACGTTTCCAATCCCGCCATTATGCCTTATTTCAGGGGCACTTTTGACGTACCGGGCAGCCCGAGCGACGCCCAGGTCCTGGACAAAGCTAAGGCGGGTTTGCGCCGTGGACCAAGGCAGCGGGATCGGACCAATCCAGGTGGGCTCCACTGCGCACCACGAATCCGCGCCCGACCTTGATGTGGATCCGATGGCCTCGGGTAGTGCAAGCTGCAAGTTGATCCAGCAATTCCGCCAACTGCGCAGCAGCTGGTGTCGTCTGGTGGTGCTGGCGCAACCACCATCGCATCACGTTGGCCTGCCGGGCACGGCTGAGCTGTTGCACGGCTTGGATCCGCGGCGGCACACCCACCTGGGCCAGGTCTGCCGTGGCAATTTCGTGTAGTAGCTCTGCGGCCTGTGCGGCGTTCGATGCCGAGCGCGCAAAGGTGTCGCGAAATGCCGGAAACACGGCGTCCAACGCAGGAAGCAGCTGCGCGCGGATGCGATTGCGGGTGTAGCGAAGGTCGGCGTTGGTGGGGTCTTCAATCCAGGCGATGCCCTGTGCGAGCAGCCAGCGCCGCACGTCAGCGCCCGCCACCTGCAGCAGCGGGCGGTACCACGTCAGCCCGGCGCGCTGCCAGCGGGCGGGCATGGCGGCCAATCCGGCCACACCCGCGCCGCGCGACAAAGCCAGCAGCAGTGTTTCTGCCTGGTCGTCGGCATGCTGCGCCAATGCTACCGATTTGATAGCTGGTTGCGCTTGACTGCCCTGCGCTACAGCATCAAAAGCCTCATATCTCGCCTGCCGCGCCGCGTCTTCGGGGCTTTGACCGCGTGCGTTGCGCGCATCCACGTGCTGCAGGATCAGCGGGACGCCCAGCTGATGGCACAGGTCTGCACACTGAAGAGCAAAACCGTCGGCCGCAGCCTGCAGGCCATGGTGCACATGGATGGCTTGCACCTGCCCCGGCCAACGCCGCGCACAGGCGACCAGCAAGGCCGTGGAGTCGGCTCCTCCGCTGAGCCCCACGGCCAGCGGAAGCGCGGGCGCAAAGGCCTGGATGGCGGCCTCGAACGACTGGGTCACGCTGCGCCTTCCCCCGCATCGGCGCGGTGAAGAAACAAGCAGGGGCCCACCAGGGCGCGGGGACGGCAGCACATGGGGGCGGATTATCGCGGCCGCCGCCGAGCGCCCCGTGCTTGGTGCCAGGGCGACTCAGCGGCCGGGTGCAGCCAGGCGCGGCGCCGGATGCGCCGTGTCGGTCGACAGGCGGAAGGTGCCCACCACCTCGGACAGCCGCACCGACTGGTCCTTGAGGCTTTGTGCCGCAGCGGCGCTCTGTTCCACCAGGGCTGCGTTCTGCTGGGTCATCTGGTCCAGTTGCGCGACGGCCTGACCCACCTCGCCAATGCTGGTGCTCTGCTCGTTGGTGGATGCAGTGATCTCGGCCATGATGTCCGTGACGCGCTGCACGGACGTGACGATGTCGGTCATGGTGGTACCGGCGTCGTGCACCAGGCGCGAGCCGTTCTCGACCTGCTCGACCGAGGTGTTGATCAGCGTCTTGATCTCGCGCGCCGCCTCCGCACTGCGCTGCGCCAGGCTGCGCACCTCGCCCGCCACCACGGCGAAGCCCCGCCCCTGCTCGCCAGCCCGCGCGGCCTCCACCGCCGCGTTCAGCGCCAGGATGTTGGTCTGGAAGGCGATGCCGTCAATCACGCCGATGATGTCGTTGATCTTGCGCGAGGCCGCGTTGATCTGCTCCATGGTGGTCACCACATTGCCCACCACGGTGCCACCGTGCTGCGCCACGCTGGAAGCCTGGGCCACCAGCTGGTTGGCCTGGCGCGCCGCGTCGGCGTTGTGCCGCACTGTCTCTGTGAGCTGCTGCATGGACGCCGAGGTCTGCTGCAGGCTGGAGGCCGTGAGCTCGGTGCGCCCGCTCAGGTCCTGGTTGCCGGTGGCGATCTCCTCGGCCGCCACGCGCACCGAGCTGCTGGCATCGCGGATCTGGGCCAGCACGCCTGAGAGCTTGCCCGCGAAGTTGTTGAAGCTCGAGGCGATCTGCGCCAGCTCGTCCTCGCCATGGGTTTCGATGCGGCGCGAGAGGTCGCCGTCACCCTCGCCCACTTCGTGCATCGCATCACGCACCTGGGTGAGGCGGCGCAGGCGCTGCGTCAGCACAGCCGCCAGCAGGGCCACGGCGATGGACAGCACCACGATGCTGGACAGCACCGAGGTGGTCAGCATCGCGCGGATGGGCGCGAGCGCCTCGCTTTCGTCCAGCGCCACCACCAGCATCCAGCTGGTGCCGGCGATCGGCACCACCGTGAGCAGCCGCTGGCGGCCGCCAATTTCCACACCCAGCAGTTCCTTGGCCTTGGTTGCAGCCTGCAGTTTTTCCGACGTGAGGCCTGGCGCCAGATCGGTCAGCGGCTTGAGGGTGAGCGCTGCATCGGGGTGGGCGATGATCTTGCCGTCACTGGACGCCATGAAGCCGAAGCTCTGCGGCGTGGGCCGCACCGACGCGACGGTGGCCACCACGGACTCCATCGACACATCGCCCGCAGCAACCCCCTTGAGCGCCGCCCCGGTGCCCACGGGCGAAGCAAAGGTGACGACGAGCTTGCCGTCCGAGGCCGAAATGTAGGGCGGCGTGATGACCGGCGCGCCCGCAGTGGCCGCCTGCTTGTACCAGGGCCGGGCGGTGGGGTCGTAGTCAGGCGGCAGGTTGCGCGTTTCGGAAAAGATGTACTTCTTGTCGGCAAAGCCAAAGTACACCGTGGAGAACTTGCCGGCATCGCGCAGCATTGCAAGGGTCTTGGCGGGCTCGGGCTCCTCGAACGCGGCGACGGAGGCCGCAACGATCATGGCCTTGCCGCGGCCCCATTCCTCGATGGTCTCCCCATGGCTCTTGGCAGTGGCCTGGCTCTCCTCGATGAGGCTCTCGCGGGCCTGAGTTCGTGCCACCAGGAAGTTGGCCATGGTAAGCACCAGCAGCGCCAGCACGAGGCAGGCAGCGGACAGCGCAAGAATCTGACCTTTGAGCGTTTTGAGCAGCGACATGAGGCCCTCCTGTATCCCCCCTCAGAGGAGGGCAAAAAACATGCTACATCTGGTTGCAACCGGAGCGCTAGCGGGCAAGCCCGATCCACCGCATGGGCGTTGACACCAAACGACAGACGGCTCCGAAGAGCCGTCTTTCAATACTGCTGTGGCAGACCCAGCAACGGAGCGGGATCAGCCCCCAAGCGCGCACCGCCAGCAGGTCAGCGGCTGTCCGCCTTGGTGTCGCTGAACCGGCCGTAGCTTTGCAGGCGCTCGTAGCGGCGCTCCAGCAGGTCCTTGACCTTGAGGTCGGCCACCTGGCGGAAGGCATCGCCCAGCGCGCGCTTGAGGAACGCGGCCATCTGCTTGTGGTCGCGGTGCCCGCCGCCCACGGGTTCGTTCACGATCTTGTCCACCAGACCCAGGGCCTTGAGGCGGTGCGCCGTGATGCCCAGCGCATCGGCCGCTTCCTGGGCCTTGTCGCTGGTCTTCCACAGGATGGACGCGCAACCCTCGGGGCTGATCACGGAGTAGATGGCGTACTGCAGCATGATCACCTGATCGGCCACGCTGATGGCCAGCGCGCCGCCGGAGCCGCCTTCGCCGATGATGGTGGTGATGATGGGCACCTCGAGCTGCGCCATCTCGAAGATGTTGCGGCCGATGGCTTCGGACTGGCCACGCTCCTCGGCGTCGATGCCGGGGTAGGCGCCGGGCGTGTCCACAAAGGTGAACACCGGCAGCTTGAACTTCTCGGCCGTCTTCATCAGGCGCAGGGCCTTGCGGTAGCCCTCGGGCTTGCTCATGCCGAAGTTGCGCATGGCGCGCTCTTTGGTGTCACGGCCCTTCTGGTGGCCGATGACCATGCAGGCGTGGCCGTTGAAGCGTGCCAGCCCGCCCACAATGGACAGGTCGTCCGCGTAGTGGCGGTCGCCGTGCAATTCGACAAAGTCGGTGAAGATGTCGCGCACATAGTCGAGCGTGTAGGGGCGCTCGGGGTGGCGGGCAATCTTGGTGATCTGCCAGGGTGTCAGCTCGCTGTAGATGTCCTTGGTGAGCTGCTGGCTCTTTTTGCTGAGCTGGTCGATTTCTTCCGAGATATCGACTGCGCTCTCGGTCTGCACGTAGCGCAGTTCTTCAATTTTGGACTCCAGCTCTGCGATAGGCTGCTCGAAATCCAGAAAGGTTTTTTTCGCCAACGTTGTTCTCCTTAGGGCTCACGCCGGGTCCGGCCGCCACGAATGGCACGCACTGTAACCGACATGTAACGTAACGGGTTTTGTGAAGCGCGCGAGGCGGCCTCAGTAGGCCACGGGCAAGGGGTCCAGCGACCGCCAAATATACCAAGTCGCCACACTGCACCAGGGCTTCCAGGCCTCGGCGACTTCGCGGGCATCGCTGCGGCTGACCGGGTCGCCCGAAAAGTAGTTGTGGCTGATGCCGGCGATCAACCCCGGGTCGTCCAGGGGCAATACATTGGGGCGCATCAGGTAGAAGATGAGGAACATCTCGGCGGTCCAGCGGCCAATGCCGCGGATGGCGACGAGCTCGGCAATGATGGCCTCGTCATCCATCGCCGCCCAGTCCTTGACGTGGAGCTTGCCGCTTTCAAAATGCATGGCCAGGTCCACGAGGTAGTCCACCTTGCGCGCAGACAATCCCGCAGCCCGCATGTCGTCGATCTTGAGCTTGAGCACGCTGGCGGGCTTCATGCTGCGGGGCAGTGCGGCAAAGCGCTCCCACACGGCCTGCGCCGACGCCACCGAGACTTGCTGGCCCACAATGGAACGCGCGAGCGTCACAAACGCATCGCCGCGTGTTTGCAGCGCGGCGTCACCGAACTGCGGGATCAGGCGCTTCATGACCCGATCCTTCTTCACCAGGTGCTTGCACGCCTCCGACCAGTAGTCAGGCGTGGCCACTACCAGGGCAGGATTGGCGGCGACATCCGCTATTTTTTTAGTAGCTGCCACCGCTTACCCCATCTGCGCCAGAGGCAAATTTCACAAAAGAAGGGATCACTGCGCGGCTTCCCAGGTCGTGCCGGTGGCGGAGTCCTTGAGCACGATGCCCTGGGCGAGCAGCTCCTGGCGAATGCGGTCAGCCTCGGCAAAGTCCTTGGCCGCCTTGGCGGCGGCCCGGGCGGCAATCTGCGCCTGGATGGCGGATTCGTCCAGCGCCGCGCCGGCCTGCAGGAAGGCTCGCGGGTCACCCTGCAATACACCGAGGCAGCTTCCCAGCGCCTTGAGCAACCCTGCCAGCTCGGCCGAGCGGGTCTTGTTGACCTCGCCTGCCAGGTCGAACAGCACAGCCACGGCCTCGGGCGTACCGAAGTCTTCGTCCATGGCGGCCTTGAAACGGGCGGCATAGGGGCCGGTCCAGTCGATGGACGGCACCTGCGCCGGGGCCACCAGGCTCAGCGCCGTGTACAGGCGCTTCAAAGCTTGGCGCGCATCGTCCAGATGGGCGTCGCTGTAGTTCAGCGCGCTGCGGTAGTGGGCGCGCACCATGAAGAAGCGCAGCGTCTCCGCGTCGTAGCTCTTGAGCACGTCGCGGATGGTGAAGAAGTTGCCCAGGCTCTTGGACATCTTCTCGTTGTCCACGCGCACAAAGCCGTTGTGCACCCAGAACCTGGCCAGGGGCTTGCCCGTGGCGCCTTCGCTCTGGGCGATTTCGTTCTCGTGGTGCGGGAACTGCAGGTCCGCGCCGCCGCCATGGATGTCAAACGTCTCGCCCAGCGTGGCGCAGCTCATGGCCGAGCATTCGATGTGCCAGCCGGGGCGGCCAGCGCCAAAAGCGCTGTCCCACTTGGCCTCGGGCGGCTCCTCGGCCTTGGCGGATTTCCACAGCACAAAGTCGAGCGGGTCTTCCTTGCCGTCCAGCACGGCCACCCGCTCGCCGGCGCGCAGCTCGTCGAGCGACTTGCCCGAGAGCTTGCCGTAGCCATCGAACTTGCGCACGGAATAGTTCACGTCGCCGTTGCTCGCCCGGTAGGCCAGGCCCTTGCCTTCCAGCTGTGTGATGAGCGAGAGCATCTGGGGCACGTATTCGGTGGCGCGGGGCTCGACCGACGGCGGCTCGATGCCCAGCAGGCCGATGTCCTGGTGCATGGCGGCGATCATCTCGTCGGTGAGCTGGCGGATGGTGATGCCCCGCTCCAGCGCGCGCTTGATGATCTTGTCGTCGATGTCGGTGATGTTGCGCACGTAGGTGACCTTCAGGCCGCTGGCCTTGAGCCAGCGCTGCACCACGTCAAACGCCATCATCATGCGGGCATGGCCGATGTGGCAAAGGTCGTAGATGGTCATGCCGCACACATACATGCGCACATGGCCGGGTTCGAGCGGGGAAAAGTCCTCCAATGCACGCGAAAGCGTGTTGTAGATGCGCAAGCTCATGGGATTTCAGTTACGGGAGACGGGATGGGGGTGGGCGAAATGGGCCCCGGCAGCACAGGGGCGGCAGCCCCTTTGGCGGGGGCCGGCCCGGCGAGGGCGTCCAGCGAAATCACCAGCGGCAACAGCGTACCGTCATGACAACCCCCTCAGCTACAATCCGCCGCAGTATAAGCCCCCGCCCGGGCCTGACGCTGCCCAACTCCCCTCACCTCTCCATGAAGCAAGTCCGCCGCACACTTCCACGCCTCCTGCGCCTGATGGCACTGACCGCGCTCATGAGCGCCGGCGTGGCCCATGCCAACGACTATGCGGAGATCGCGCAACTGATCAAGGCAGGCAAGCCAGCCGACGCGCTGGCCAAGGCGGACCAGCGCCTGGCGGCCAACCCGCGCGACCCCCAGTTGCGCTTCCTGCGCGGCGTGGCGCAGGCGGATTCCGGCAAGCCGGCCGACGCGATTGCCACGTTCACCAAGCTCACGGAAGAGTATCCGGAGCTGCCCGAGCCCTACAACAACCTGGCCGTGCTGTACGCCAACCAGAACCAGCTGGACAAGGCCCGCACCGCGCTCGAGATGGCGATCCGCACCAACCCGAGCTACGCGACGGCCCATGAGAACCTGGGCGACATCTATGCCAAGCTGGCCAGCCAGGCCTACAACAAGGCGCTGCAGCTGGACGCCACCAGCGCCAATTCGGTCAAGCCCAAGCTCGCGCTGATCCGCGAGCTGTTTTCCGCGGACTTGACGGGCAAGGGCGTGCGCCCCGCCGCTGCCACGGCGCCAGCCGCCGCCACGCCGGCCGTGGTGGCAACGCAGCGGCCCGCGCCGCCTGCGCCCGCTCCTGCTGCGGCACCCGCCGCGCCGGTACCCGCTCCCGCAGCGGCTCCCGCCCCAGCCCCCACACCGGCACCTGCAGCCGCGCCCGCCACTGCTCCTGCCCCTGCAGCGGCATCCGCTCCCGCAGCTCCTGCGCCCGCCGCCGCCAGCGATGCGGCAGCCACTCAGGCCGTCACGTCCGCCGTGCAAGCCTGGGCGGCCGCGTGGGCGGCCAAGGACATGAAGGGGTATCTCGGCGCCTACGACAAGTCGTTCGACCCGCCCGGCAGCCAATCCCGAGCCGAGTGGGAAAAAGAGCGCGAAGCCCGCATCGTGGGCAAATCCAAGATCAGCGTGCGCCTGTCGGACATGACGGTATCGGTCAAGGGCGACAAGGCCACGGCGCGGTTTCGCCAGGCCTACAGTGCGGATGCGCTCAACGTTTCCAGCCGCAAGACGCTGGACTTGGTGAACAACAACGGCCGCTGGGCCATCGTGCGCGAATCCACGGGCGGTTGAGCGTGAAGCCCCAGGCGGTGCCTGCGCCTGCTGCGCGGGCTTTTTTTTTGCCAGTGCGGTCTCTTCCCTGAGCCGCTGACGACTGCATGGTGCTCCACCCGTTTGCCCATGGCCGCAAGGCGGCGACCAGCGCCGTACTGCTGGCTGCGCTCGCGCAGGCTGCGGCCCCGGCCTACTCGCAATCTCACAAAGCCCGGCGCACGGCACAATCCACACCCGCGCCCAAGGTGTCTGCGGCTCCCAAGCCGCCGGACCTGCGCGATGGCCAGGCCGAGGCCCGGCTGATGGAGGTCTATCGCCTCGCCGCCCGCGGCCAGGGCCGCGAAGCCCTGGCGCAGGCGGAGAGTCTGGCGCGCGACTATCCCAATTTCCAGCTGGCCCAGCTCGCGGTGGGCGATCTGCTGATGGCCCGCACCCGCCCCCTCCGCCGTTTTGGCGACGTGCCCGAGCCCGATACGGCCCGCAGCATCCAGGTCGCGTCCGTGCTGGACGAGCTGCGCAACGAGTCGCGCCAGCGCGTGGATGCGCTGCGCAGCCGCCCGCTTGCGGGCACGATCCCCGCTCAATTCCTGGAGCTCTCGACCCGCTCCCGGCACGCCATCGCGGTGGACGCCTCGCGCTCGCGCCTGTACCTGTTCGAAAATACGGCCAAAGGCCTGGTGCTGGTGGCGGACTACTACGCTTCGGTAGGCAAGCTGGGGATCGAAAAAGGCATCGAAGGCGATCAGCGCACTCCTCTGGGCGTGTACTTCATCACCAGCCGGCTCGACCCCGCCACGCTCAAGGACTTCTACGGCGCGGGCGCACTGCCCATCAACTACCCCAACCCCCTGGACCAGAGCCGGGGCAAAACGGGCGGCGGCATCTGGCTGCACGGCACGCCGCCGGACCAGTTCGCGCGCGCGCCACTGTCCACTGATGGGTGCCTGGTGCTCGCCAATCCCGATCTGGAACGCATCCTGCACACGGTGGAGCCGCGCTCCACACCGGTGGTCATCGCGCGCCAGCTGCACTGGGTGGCACCCCACAGCGTGCAGGCGGAGCGCTCCACCTTCGAGGCGGTCCTCAACGCATGGCGCACAGCCAAGACCGAGGGCGACATGAAACGCCTGCTGAGCTTCTACGCCCCCGACTTCCAAAGCTCCCGCAAGAAGCCGCTGGCCGAGTGGAGCCAGGTGCTGGAGGCTGAAGCCCGTGCGTTGCGTGGGCGGGAACTCCACCTCAAAGACAAGTCTTACCTGCGCTGGACAGATTCTTCCGACACCATGGTGGTAACGTTCGGCGAGGTCGCCGCAGGCGCCCGCACCGGCCCCGTCAAGCGCCAATACTGGGCGCGCCGGGGGCAGCAGTGGCAGATATTTTTCGAAGGAGTGATTGGATGATTTCCAGAAGAAATTCGACCCTGGCGCTTGCCAGTATTGCGCTGGCAGCTACTTTTTCAGTAGCAAACGTGCAGGCCCAGGACGCGCCCAAGGTCAAGCTGGCCACCTCGATGGGTGACATCGTCGTGCAGCTCGACCCGGACAAGGCGCCCAAGACGGTCGAGAACTTTCTGGCCTACGTGAACGACAAGCACTACGACGGCACGGTGTTCCACCGCGTCATCAACGGCTTCATGATCCAGGGCGGCGGCTTCACGGCCGACATGCAGCCCAAGCCTACCCGCGCGCCCATCCCCCTGGAGGCCAACAACGGCCTCAAGAACGATATCTACACGATCGCCATGGCGCGCACGGGTAACCCCAACTCGGCCACTTCGCAGTTCTTCATCAACGTGAAGGACAATGCCATGCTCAACGCTCCCAACCCCGACGGGCATGGGTATGCCGTGTTCGGCAAGGTGATCGAAGGCACGGCCGTGGTGGACAAGATCAAGGCCGTGGCCACTGCCAACAAGGGCCCGCACCAGAACGTGCCCACTACCCCCGTCACCATCACCTCCGCCACCGTGGTGAAGTGAGTGACGCACCTCTTTTTGAAA
>NZ_JALEGG010000033.1 GCF_022763525.1 Acidovorax sp.
CTCCAAGTGAGCGGACCCATCCCCGCGCCGCAGCCCGGTCCCTCGGCTTCCGGACACGCTGGCGCCCGCCAGTCGCGGGCCGTGCGCTGGGCCGTCGGTGTCGGCGTAGCCATCATGGCCGCCATCGGGCTCGTGCTGCTCTTCCTGCTCACGCTGGCCACCAACAACCGCGCGCTGTACGAACGCAACTACGCCTGGCTCTTCGGGGTGAACGTGCTGGTGGCCGTGGCGTTGCTGGCCGTGCTTGTCTGGGTGGCGGTGCGGCTGGGCATGCGGCTGCGCAAGGGGCGCTTTGGCAGCCGGCTGCTGGTCAAGCTGGCCGCCATCTTTGCGCTTGTGGGCCTGCTGCCGGGGTTGCTGATCTATGTGGTCTCCTACCAGTTCGTCACCCGCTCCATCGAAAGCTGGTTCGACGTGAAGGTCGAGGGCGCGCTGTCGGCGGGGGTCAACCTGGCGCGGGTGTCGCTGGATTCGCTTGCTACGGACATGGCTGCCAAGACCCGCAACGCGAGCGCGCAGGTGGCCCAGGTGCCCGACGCCGCTGCGGGCATCGTGCTGGAGCGCATCCGTGAACAGCTCGGTGCCACCGATGTCGTGCTCTGGAACGCGGCGGGCCAGTCCGTGTCCAGTGCGGGCCAGTCGCGCTTCAGCCTCCACCCGGAACGTCCCGGAGCCGCACAGCTGCGCACCGTGCGGCAGCAGCGGGCCACGGCCCAGATTGAAGGGCTGGACGACATTGCGGACCCCGCCGCCGCCCGCAATGCGCGCGTCAAGGTGCTGGTGCTCGTCAGCAGCCCGAGCGTGGGTCTGCTGGTGGAGCCGAGGTACCTGCAGGCTACGCTGCCACTGCCGCCCGCACTGGTGGCCAATGCCATTGCGGTGCAGGAGGCCAATCGTGAATACCAGGAGCGCGCGCTGGCGCGGGGCGGCTTGCGGCGGATGTACGTGGGCACGCTCACCCTGAGCCTGTTCCTGGCGGTGTTTGGTGCCGTCCTGCTCGCCGTACTCCTGGGCAACCAGCTGGCCCGGCCACTGCTGGTGTTGGCCGAAGGTGTGCGGGAGGTGGCCGCTGGCAACCTGAGTCCGAAGGCTGCCTTGCAGGGCAAGGACGAGCTGGGCGGACTCACGCGGTCGTTTGCGCTCATGACCCAGCAGCTCGCTGATGCGCGCCAGGCTGTCGAGCTGAGCATGGGAGAAGTCGACGCGGCACGGGCCAACCTGCAAACCATCCTCGACAACCTGACGGCCGGGGTGATCGTGCTGGATGCACAGGGCATGATCCATTCATCCAATCCCGGCGCTACCCGCATCCTGCGCGCGCCGATGGCGGTGTATGAGGGGCGATCGCTGTCGGAGGTGCCGGGCCTGGAGCAGTTTGCGGCCTCGGTGCAGAAGCAGTTCGATGCTTTTCTGGGGGACCACGAACGCCATGGGCTGGACCATTGGCAACAGCCCTACGAACTGCACGCGTCGTCGGTCGGGGCCGGACAACACGCCACCAGCATCGTCGCGCGCGGTGCGGAGCTGCCGGATTCCTCCAGGCTGTTGGTTTTTGACGACATTTCGGAAATTGTTTCTGCCCAGCGTGCCCAGGCCTGGGGCGAAGTGGCGCGCCGTCTCGCGCACGAAATCAAGAACCCGCTCACGCCGATCCAGCTGTCGGCGGAGCGCCTCGAAATGAAGCTCTCCGGCAAGCTGCCCGGCCCCGAGCAGGCTGTCCTGGCCAAGTCCGTCAAGACCATCGTGGACCAGGTCGACGCGATGAAGCGCCTGGTCAATGAATTCCGCGACTATGCGCGCCTGCCGGCAGCGGAGCTGCAGGTGCTGGACCTCAATGCCTTGGTAAGCGACGTGCTGCACCTGTATGGCGAAGAGAACGCGCGCGTGAGCGTGGAAGCCGATCTGGACCCGCAGTGCCCCACCATCGCGGGCGATGCGCAGCAACTGCGCCAGGTCGTCCACAACCTGCTTCAAAACGCCCAGGACGCTACCGAACAAGCGCGTGGCGCGAGCGGGCAGCCGCTGCCGCCAGTGCGCATCAGCACGCGCTGGAGCCAGTCTTCGCGCCGCGTGCGCCTGATCGTGTCTGACAGCGGCGGAGGATTTCCCGCGCACATTCTTCAGCGGGCGTTCGAGCCCTACGTCACCACCAAGCCGCGGGGAACTGGCCTGGGTCTGGCGGTGGTCAAAAAGATTGCCGACGAGCATGGGGCCCGTATCGACCTGTCCAACCGCGTCGAAGACGGTGTGGCCCAAGGGGCTCAAGTGTCGTTATCATTCGCCCCTGAACCAGCGGTGGTGTGATAACAACACTGCCTCGCAGCATTCGAAGGCGCTTCAATACCCATGGCAAATATTCTGGTGGTCGACGATGAGCTCGGCATTCGTGATCTGTTGTCGGAAATCCTGAACGACGAAGGGCACAGCGTAGACCTCGCAGAAAACGCCACGCAGGCGCGCACCGCCCGGGTAGGAAATACCTACGACCTCGTCCTGCTCGATATCTGGATGCCGGACACCGACGGGGTGTCGCTGCTCAAGGAATGGGCCACGGCCGGCACGCTCACGATGCCGGTCATCATGATGAGCGGTCACGCCACCATCGACACCGCGGTGGAAGCCACCCGCATCGGCGCCTTTTCGTTCCTGGAGAAACCCATCACCCTGCAAAAACTGCTCAAAGCGGTGGAGCAGGGCCTGGCCCGCAATGCCGCGCATCCCACGGCACCCGCGGCCGCCGCACCGGCTCCGGCGCATGCACCGGTCGACACCACGTTCGCGCAAGCGCCCGCGGTAGCCACCGTTGCCGTGACTGCGGACGCAGGCCCGCATGCACACCAGGGGTTCGACCTGGACCGCCCGCTGCGCGAAGCGCGCGATGGTTTTGAAAAGGCCTATTTCGAGTTTCACCTGGCCCGCGAAGGCGGCTCAATGACCCGCGTGGCCGAGAAGACCGGCCTGGAGCGCACGCACCTGTACCGCAAGCTGCGGCAGTTGGGCGTTGACCTCGGGCGGGGCAAGCGCGGTTAGATCTGGCGCGATAATTTCTGACAGGGTTTCCAGAAAGCCCGATTTTTCTGGTTATAATTTGAGGCTCAGGCCCGGTAGCTCAGTCGGTAGAGCAGAGGATTGAAAATCCTTGTGTCGGTGGTTCGATTCCGCCCCAGGCCACCAGTCAGCAAGCGCCCCAGCGCCCGAAAGGGTTCTGGGGCGTTTCTACATCC
>NZ_JALEGG010000266.1 GCF_022763525.1 Acidovorax sp.
CGCGGCTGTCCGAGTCGATGAGCACCTTGGCGATCAGGTCCAGCGCCTGTTGCGAGCCGGTGGTGATCAGGATCTGGTCGGGGTTCACGTCCCAAGGCAGGAAGTCGGCAATCGCCTGGCGCAGCGGACCGTAGCCCTCGCTGGCGGCGTATTGCAGGGCCGCAGCCCCGTCGTTGCCCAGCACGGCGGCCGAGGCTTCGGCAAAGGCCGACACAGGGAAGGTCTTGGGCGAGGGCAGGCCGCCCGCCAGGCTGATGATGCCGGGCTTCTCGGTGACCTTGAGGATTTCGCGGATGACCGAGGGGTTCATGCGCTCGGCGCGGCGCGCCAGGGTCCAGGTGCTGGCCTGTGGAAGGTCGTTCAGTTTCACTCTCGTTCTCCTCCGGGCGGTCCCCAAAAGACTACCCATGTTGCAAAGTCGTCAGAAAAATTCTCGAAGCGGTGGTGCTGTCCCGCAGGTACAAAAAAGGCGTCTCCCGCTGCAAAGCGGTGGCGTTCGCCGCCCTGAACGAACTCTCCATTGCCACGCTGGATGAAATACAACTCGTCCTGCGTGTGCGGCTGCTGCGGGTCGTGACCACGAGGCGCATACAGCTCGGTGCGCATGGTGCCGTGGCGCAGGAGCTCCACAAACCGCTCCCCCGCCTGACCGGGCAGTTGCCGCAACGCTTGTTCCGCAGAGTATTTCACAGGCCCTCGTTCATACCGTGTTGGTCGGATTTGCTGTTTTGCCGCTTCAATCCACGATGAAGAGCGTGGCACCCTTGGGTGACGTGGAGCGGTGCGGTTCGGCGTTGTCAGCCACCTGGTAGCTCATCCCCGGCGTGAGGCTGAACACCCGGCCATCGGCCAGTTCGGTATGCAGCTCGCCCTGCAGGCACAGCAGCACATGTCCCTTGGTGCACCAATGGTCGGAAACATACCCGGGCGTGTACTCCACCATGCGCACGCGAAGGTTGCCGAACTGCTGGGTGCGCCAGAACGCTTGGCCAGCCTGCGCGCTCTTTTCCTCGCGGGGCAGGGACGACCAGTCGGTGGTAGCAAAGGGGATGTGGCTCATCTGCATGGCGGTTCAGTCCTTCACGGAAACAATGGCTTCGATCTCCACCGCAAAGCCGCGCGGCAGCGAGCCCACGCCCACGGCCGATCGCGCGTGACGGCCGGCGTCGCCGAACACCTCGACCAGCAAGTCCGAGCAGCCGTTGACAACCTCGGTGTGCTGCATGAAGTCCGGTGTGGCGTTGACCATGCCCAGCACCTTCACCACGCGGCGCACCCGCGAGAGGTTGCCCAGCGCGGCCTGCATGGTGGCGATCAGGTGCAAGCCCACGGTGCGGGCATGCTGGCGGGCCTCTTCGGCAGTGATCTCGCGTCCCACCTTGGGCACGATGGCCACGTCTTCACGCAGCGGCGAGCCCTTGCCGGACAGGTACAGCAGGCCCCCGTCCAGCACGTACGCATCGAAGTTGCCACGCGGCACCGAGACCGCTGGCAGGACGATGCCGAGCTGCGCGAGGCGTTGTTCGGGCGTGATGGTCTTGGTGGCGATGGTCATGCGGCGGCTCCCTGGTGGACGGGCATCTTCTTGCCCACGAAAACAGTGGCGATGACGGCCAGTGCGAAGACCACCGTGACCAGATCCAGCTGCTCGCCCAGCAGCGGCACGGCGAACAGCAAGCTCAGGAAGGGCTGCACCAGCTGGATCTGGCTCACGCGCACGGCGCCGAGCGCCAGCGCGCGGTACCAGGCGAAGAAGCCGATCCACATCGAGAACAGCGCGACATACGCGAAGCCCGCCCACGCCATGGCGCCAATGGCTGCGGGCTCGGGTGGCGCGAACCACCAGGCTACCGGCAGCGTCAGGGGCAAGCTGCAGGCCAGCACCCAGCAAATCACCTGCTCGGCGCCCAGGCTGGGCGTGAGGCGCGCGCCGCCGATGTAGCCGAAGGCGCCGGTGGTCATGGCGATGAGGAGATAGATGTTGGCCGCGCCCAGGTAAAAGCCGCCCGCGCGCCAGGCCATGAAGCCCAGCACCAGACCGCTGCCCAGGACCGCGCACGCCCAGAAGCCCACCGAAGGCCGCTGGCGGTACCACAGCGCGCCCAGCACGGCCGTGGACAGCGGCAGCAGCGCCGTGACCACTGCGCCGTGCGTGCTGGGCACGTAGCGCAGCGCCAGCGCCAGGAACAGCGGGAATCCGACGATCACGCCGAACGCCGTGATACCGAGCAGCGGCCACTGCGCGCGGCCGGGCACGTTCAGCCGCCCCTGGCTGCGCTGCCAGGCAAGGTACAGGGCGGACAGCAGCCCTGCCACCGCGGCGCGGCCGAAGGTGACAAACCAAGGCGAGAGCTGCGGCGCCTCCACCGGGCCCACGGCCAGCCGGGTCATGGGGAGCGTGGCTGCGAACAGGGCCACACCCACCAGGCCCCAGATCAGCGCTTCGCGTTCCTGTGCGGGGTTCATAGTGTGAGCATCCAGAAGGCCGTCACCACCAGCACCAGGGCCAATGCGCGGTTGAACCAGAGCAGGCGGCGGCCCTGGGCCAGCCACTGGCGCAGCAGCGAGCCCACGAGCGCATAGACAAAATTGCTGGTGAACGCGAACGCCATCATCACGGCGCAGATGATCGCCAGGCGCTCGCCCGGGTTGGCGGCCGGCTGTCCGGCCGCGTTGACCACCCAGCCCGCGCTGAGCGTGAGTGCCAGCATCCAGGCCTTGATGTTCACGAATTGCAGGCCCACGCCCTGCCAGAAGGTCACGTTCAGGCGGCTGCCATCCACTTCGGTGAGCTGGCCTGCGCGGCTGAGCTTGAAAGCCAGCCACAGCATGTAGGCCACGCCCGCCAGCGTCACGCTCCAGCGCAGGGCGGGCACACCGGTGATCAGCGCGCCCAGACCCAGGCCGCTGCCCAGCATGAGCAGCGTCCAGCCCGTGGGCACCGCGATGCAAAAGCGCAGGGCCCGGCGCAAGCCCAGGTTGGCCGCCAGCGCGGTGGACAGCGTGGTGTTGGGCCCCGGCGAAAAGCTCATCGCGGTGCAGAACAGCAGCAGGGCGGTCAGTTCAGGGGCGGTCATGGAGCGGGTCGGGGTGGCGCCGGGAGAATTCTTGTCAAGGTATGGGCTTCAATGTAATCTTCAGTTTCAGTACACCACCAGTACAGTTCGGCAGCGCAGTTCGTAATCTGTATTGGTTCGCGTGACAGTACACCCGGGATATTTCCATGTTGATGAAAACCACCGCCCAGTCGCTGACCGAGCAGTTGTCCGCACGTTTCAGCGAGCGCATCCGCAACCGCCTGCTCGCGCCTGGGGCGCGCCTGCCCTCGGTGCGGCAGTGCGCGCAGCAGCACGGCGTGAGCCCGTCCACCGTGGTGGCCGCCTATGACCAGCTGCTGGCGCAGGGGCTGGTCGAGGCGCGCAAGAACCGGGGCTTCTTCGTGCGCGAGATGCCTCCCGGCCCGGCGGAGAGGCCGCCCGAGGAGGTCGGAGCAGGAAGCCACGACGTGGAGCAGGCCATGGGCAACTGGAGCACGGCCCACTGGTTCGCCGCACGGGGGGCGGGGCGCGGTGCAGCGCGAGGGGCGCCGCCCGTCAACGCCACCGCGCTCATCCGCGGCATGTTCCACAAGATCAGCGACAAACCGCAGCCCGGCATGGGCGTTTTTCCTCCTTCGTGGCTGGAGTCCACCTTCATGCCCGCTGCCGTGCGCAAGGTGACCAGCACCCGCGCATTGAATGATTTTTCGCTGCAGTACGGTGAGCCCCTGGGCGATGTCGGCCTGCGGCGCGTGCTGTCGAAGAAGCTGGCCACGCTGAACGTGCACGCCGCACCTGAGCAGATCATCACCACCGTGGGCGCCACGCATGCCCTCGACATCGTGAGCCGCACGCTGCTGCGCCCCGGCGACCCGGTGATGGTGGAGGAACCCGGCTGGGCCGTGGAATTTGCGCGGCTGGCGGCCTTGGGCATGCGCATCCTGCCCGTGCCCCGCCGCGCCGATGGACCAGACCTGGAGGTGATGGCCCGCTATTGCGAGGCCCACCAGCCCAAGCTCTACGTGAGCGTGAGCGTGTTCCACAACCCCACGGGCTACTGCCTTTCGCCGGGCAGCGCGCACCGCATCCTGCAGCTGGCCAACCAGTACAACTTCCATGTCGTCGAGGACGACACCTACAGTCACATCGCACCCGAACATGCCACGCGCCTCACGTCGCTCGACGGCCTCTCGCGCACCATCTACGTGAGCGGCTTTGCCAAAATCCTTGCGCCCAACTGGCGCATCGGCTTCATGGCCGCCCCCTCCGCACTGGTGGAGCAACTGCTCGATACCAAGCTGCTGGCCACGCTGACCACGCCCGCGCTGCTGGAAAAGGCGCTGGCCCTGTGCATCGAGCAAGGCCAGCTGCGCCGCCACGCCGAGCGCATTCGCACGCGGCTGGATGCTGCGCGGGCTCGCAGTGTGAAGCTGGCGCTGGGTGCAGGCTGCACTTTCGCGGCCGAGCCCGTCGGACTGTTTGGCTGGGTGGAGACAGGGGTGGATACGGACGCGCTATCGCAGCGCATGCTCGACGAAGGCTACCTGCTGGCGCCGGGCGCCTTGTTCCACGCCGAGCGCAAGCCCAGCACCCTCATGCGCATCAACTTCGCCACCACGCAGGAGGCCGCGTTCTGGAAGACGTTCGCACGGGTGCGGGATGAGCAGATGCGGTGAGTGCGGGGAGTCAGCAAGAGGGTGCTGAACCCGGCGCCCCCAGGGGCTGTCCGTAAGAACTGGCGCGTGCCTAGTCAGTGCCACCGCGGAACTGGCTCCGCCAGGCCGCTGGTGGCGTCCCCCGTCTGGGGGAAGACGCGAAGCGGGTCGGGGGGCTACCGTTACCTTCGCTCTACTTCCAGATCCGCCAGCACGCGCAGCAGGGCGCGGTTGACTTCCTCGATGTCCATTTCGTAGGTCTCGCACAGGCTGCGGATGGCGCTGGCGTCTTCGGTTTCCAGGGCGCAGGCCATCTGCAAGCCGCCCGCGTAGGGGCCGGTGCGCAGCACCGTGGCGTCGTAGATGCGTTCGGACAGGGGCAGGCGGCGCAGGATGGTGCCCAGCGGCTCGCCCAGCAGATCGTCGAGCTGCGACAGCAGCCCGCACAGGTAGATCTCGCGGCGCAGGTCGTTCTCGATGCCTGCGTCCAGCAAATGCGCCATGAGGGTGGCACGCATCACCATGGATTCGCGCACCGGCTGCATGTTGGGCTCGTTGCTGGCGTGCGGCAGCTGGTCGGAAAGCCAGCGCTTGATCGAGCCATAGCCCATCATCACCAGGCCGCGGCGCAAGGAATCAATACCGGTGCGCAGGCCGAGAGCCGCCGAATTGGTGTAGACCATGAAACGGTAGGCCAGGATCGGGTCCTGGCCCAGGATGTCTTCGAAGGTCTCCAGCGACTGCTCATCGTCGATGGCCTTCATGAGCTTGAAGATCACCGCGTGCGAGGGCTGCTGGGGCTGGTGCCGCAGGCTGTAGAGCACGTCTTCCGTGGGCCAGCCGGCCAGCGCCAGCGCATTGTGCTGATCGAGGCAGTGCTCCATGAGCGCGCGGCTGGCGACGTTCTCATACATCTGCCCGGCCAGCACAGGGCTGGCCACGGGGCGCTGCGCGGGGGCGGGAGCCCCCGGGCGGGCGGGGGCGGCCTTGAGCGCCGCCACGGCATCCTCCGGCCGCAAGGTCAGCAGGCTGTTGTCAAAGCACTGGGCCACCTCGGGCTCAGGCAGGCGGCCCAGTTCGCCGCGCCAGACCAGCTTGAGGCCCCGTTGGTGCGCGGCCTTCACGCGGGCGAAGATGGCGGAGTCGGACAGCCAGCTGCCACGCACCTCGATCCACGGGGACCCACGGGGTGCGTTCTCGAGCATGTCGCACAGCAGCTGGTGGTTCTGGGGCGACAGCAGCACCGGGGGCGAGCTGGCCGACCACAGCTCCTGCAGCGTGCGCAGCAGGTGGGCGGTGTCCACCATGCCCGATGCGTCGCCGTGCACGAACAGCTGGATGCCGGCAAGCTTGCGGGCGCGGCCCCACAGCGGGCGGTAGCCCAGGATCAGGCGGCCAAGGACAGATTGGACCATGTGCTCTCGGGCAATGTGGCGGGGCCTGCGGCCGGCGGGGTGGTGTCACGCAGCCAGAGGCAGGTTCCGGGCAACAACGTTCTCAACTGATGAAATTGAACAGGGACAGCTTCTGAACCTGCGCGTAGGACTTGAGTGCGGCCTCGTAGCCCACCTGCTGGTTCTGGAAATCCGATATGCCCTTGATCATATCGAGATCCTCGGCCCGCGAGCGGTCGCCTTCGAGCTGGATGGAGCGCTTTTCCTGATCGCCCGTGATGCGGTCGGCGCGGTTGAGCAGCTCGCCCGCATAGCCGCGCATGTTGTGCAGGCGTTCAAGCCCGATGTCCATGTTGCCCAGGGCCTGCCCGACGGCCTGGGCCGCCGTGCTGCTGTTGGGGGCGCTGCGGATGCCCTGGATCGCCTTGTCCAGCGTGCTGAACAGGCTGGCGCTCGGCTGCAGCGTGATGGTGTCGCCATTGTCGGGGTTGCCCTTGATGTCGAACGTGAGCCCGGGCACGCCGGTGACGGAAATCGTCACCGGCTTGTCGGACGGAAAGTCGGGCACCACCACCGGCGCAGAGACCGCGCCCGTGGTGGTGTTGGTGAGCGTGTAGGTGGCGGTGGTGGTGCCGGGCGTGGCACCCGGGCCCACGGCGCTGAAGGTGATGGTGTAGTTGTCGCCGGTCACCAGGCTGGGGTCCACGGGCTTGATGGCCGTGGTGTTGAGGAAGCGGCTGGAGGGGATGGCGCTCACGCCCGCGGTGTAGACGCCGTCCCGCTGCGGGTCAAACATGAAAGCCGCATGCCCGTCCAGCATGCCGGGGATGGCCGTTCCGTTGCTCGCTGCCTGGCCCGGCAATCCGTCAAAGCTGTAGTCCGGCGCGGTGCTTTGGGGGCCCAGAAAAGGCGCCAGTGCGCTGCCGAGCGCGCCCAGCAGCGGCAGGCCGTTGGTGTCCTTGCGGTTGGCCACTTCCAGCAATTGCTCGCGCAGGCCCTGCAACTGGTTGGCAATGGTGTTGCGGTCGTTCGTCGAGAGGCTGCCGTCGCCGGCCTGGACCACCAGTTCGCGGAAGTTCTGCACCAGGGCCACAGCATCGCCCAGGCTCGATTCGGCCTGCGCGATGGCGTTGCGCTGGGTTTCCAGCGCGCGCTGCTCGGTCTGGATGCGCGAAAGCCGGGTGATGGCACGCTCGGCCTGGGCGGCGGACACCGGGTCGTCGCTGGCCCGCACCACGCGCTTGCCGGAGGTGAGGTTCTCTTGCAGGTTCGACAGGTTGGTCTGGCGCGTGCCGAGGTTGCGCAGCGCGTTGTCGTACATGTTGGCCGTGCCAAGGCGGTAAATGTTGGTGCTCATGTCGAACTCCTAGCTGCTGTGGGGTGCGCCGGGTCAGCGGCCCATGCCCTGGATCAGCGAGTCAAAAATGTTCTGCGCGATCTGGATCATCTTGGACGATGCCTGGTAAGCCTGCTGGTATTGGATCAGCCTTGCGGCCTCTTCGTCCAGATTGACGCCCGAGACGGCCGTGCGGTCCCGCTCCAGGTTGGCGGCGATGGTGGTGGACAGCTCGGCCGCGAAGAGCGCGCTCTGCGTGCGGGTGCCCACCTGGGCCATGGCCCCGGCGTAGCCGTCCGCGAGCGTGGACTCGTCAAACATCTTCACGTCGCGCAGGCCCATCATCGCGCTCGCGTTGCCCGAGTTGCGCGTGAACTTGTCTCCGTACTGCGGATCCAGCGCGTTGCCGATCACCACGGTGTCACCGGTATTGGGCGAACCCTGCAGCTTGATCTCCCAGCCGTTGATGGAGATGGGCACGCCCGAGGTGTAGGGCTGCGCCGCGGCCAGGGTGGTGGGCGGCGCCGTGCCGCGGTCCAGCACATCGTAGGTGGTGGGCGGGCCGGCCGTGAATTGCAGCTGGATGCCGCCCAGGATGGGGGGAACGGCGGCCGGGTTGGCGTTGGGCGGCAGCACCAGGCCGGGCGGATTGGGCAGGCCCGTGGCTTTCAGGCTGGCCAGCTGCATCGTGCCGCCGTTGGAGGTGCCCATGGCCGCATTGATGGGGTTGGCCACCGCCAGGTCGCGCGGCGAATACACCAGCGACTGGATGTTGGCGGCTGCCGTGCTGAACGGCTTGAACAGCATGCGCTCGCCCGGGTTGCCTGGCGTGGTCAGGTTGAAGGTGAGCCCGTCGATCTGCAGCGTGGCCAGGTTGGCCGCGTCCGTGAACGGCGTGGCTTGCCCGTCCGACAGCCGCACCACCTGGCCCGCCGTGCCCGTCGTGAAGCGGATTTCATAGTCGGACGCTGCGAACTGCGTGGGGCCGGTGAACGACACGGTGCCCACGCCGGCTCCGTTGGTGTGGCCCGGCATGCTCGTGGGCAGGGCGAACAGGTCCTTGCCGGGAACGCCGTCGAGCGTGAGGCCCAGGTTGTGCTGGTCGTTCATGGCCATGCCGATGGCCATGGCCATGCGGCCCAGCAGGTTGCGTCCTTCGGCCAGGTCGTTGTTGTTGAAGCGCAGCAGGCCCGACATCGAGCCGCCGCCGAGCACGTTCTCGTCCATTTCCACGGCCGGCGCGCCGGGCCGGTTGAAGAACAGCTTGATCTGCCCGCTGCCCGGGAAGGCCGTGGCGTCGTCGACCGACAGGCTGGTGGCCGTGGTGCCCAGCACCAGCGGCTGGCTGCCCGCAACGAACAGGCCCACCGTGCCATCGTCGGCCGGAATCTGCGTGGTCTGAACGTACTGATTGATGTCGCGGATGATCTGGTCGCGCTGGTCCAGCAGGTCGTTGGGCGTCTGGCCGTTGCCTGTGGCACGGGCGATCTGCTCGTTGATGGCGGCCATCTGCTCGGCCAGGCTGTTGACGGCCTTGATGCTGCTTTGCAGCTGCTCGTTGACGGTGTACTGGAGCTCGTCGATGCGGTCGGCGGCCGAGCGCATGCGCGATGCGGTCTCGTCCATGCGCGTGAGCACCACGGTGCGTGCCGTGATGTCGGTGGGTGCGCTCACCACGTCGGTGAACGCGTTCATCATGTCGTTGATGGCTGCGCCCAGGCCTGCCGTGCCGCCGCTGAAGACCTCTTGCAGCTGGCGCAGGCGCTCGGCCCGCACGATGTCGGCCGACTGCGTTGAGCCGGCCGCGGCCGACTGGCGCGTGAGCAGTTCGCTCTGGTTGCGCAGGATCGTCTGCACGTCCACGCCCTGGCCGATATAGCCGCCGCCGGTGAACTGGCCCTGCACGGTCTGGAGCACCACCGTCTGGCGCGAATAGCCGGGCGTGTTGACGTTGGCAATGTTGTGGCCCGCCGTCTGCAGTGCCACCTGGTTGGCCAGCAGCGCTCGGGCGCCGACGTTGAGCAGGCTCATGACTCACCTCGCATTTCGTGGGAACTGACCTTCGCGAAGGGCGCGTCCCATACCAGCGCACCCGTGGAACTGGCTTGGCCAGGCCACTGGGTGCGTCCCCCGTTTGGGGGGAGGGCGCGATAGCGGCTCAGGGGGGACATCATGCCTGTTCCCGCAAGGTGCGCACCACGCTGTTGATGGCCCCGCCAAGCTTCTTGGCGTATTCGGGGTCGGTGGCATACCCGGCTTTTTGCAGTGCCGAGGCGTACGCCATGGCCGAGCCGGACTGGGCGACGGATTCGGCCCTCTCGTAGCGCGGACTTTCCTTGATGAGGCGGGCGTAGTCGCGGAACGAGTCCTCGTACGAGTCGTACGCGCGGAACTTGGCCGTCACCTTCTGGGCCTTGCCGTTGATGTATTCGGTGGTGGTGATCTCGGCCACCTTGCCCGTCCAGCCCTTGCCGGCCTTGATGCCGAAGAGGTTGAACGAGTTGGAGCCATCCTTGTGCTTGATCTCGCTCTTGCCCCAGCCCGTTTCGTGGCCGGCCTGACCCAGCATGAAGCTCGCGGGAATGCCGCTTTCGCGCGACACCCGCTCGGCGGTGCCGGAGAGGTGCTGCACAAAGCCCTCGCGGCCCTTGGGGACCGGCAGGGTGGCCTCGGCCGGCGCGGGGCCGGCTGCGGCGCGCGGCAGCGCCCGCGGCAAGCTGAGCGTGGAAGGCACTGAAAAGTTGGCATCTGCCCCGCCCATCTGGCGCGAGAGCTGGCGGGCAATCGCTTCCGAGAGTCCGCCTTGCTGGCCCGACATGCTCACCGAGAGCTGCTGGTCCAGCATGTCCTGCCCCAAGTTCGCCTGCTCGCCTTCCATGAGGCCGGACTTCATCGTGGCGTCGCGCATGCTCTTGATCAGCTCGCGCATGAACAGCGACTCGAACTGCTTGGCGACCTCGCGCGTGGTCTGGGCGTTGTTGGCCGTGCCCGCGTCGTACTTCAGCGCATTGAGCGAGCGGATGTCGACCGCCAGCGCGTTGGACGGGCTGGTGGTGGTTCCGGAGGAGGGCAGGGTGAGGGCCATGGTCGCTCCCCAGGTCAGATCACTTCAAGTTCGGCGTTGAGCGCGCCGGCCGCCTTGATGGCTTGCAGGATGGCCAGCAGGTCTTGCGGCGTGGCGCCCAGCGTGTTCAGGGCCTTGACCACGTCGGCCAGTTGAGGCGACGGCGGCATCTGGATGATGTTGCCCGGCTCCTGATTGATGCGGATGTCGCTTTGCTGCGCCACCACGGTCTGCCCTTGCGACAGCGGCGCGGGCTGGCTGATCACCGGCGTGGAGCTGATGGTGATGGACAGGTTGCCGTGCGCGATGGCGCAGGGGCCCAGCGTCACGGACTGGTTCAGCACCACCGAGCCGGTGCGCGCGTTGATGACCACCTTGGCCGAGGGTGTGGACGATTCCAGCGGCAGCTCCTCCAGGTCCGCGATGAAGCCCACGCGGGCGCCGGGATCGAGCGGCGCGCGCACCTGCACCGTGCGGCCGTCCAGCGCCGTGGCCAGGCCATTGCCCAGCTTGGTGTTGATGGCCTGCGCCACGCGGCGCGCGGTCTGGAAATCCGAGGCGTTCAGGCCCAGGTTGATCGTGTCGCCTTCGTTGAGCGGCGTGGGCACAGCGCGCTCCACCTGGGCACCCTGCGGGATGCGGCCGGCGCTCAGGTGGTTGATCTGCACCTTGCTGCCGCCGGCCGATGCGCCCGCGCCGCCCACCACCAGGTTGCCCTGGGCCAGGGCGTAGATCTCGCCATCGGCACCGCGCAGCGGCGTCACGATGAGGGTGCCGCCCTTGAGCGACTTGGCATTGCCCATCGACGAGACGCTCACGTCGATCATCTGGCCGGGTTGCGCAAACGCGGGCAGCTGCGCAGTGACGATCACGGCGGCCACGTTCTTGAGCTGCAGCTGGTTCGCCGTGCCGGGCGGCAGGCTGATGCCCATTTGCTGCAGGTAGTTGGACATGGCCTGCGTGGTGTAGGGCATCTGCGTGGTCTGGTCGCCCGTGCCGTCCAGGCCCACCACCAGTCCGTAGCCCGTCAGCTGGTTGCTGCGCACGCCCTGCACCGCCGCCACTTCCTTGATGCGCAGCGCGTGCGCAGGCAGCGCCGCACCCGCGGCCGCGAGGGCCAGCAACAGCCACAGCACGCGCGAAGAACGCAAAAAGAGGGAGGGGGACAAGGCTTTCATGGCACCGATTGTGGGCGGCCTGGCCAAGAACTAAAACCCAAAAAGAAGCGGGTTCACCGGCTTATTGGGGGGGTTCTCGGGGCGGGTGGCAAATGGCCGGCGGTGCGCAGGGTGCCCGTCTGGAATGCCGGGGCGGGGCGACAGAAAATATGGATAAAAAGTGGTCGCAGCGCTTTGCTGTAAAGCGCTGGCAGCTATCAATAATGCAGCGAACGTTGGCGTGTGACCCGCTGCCGTCATCAGTGCGCGAAGGTCGCGAATACCGGCGCGACCTGAGCTTGCCCTAGCGCCGCGCAAGGCTTCGACAGGCTCAGCCCGAACGGTTCAGGTCGGGTTCCGCGCGTATCCGGTCCAGCGCTCTAGAACGGTGTGATGGTGTTGAAGAACCGGTTCATCCACCCCATGGCCTGCGCTTCGCTTTGCGCGCCACGGCCGCGCGACTCGACGCGCACGTTCGCCACCTGGGTGGAGTTGACGATGCTGCCCGGCTGCAGCGCGCGCGGGTCGATGGTGCCCGAGAAGCGCAGCACGTCCACGTTCTGGTTCACGCCGATCTGCTTTTCGCCCGTCACCACCAGGTGGCCGTTGGGCAGCACGTCCACCACGGTGGTGGTGATCGAGCCGGTGAAGGTGTTCGCGCTTTCGGTGCCGCCCTTGCCCGAGAAAGTGCTTTCCGATCCCGCGCCCAGCTTGGTCTTGTCCGCCAGCGAGTTCTTCACGAACGGCAGATTGGTGATGCCGGCCGAGGCCTCGGAGGTGCGGTCCACCGTGGACGAGGACTTCTGGCTGGCGGTCACGTTCTCGACGATCATGACCGTCACGTTGTCGCCCACCATGCGGGCACGGCGGTCTTCGAACGCGGGCCGGTAGCTGGCCTGGTGGAAGAGCCCGCCGGTCACGGGGGGGGGCGTGCGCGGCGCTGCGGCCAGCGGGGGCGCGGTGGTGGGCAGGATGTCCACGGGCGGCGGCGGCGACATCGTGGCGCAGCCGGTGAGCAGCAGCGCACCGACGGCGGCGGGCAGGGCAAGAAGGCGGGTGAACTGCGGCATGGCAAAAGCTCCTGTCGTCGCAAATATCGTCGGGGTCGGGGTCACAGCTGGCTGAGCTTGGCCAGCATCTGGTCCGAGGTCTGGATGGCCTTGGAATTCATTTCGTAGGCGCGCTGCGCCTGGATCATGGTGACCAGCTCTTCCACCACGTTCACGTTGGAGGCTTCCAGAAAACCCTGCTTGAGGATGCCCAGCCCGTTGGTGCCGGGCGTGCCCTGCTGGGGCTGGCCCGAGGCGGCCGACTCCTTGAACAGGTTCTGGCCGATGGGCTCCAGGCCGGCGGGGTTGATGAAGGCCGACATCGCCAGGTTGCCCAGGGGCTGGGGCTGGGTGTTGCCCTGAACGGTGGCGGACACCACGCCATCGGCGCTGATGGTGACGCTGGTGGCGTTGGCGGGAATGGTGATGCCGTTGGCCACGGGCAGGCCGCTGGAGGTGACAAGGCGGCCTTGCGAATCCACCTGGAAGGAGCCGTCGCGCGTGTAGCCCAGCGTGCCGTCGGGCATGGTCACTTCAAAGAAGCCGTTGCCGTTGATGGCCACGTCCAGGCTGTTCTTCGACTCCTGCAGGCTGCCCTGCACGAAGTTGCGGCTGGTGGCCACCGTGCGAACGCCCAGGCCCAGATGCAGGCCGGTGGGCAGCTGGTTCTGCTCGGTGGTGTTGGCACCCACCTGGCGCAGGTTCTGGTAGATCAGGTCTTCGAACACCGCGTTGTTGCGCTTGTAGCCCGTGGTGGAGACGTTGGCCAGGTTGTGCGAGATGACATCCAGCTGCGTCTGCTGGGCAGACATGCCGGTCTTGGCGATCCAGAGGGAGTTGATCATGGTGCGTCCTTTTGGCGATGCGGCGGGGTAGGCGGCATCAACCGTTCATGCTCAGCAACTGGCTGGCGGTCTTGTCATTGGTCTCGGCGGTCTGCAACAGGCGCATCTGCTGCTCGAACTGGCGCGATGCGGCAATCATCCCGACCATGCTCTCCACCGGGTTCACGTTGGAGCCTTCTACGGCCCCGGCCAGCATGCGCGCGTTGGCGTCGTTCGGAATCGGGTCGCCCGAGGTGGTGCGAAACAGTCCGTCGTCGCCGCGCTTGAGCGGGTCTTCCGCCGTGGGCGTCGCCAGCTTGAGGCGGCCGATGGCCTGCGCCGGCTGGCCGGCGGCCTTGGCCGTCACCGTGCCGTCCGAGCCCAGCGACACCTCGGCGCCGGGCGGCACGTCAATGGGGGCGCCGCCGTCGGACAGCACAGGCAGGCCCGTGGGCGTGAGCAATTGGCCGGCGGCCGACACCTCGAAGGTGCCCGCGCGGGTGTAAGCCTCGGTGCCGTCCAGCCCCTGGACGGCAAACCACGCGTTGCCAATGGCCATGGCGTCCAGGTTGCGGCCGGTGCGCTGCACGGGCCCAGGCGTGTTGACGTGGCCCGAGGTGGCCTCGAGCGCGAACACGCGGGTGGTCGAGCCCTCGCCCTGGATCGGCACGGACCGGAAGGTGGACATCTCCGCGCGGAACCCCTGCGTGGAGGCGTTGGCCAGGTTGTTGGACAACACGGCCTGACGGTGGGCGGCGGCGTTCGCGCCCGTCATCGAGGTGTAGATGATGCGGTCCATGGCTGGGTCTTCCGGTTGCTTCTGTTTTGATAGCTGCTCGCGCCCGGTGAATAAGCGCTAGGGGCTGTTTATGCTTGAAACGGTGCCCTCGTCAGCGCAGGTTCACCAAGGTGGACATCACCTGGTCCTGCGTCTTGATCGTCTGGGCGTTGGCCTGGTAGGAGCGCTGGGCGGTCATCATGTTGACCAGCTCGGCCGTGAGGTCCACGTTGGAGTCTTCCAGCGCGCCCGAGCGCAGCGAGCCGAAGTTGCCATCCGTGGCCGTGCCGGCCACGGGCTGGCCCGATTCGAACGTGGCGACCCAGTTGTTGCCGCCCACCGACGCCAGGCCCTGCGTGTTGCGGAAGCTCGACAGCGCCAGCTGGCCTTCCGCGCGGGTCACGCCATTGGAGTAACGGGTCATGATCATCCCGTTGTTCTCGATGTTGATGCCGGTGAGCTCGCCCGTGGTGTAGCCGTCCTGGCTCAGGTTGGAGACCGAGAACTTCTTGCCGCTTTGCGACACCTTGTCCAGGTTCACCGACACTGGGAAGACGGGCAGGTTGTTGGGGTTGGGCGGTGTCGGGTTCACGCTCAGCGTGAGCGCGAAGCCCGTGGCGGGAGGCGTGGCCACCGGGCCGGTGATGGCGCCGTTGTTGTCAAAGGTGATCTGGCCAATGGGGGTGGCGACCACGGGTGGAACGGCCGTGGGGTCGTCCAGCTGGTCGTACACGTCCCAGGTGTTGTCGGTGGCTGTCTTCTGGAAGTACAGGTTCACCGGCTTGGCAACCCCCTGGCTGTCGAACACATTGATGGACGTGCCGTAGGTGGCCCGGGGCGTGGCCGGGATGGGCGGCGTGGCGGTGGGGTCTCCGGCCGCATCGGTGGCCGTCGCGGGCAGGTTGAAGGCGGCCGTGATGGTCGTGGTCTGCTTGGCGGGGATGGGCTCGGAGGTCGGGAACACCATCGGGATCGGGTCGGTACCCGAGCGCAGGCCCGTGACCGGATCCACGGGGTAGCCCATCACGTTCGCGTTGTCGTTCGTGATCATGTTGCCCTCCTTGTCCAGCTTGAAATTGCCGGCGCGGGTGTAGGCGGGCGTGCCGTCAGGCAGCGTGAGTGTGAAGAAGCCGTTGCCGTTGATGGCCACGTCCAGGCTGTTTCCGGTGATCGTGAGGTTGCCCTGCGTGAACTGTTGCGCCACGGCCGCGACTTCCACGCCGATGCCCGCGTTGGACCCGCCTGCCGAGCCGATGGCGGAGGCCACCATTTCAGCGAACTCGGCCCGCGATGCCTTGAACCCGACGGTGTTGGAGTTGGCGATGTTGTGCCCGATGACGTCCAGGTTCTTGCTGGCGGCGTTCAAGCCCGAAAGGCCTTGTTGAAAACTCATGGTGTTCTCCTGATGGGGGCTGAGATGGAGTCGGCCGGCGGTTACACCAGGGCCTTGATGTCGCTGTAGCTGATGGTCTTGCCGTTGGCCAGCGTCAGCTTGAGCTGGCCGTCTTCGGCGCCTGCAGCCGTCACCTTGGACAGGGCCAGGGACGTGCTGTCGATCTTGGTCGAGCCATTGGCGGCCGTGATGCGGAACTGCAGGCCCTCGGCGGAGCCGGTGTAGCCACTGGCATCCCATTCGAACGTGTGGCGGCCGACGGCCTTGGCACCCAGGTCCACGGTCTCGATCACCTGGCCGCTGGCGTTGAGCACATCGACCTTCACGCTGGTGGCGGGCGAGGCAAGCTCGAAGCCGCCCTTGCCCACCTTGTCGGCCACGGCCAGGGTCGAGCCCTCGGTCATCACATTGCGGCCGATGAGTGTCGTGCCCTGCATCACCTGCAGCGAATTGAACTGCGTGGCCATGCTGGCCATGGTCTGGTTGAGCTGCTGGATGCCGGTCACGGTGTTGATCTGCGCGATCTGCGAGGTCATCTGCGCGTTGTCCAGCGGGTTCATTGGGTCCTGGTTGTTCAGCTGCGCGACGAGCAGCTTCAGGAAGCGGTCCTGCGCGGCCGCGGGATCGGTGGCGGCGTTGGCCTTGGTACCGGTGGCGTCGGTCACCGAGGGGGCATTGGTGGCGCTGAAAATCATGGTGATTGCTTTCCTGAAGTTACTGGCCCATCTGCAGGGTCTTGAGCAGCAGCGACTTGGCCGTGTTCATGACCTCGACGTTGTTCTGGTAGGAGCGCGAGGCCGAAATCATGTTGACCATCTCCTCCACCGCGTTCACGTTGGAATGCGTCACATAGCCCTCGGCGTCCGCCGACGGGTGGCTGGGGTCGTGCACGCGGCGCCCCGGGGTGTCGTTCTCGCTGATGGCGGCCACGCGCACGCCGGCCGAGCTTTCGGCGCCCATGGGCGCGGTCTGGAACACCACCTGGCGGGCCTTGTACGCCTTGCCATCGGGGCCTGCCACGGCATCGACGTTGGCCAGGTTGCTGGCCACCACGTTGAGCCGCTGCGATTGCGCGCTGACGGCGCTGCCCGAGACGCTGAAGATGGAGAACATGGACATGGGAAGACTCGCTTTCTGCGCTGCAAGGGGCGGCGTTACTGGCCCTGGATCGCGCTGAGCATGGTTTTGGCGTTGCCGTTGATGAAGCGCAGCGTGGCCTCGTACCGCACGGCGTTGTCGACAAAGTTGGCGCGCTCGCGGTCCAGGTCCACCGTGTTGTTGTCCAGGCTGGGCTGGGTCTGCACGGCATAGCCGAGCGTGCCGGGCGCGCCGGTGCCGGTGGTGGCCGCGGGCAGCGGAATGTGGCGCGGGTCGGTGGTGCCCTTGGCCGGTGCAATGCCGGAGGTGCCCACCGAGCCGCCGGTGGCCATGCGCGTCACGCCCGAGCTGGCGCCTGTGGCTTCGCGCATCGCGTCGGCAAAGCTGAAGTCGCGTGCCACATAGCCCGGGGTGTCGGCATTGGCGATGTTGCTGGCGATGGCGCGCTGGCGCTCGGCACGCAGCAGCAGCGCGTTGCCGTGAAAGTCCAGCCGGTTGGTCATCTTGTCAAGCATGGTTGCCTCACACCCTGGGTTGCAATAGGCGCCGGTGGGGGTTTCCGGCGTGGTTCGATTGTGAAAGCCGCCGTTTTTTTCTAAAGCGCGAAGAACGCGGAAATGGGTGCGCAGTTCGCGGTTTTGCGGTGCGCCCGCCTGCCTATAGTTCCAGTCGTGAAATAGCCTTTGCCGCCCGTTGCGGCCAGACGTGACGCCCAGGAGGCCCCATGCCGTCAAGCCCCACCACCCCTTCGTTTGTCTCCCCGTTGCCGCGCCGTCTGCCCGTTGCAGCGCGCACGGTCGCCATGCGCTGCCTGCAGGGCGCGGTGCTGGGCCTGGCACTGGCCGGTGGCGGGGGCACCGCCCTCGCCCAGGCGCAGGTGGGAGCCGATCCCGTGCCGGGCCTGGGTGCGCTCACCCAGCGCTGGCTCGACGACGCCATGGCGCGCAACCAGGCGGCCGGCCTGCCGTTGCGCATGGAGGTGAGTGTGGGCGCGCTGGATCCGCGGCTGCGGCTGGCCCCCTGTGCGCGCATCGAGCCCTATCTGCCTCCCGGGGCGCGGCTCTGGGGCCGCACCCGGCTGGGGCTGCGCTGCGTGGAGGGACCGACTGCGTGGAACGTCTACCTGCCGGTAACTGTCAAGGCCTTTGGCCCAGCCTGGGTTCTGAACGCCCCGGTGGCACCCGGCGCGGTGCTGACCGCCAACGACGCCACCGAGGCCGAAGTCGACTGGGCCGAGGAGTCTGCGGCGGTGATGGCCAACCCGGAGATGTGGGTAGGCCAGGTGGCCGCGCGCCAGTTGGCCGCGGGCCAGGCCCTGCGCCAGAGCATGGTGCGCCCCCCTCAGCTCTTTCGCGCAGGCGCCCAGGTCAAGGTGGTTGCCCAGGGCCCGGGCTACGCAGTGAGTTCGGCGGGGCAGGCCATGTCCGCCGGGGCCGTGGGCCAGATTGTTCGCATCCGCATGGATAATGGAAAGATCGTTAGCGGAACTGTGAGTGATTCTGGGACGGTGGTTGTCACGTTGTGATGACGCTCTGGCGATAAATGACTAAAGTCCGGGCTAAATGGGTCGAAAACATTGCTACTGTGCCCCACATCACACGGGGTGGTGGAGAGAGCGATGAAGATTGGTCAAAAACCGGAACTCCCGGGCGCCTTGGCGCAGACGGGGCTTGCCAAGCAAGCCAAAAGTCCTGCCGCAAGCGCTGCTGAAGGAGCCGACAAAGACGCTGCGGCCGTGTCAACCGCCGGTGTGCCCGTCACCGTGTCCACGGCAGCGCGCGGCGCGCTGGACCCTACCTCCCGCCCCAACGCAGATTTCAACGCCGGCAAGGTCAAGGCCGTGCGCGAGGCCATTGAAAACGGCACGTTCTCGGTGGATGCCGAGGCGGTTGCCGACAAAATGCTCTCCAACGCCCAGGAAATCCTGTCCCGCTCCCGCGGTTAATCTCCTTCGTATCTTTGTCTCTTGGCAGGCTGGCGCTCTCCACCCCACAATGCGCCATGTCCCTGGAAGAATCCCTGGCTGCCGTTGAGCAGCTGATCGAAAAAGTCTCCGCCGCAATGCTGGCGGCAGATCCCCAAGCCCTCGAAAAGCACAGCGTGGCCCTGCGGGACGCAGCGGCCCATTTTGCACGCCTGCTGGAGCAAGCCTCCCCCCGCGGCCAGCCCCTGCCGGCCCCCTTGCAAAAACGCATCCGCGCCATCGACGACATGCTCGCCGTGCACCGCGAAAGCCTGGCGCGCCTCTCGGTGAACGCCGACCGCCAGGTCGCCGGCCTGGTGCCCCAGGCTGGCACCCCCACCACCTACGGCGACGGCCGCGGCGCCCAGCCCGGCAAACCCGGCGTGGCTCGCATCTACAAATCGGCCGGTTGAACCCTCAAAAAAAGATAGCTGCTTGCGCTGGTTTCTCTTAGGTTTAAGGTGGAAAAGAACCTCAAACCATTGAGAAACCAGCGCAAGCAGCTATTGTTTTTGATGTTGCATTGCCTGAGCCAGACGCTTGCCCAGCGCATTGACCCTAGAAACGGTCGCAGCCAAAAAGACCAGTGCCACCGTGGAACTGGCTCGGCCAGGCCACTGGTGGCCCCCCCAGGGGGGAGGGCGCGCAGCGCGTCAGGGGGGAGAACCTGCTCAAGGTCTTTTCGGGGTCGCGCAAGCGCCTTGCCGGGATGGGGTGCTAGGCGCGGTGCGCAGTGGATAGCTCGGCTATCCACAAGCGCCGCAACGCCGCAGACCGCCG